>NZ_CP030048.1:2400909-2701022 GCF_015291665.1 Bradyrhizobium sp. CCBAU 53338
CGGCTGCGCCGGTCTGGCGGAGCCCGGAACAGGATGTCGCAAGCTTCGTGCCAGAGATCATGGGGGAGGCATTCTCAGTTAAGTAGCTGAAAAATATCACATATGATCATTGCTGAATTTCTGGGTAGGAAACTATCAGCTTAAAATTTAAGCAGTATCTTTTGATTGTATGCAATGGAGTTAAGCAGCTTTAACCGTCTCTCAGGTGCGCCCACGCAGGCCGAATGGTCGGCCGGCCCCCGCATTCATGCTAACCACGCGCTGGCTTGAAGCGGCGCTGGCTGGCTGATTTTGCTGGCACCGAACTTGTATCGATGGTCGTTGCGACCGCTGCGCGGGTCTCTACGATGGAAAGCTTGATCGACATGGGTGCTGGTACGGCCGTTCAACATGCGTCGCTCGGCGAAGAGATCGCGCGTCGCATCAATGAACTCGCGACGATTTCGGAGGAAGACGGCAAGCTCACCCGCGTCTTTCTCACGAAGGAGTTGCGCGCGGCTTCGGACGTCATTCTCGGTTGGATGCGTGAGGCCGGCATGAGCGCGCATTTCGATGCGATCGGCAATGTCTGCGGCCGCTACGAAGGTGAGCGGCCGGGCGCGCCCTGCCTGATGCTCGGCTCGCATTACGACACCGTGCGCGACGCCGGCAAGTGGGACGGGCCGCTGGGTGTGATTACGGCGATCGCTTGCGTTGCCGAGCTCAATCGCCACGGCAAGCGTCTGCCGTTTGCGATCGAGGTGGTCGGCTTTGCCGACGAGGAGGGCGTGCGCTTCGCTTCAACGCTGCTCGGCAGCCGCGCATTGGCTGGCACCTTCGACGAGAGCGTCCTGAACACGCGCGACCGCGACGGCGTGACGATGCGCGATGCGCTCGTCACATTCGGCCTCGACCCCGATCATATCGGCGCGGCGGCGCGGACGCGGCGGGAACTGCTGGCCTATCTCGAGCTCCATATCGAGCAGGGCCCGGTCCTCGAAGCCCAGAACCTGCCTGTCGGTGTCGTCACCGCGATCGCGGGCGCGACACGGCTGGCCGCGCGGTTGACCGGGATGGCCGGGCACGCCGGCACCGTGCCGATGGCGTTGCGCCGCGATGCACTCACGGGCGCGGCCGAATGCATTGGTGCGATCGAGCAGTTTTGCCGCACCGACAAGGGCGGCCTGGTCGGCACCGTCGGCTACATCCAGGCGAGGCCGGGGGCGACCAACGTCATTCCGGGCGAGGTGTCGTTCACCATCGACATGCGCGCGCCGACCGACATGCATCGCAAGCGCGCGGTGGCCGACGTCGTCAGGCAGATCGAGGCGATCGCAAAGCGCCGGCATCTGGCGCTTCAACTCGATGTCACTCATGAAAACCGCACCGCGCCTTGCGCGCCCTGGTTGAAGGATCAGATTGCGCGGGCGATCGCAGCGGAAGGTTTCTCCGTCTTCGAGCTGCCAAGCGGGGCGGGGCACGACGGCATGGCGATGATCGACATCGCCGATGTCGGCATGATTTTCGTCCGCTGCCGCGGCGGCATCAGCCACCATCCGGACGAGCATGTCGAGCTCGCGGACGCCGACGCCGGCGCGCGGGTGCTGCTCCGGGTGATCGAGAATTTCAGGCCGCGGGAGGCGAGCGCCGGAGACAGCTGACGGCTCGTAACCCGCACGTCATCGGTCTGAGACACGAATCAGTCACGATCGAAATGGTGGTCGTCGCCGGGACCACGAAACATCGGGCGTATATGGACAGCGATATTTCCTTGCCATCACATCGTCGAAACCGATTCTACCACGGCGCGGCCGCGACCTTCGTCGCCAACGCTCTTCAGGCGGTCAATTTTCTCGGCGACCGGTTCCTGAGACAATCGCATCCTTCGCTGTCGGCAATCGAGGACCTTTACCGGCACTCGATGGACAGCGCGTTTTCAGTGACCGAGGCTTTCCTCGTCACGGGCGCGCCGCACGCCTCTGCCTATTACCCGCGCGACTTCGCCTGGTTCTACCCCGATGTCCTCGACCCCGAGACCATCATGGATGCGCAGGATGCGGTACGCCGGGTGCATCTGCTCGAAAGGAGCGTTCGTCTGTTGCTGGAGGCGGTTCGCGCCGACGTCGTCACCACGACCATCGTCCCGGCGGGGCGCGGCCGATATCTCGGCGTGAACTATTTCTCGCGTCCGTCGGATACCCTGCTCGGCATTCTCGCTGGCCTCCAGCAGATGCTGTCGGCCGAGAAGCGGGCATCGTCCTATTTGGCGATGTCGCAATGCGCGCATGCCGGCCGTTTGTTGCTGGCCGAATACAGCGGCGATCTGAAGCGCGCGATCCTCAAGCTCGCAAGCGAGCTCGAGCCGTTCGATGCCGACGGCGCCAGATATCCGCTCTGTGACGCCAGCGGACCACGCTCTGCGGCGACGGACACCCGCGCCGAGCGCCGGCGTTTCGTCACCAACGCTTGCGTCTATACGACCTTCACATGGAGCGTGCAGCTCGGAATCCTCGATGAAACCGAGCTGAAGCGGCTGCTCGGGCGCGACCTCGCAGCGTACAAGGCGGGCCTGCTGCGCTTGTTCGGCAAAGACGGCTATGTCAGGCATTCGCTGGATAGCCCGGCGGGCACGCCTGCGTCCCTGGTCTCGCTCGATTTCGTCGGCGTGCATCGCGGCTTCTGGGACATGAACGATGCGAGTGAGCGAGCGCTATTCGCGGCTACGACGGACCTGATCATCGCCGAGCCGCGCTTCCGCATCCCCAGCACGTTCCATTTCTTCGTCTCGACGGATAATCCGCGGAACAAGATGATCCACAAGATCGCGGCGCCGGCCTATCAGGGGCGCTCGTCCTGGCCGACATTCAATGTCGAGTTCGCGGATCGCATGCTGGACTTCGACGAAGTCTCCGGCTGCGAAACCTATCGCGCCTGCGCGCAAGGAATCTTGAAGGACATTCGCACCGCGACCGAAGTCCACGGGGGCTATCAGGAATTGATCTCCGAGCAGGGCCTGAAATATCGCACCTGGGCCTACAAGGGCGCGGTGGCGCATTCCTGGTTTCCGCGCTTCCTGTCGGTCTGGAGGAGGGCGTACGGAACGCCGCTCCTCCAGTGGGGCGACTGCTAGCCCGCCGTCAAGTCCACCGGCTCGCCGCTTCGAGAACCTCGGCTGTCTTGGCGTGGTCGAGGTCGCCTTCCCAGGCGGCGACGACGACCGTCGCCACGCAATTGCCGATGAAGTTGCCGACGGCGCGGGCCATGCCGATGAACCAGTCGACCGACAGGACCAGCACGAGGCCGATCGCAGGAATGCTCGGCACTGCGTTCAGCGCCTTGGCGCCGACCCGACCGACCTTCCTGGGGTCGCCGGCACCGGCGATGCGGTGGACGACGACATGAAGGTACGTCCTCCGCCAATTTCGCTGGATCGGCGAATGTCGACGCACATTGTTGCGGCGCCGCGTGCCTCAAGTCTCGGCTTGACCCACCAAATCGACTGGTGTCAGACTTATGACATGAGTGCAGCAAAGCGACAGGTCGCCAACCTCCGCGATGAATATGCCGAGATGACGCGGCAGCGCATCGTTGCGGCGTTCGTCGAGACGCTGGAGGATGAAGCGGCCGACGACATTTCCATGGCCGCAGTGGCCAAACGTGCGAAGGTGGCCGAGCGAACCATCTATCGCCACTTCAAGACCCGCGCGGAGCTGTTCGCGGCGGCCGGCGAATGGATCGAGGACAACGTCTTCAGTTACATTCCTTTCACCTCGCCCGACGAACTCCCGGATATTTTCCGTAAGCTGTGCAAGCGGTTCGATCGCCATCCGCATCTGGCGCGCGCCATCGCGATGACGCGGGCGGGGCGGCGGGTGCGCGCCGGCTTCAGGCGGCACCTGATCGACCAGCATCGCAGGGCGATGGCGCCGCTGGTGCGGCATCTCCCGGCGAAGGACGTCCGCCAGGCGGAGGCGCTCGCGTCCTACCTCAACAACGTGCTGGCCTGGAATGCCATGCGCGAGGATTTTGGCATGTCGAGCGCCGAGATCGCCGACGCGATCGATTGGGCGCTCACGACTCTCTTGAAGGACGTCCGTCAGCGGGATGCCGCCGCGGCGCGCAGCGGCAAGACCGATAACAAGACCGGTAGATCGCCGCGGAAGCGGGCCACGGCCGTGAGCGAGCAGGCGTAGGGAGTGAGAGCCCATGAATGCGATACCCGATGATCTCCTGATCAACGCGCCCGACGAGGTTCGCATCCGCCAGGATCTCGTGTTGACGGCGCTCGGCCGTCGCCCCGCCGATCGTTCCTTGCGGGTCGGCCGATTGCTCGACGTGCACAGTCGCACCTGGAGCGAGGACCAGGAGATCGTATTCAAGGGGAGGCGTATCGCCTGGGTGGGACCGACCGGAAGCTATCGCGGCGAGGTACGCGAGCGTGTGCATCGGCCGGATCTTGCGGCCGTGCCCGGCTTCGGCGAGGTGCATAAGCATATCGAGAGCTCGCATCTGACGCCGGAATGGGAAGCGGCGCTGGTGCTCCCGCACGGCAATACCTGGACCTGCGAGGCAAGCCACGAGTTCTCGAACGTCAATGGCGCCCGCAATCTCGAGTTCTGGTTCGAGGCGCGTCGCCGGGGCTCGCCGCTCAAAATCTTTCCGCAGCCGGGTTCGGCGGTGCCGCCGACAGCCTATGAATGGGGTGGCGGCTGGTATGGCCGCGATGAGCAGGCGCGCTTCATGGCCGAAAGCCTGATGGTCACCGGCCTCGACGAAGTCATGGACTGGCCGGCGGTGTGGAATCCCGAGAACCCGTCCTACAAGCGGCTCTGGGGCATGATCGAGGCGACGTTCGCGGCGCGCGGTGTCGTCGAGGGCCACGCGTCGGGCTTGCGGGATCTGCCCTCTATCAACGCCTTTGCCGCAGCCGGGCTGGCATCCGACCATGAAGTGCAGACCCCGGAGGAGACCTGGGACAAGCTCACCCGCGGTTTGTTCGTCGAGCTGCGCGTCTATGCCATGGACGAGATCGTCAAATGGCTGCTCGCGAAGGGTTTGCAGGACTGGTCGCAGGTCGCCTTCACCACGGATGACCGCAGCGCCAGCCACACGCTCGAGCTCGGCGCCAGCGATCACAATGCACGGGTCGCGATCGAGGCCGGCCTTGCGCCGGAAGTCGCAATCCAGTGTCTGACGATCAATCCGGCGCGACACATGCGCCTCACGCCGTACGTCGGCAGCCTGGCGCCGGGGCGCTTTGGCGATGTCGTGCTGCTGTCGGACGTTGCCAAGCTCGAAATCGCCGAGGTGTGGGCCGATGGCGCGCAGGTCTCCGAAGGCAAGCGCTATCTCGGCCAGGTGCCCCGGATCGAATGGCCGGAGTGGGCGACCAAGACGGTCAACATCAAGCGCACGATCAAGCCTGGGGATTTCGAGCTGCGGGCTGAGCCCGGCCGGGCCACGATGAAAGCGGCGGTGATCCGTCCCTTCCATTGGCATCCCGAGTTCTACACGCTCGAACTGCCGGTTCGTGACGGGGCCGTGCAGCGCGACGAGAGCGAAGCCGTCACCAAATTCGCCATCGTCGACCGCTTCTCCGGCGACGGGCGGGTCGCAAAGATGTTCTGGCGCGGCTGCGGACCTCGCACGCCGGAGACGGCGGTCGCCTGCTCAGTGGCGCACGACAAGCACAATATCTGGGTGGTCGGCTCGTCCGACGCGGCGATGGCGAAGGCGGTAAACGCGCTGATCGAGCTTCAGGGCGGATGGGCGCTGGTGCGCGAGGGCGAACTCGTGGCCACCGTGCGCTTCGAGGTCGGGGGGCTGATGAGCTGTCGCTCGGCCCAGGCGCTCGATGCCGAGATGCAGGCGCTCTACGCGGAGGGACGCAAGGTCGACTGGATGTACGAGCCGACGTTCCGGCCGCGCTGGTATCCTGGATTCCCGGAGAGGCTCATGTTTGCAACGCTGACTTGCGCGCCCTGGAGCTGGGTGCTGGTGGCGCCGTGCGAGCAGGCGCCGCTCGGCTTCATCAACGTGCAGACGGGCGAAGCGCATCCGGTGGTCTGGTAGGGGGAGGATTGAGATGGATGAGATGACGAAGCCGCAAGCCGCTCCCGCGGAGCCGACGCCATCGGCAGCTACGGGGCTGCTCGATCGGACCTTTGGCCTCACCGAGCGCGGTACGAGCGTCGGCCGCGAGGTGATGGCGGGAGCGACCACGTTCGCGGCGATGGCTTACATCATCGCCGTCAACCCCTCGATCATGTCCAACGCCGGGATGGATCGTGCCGATCTGGTCAGCGCAACGGCGCTGGCCGCAATCTTCGGCTCGGTGATGATGGGGGTGTGGGCCAACCTGCCGCTCGCGGTTGCGCCCGCAATGGGCTCGAATGTCATCTTCACCTATGTCATCGTCAAGCAGATGGGCATGCCCTGGCAGGGTGCGCTCGCCATGGTCGCCTTCACCGGCGTGCTGTTCCTGATCCTCAGCCTGTCGAAGCTGCGCGAGAAGGTCGCGAAGGATGTGCCGGAAGCGCTGAAGATCGGCATCCAGGCGGCGGTCGGCACCCTGATCGTCTTCATTGCGCTCCGTGGCGCCGGATTCGTGGTTCAGAACCCATCGACCTACATTGCCATGGGATCGTTGCGCAGCCCGCCGGTGCTGCTGACGTTGTTCGGCCTCCTGCTCACGCCGGTGCTTGTGGTGCGCCGGGTGCCCGCGGCCCTGATCCTGTCGATCGCGCTGCTCACGGTGATCGGCTTCTTCGTTCCAGGCGCCAACGGCAAGATGGTGACATCGGTGCCATCGGCGATCATGTCGTGGCCACGCTGGCCGACCAGTACTTTCATGGCGCTCGACGTCGGCTATCTCTTCAGCCATTTCGTCGTAGCGCTCCCACTGCTGTTCTACTTCCTGTGTGCCGAGTTCTTTTCGACGCTGGGTACGCTGATCGGCGTGACGGGGGCTGCCAATCTGCGCAAGCCTGACGGCTCGATCCCGAATGCCACCGCTGCCTTCGCGACCGATGCGACGGCGTCCATCGTCGGCCCGCTGTTCGGCACGTCGGTGGTGACTGCCTATATCGAGTCGATCACCGGCGTGCAGGCCGGCGGGCGCACCGGCCTGACGTCGCTGACCGTTGCGGGGTTCTTCTTCCTCGCGCTGTTCTTCTGGCCGATCTTCGTCATCATCCCATCGCAAGCGACCGCACCTGCGCTGGTGCTCGTGGGCGTGCTGATGATGCAGGGCCTGGCCCGGATCGACATGACCGATCTCGGTAACGCGGTTCCGATCGTCCTGACGCTGCTGGTCACCGTGCTGACCAACAACCTCATCAACGGAATGGCCTTGGGGACTCTGAGCTACATCGCCCTGGAAGTGACGGTCGGCCGGCGGTCACAGATTCCTGCGATGGTGTGGGGACTGGGCGTGGTGTTCGTCGCTTACGCGTTCGTGACCGCCCAGATTTTTTGATGGGCGTGGCTAAGCCGCCAGATCGAGCAATCGGCATGATCCGCGCACCAGCACCTTGCGTCCGGTCGGCGTCATTGCAGGCGTACCGTCATTCACGTGGACGAGGCCGAGCTTGACGAGCCCTTCGAGGAGATAGGCCTTGGAAAGGCGACCGTTCGATACCGGGTTGCGAAGCGCCTTGAGCGCTTCCCATTGGTCCGGTGAAAGATCGAAATCGACGTCGTTGCTCATGTTGCCTCAAGCGATAGTCGCGTTCGCGCGCCCCTGTTAGCGGCGCTGCATGAAGACCATGCGACGACAATGAGTCGGGAATTCGGTGAGCTGTTTAGAACGTCTCTTCACGAATTGCCGCAGTCTGTTGCGCCACAATAGTTAAGATCGTTCGGACGCGAATATCGTCCCCATCACCGTTCACTAATTGATGATCTTCACTTGATGTTGCGCTGCGACGGCCGCACTGCACGGGAAGCGTTGCTGTCTCATCCTGCGTCGCGATATGCACAGAAATGATGAGACGCTGGGTTCGTGACTCTGCTAGGCTGATTCCCGGGGAATGGCTTCACACGACAAGGAGTGTGAGTGCATGAACAGGCTGGTGGAAATTCGCAGTCAGGAATCCCTGTGCCGGGAGCGTGCCGCGCTCGATTTCGAGCGTCGGGTTTTCTGGCTGGCGCAAGCCCAGGAATGGGAACAGCGCGCGCTCGACGAAATCGCCACTCACTTTCGCGAGTGCAATGCGGCCCACGTGGAGCTTACGCGAAACTGAATTTGGCCGCGAGCCCGAGACTTACTGATAAGTCGCAACGATGTCGGAAACCGCGCGCTCGAGCTGCTGCGCGGTGGCGCATTGCCGTACTACGCTGCAAAAGGTCGCATAACGCGGCATCTCGGAATCACCAAAGCCCCAGGCCAGCCGTCCTTCGGGGTTGAGCCAGACCAGCCGCTTCGAACGTTCGGAGATGCGCCGCAGGATGTCGGCGCGCGGATCGAGATTGTTGCTGCGGGCATCGCCCAGCACGATCACCGTGGTCTGCGGCGTCAGCGTGCTCATGAAGTCCTTCTCGAAGTCCACCAGCGAGGAGCCGTAGTCGGACGAGCCGAAGCCGACCTTGGACATGATCTCGGCCATTGCCTCCTCGGGCGATTTCTTCTCCAGGATCTCGCTGACATCGATCAGATGGGATGAGAACGCGAACGAGCTGACGTCGTCCACGACCTCATGCAGCGAGTGGATCAGGAGCAGGAAGAAGTCGGAGACCTGCGCCACCGAGCCGGAGACGTCACACAGTGCGACGATCTTCGGCCGGTCGCGGTGTTTGCGCTTCCATGCGGTGAGGAAGGGTATGCCACCCCAGGCGGCATTGCGGCGCAGTGTGCGTCGGACGTCGAGATGACCGCGGCGTTGGCGCTTGCGCGGCTTCGAATAGCGCTCGCGCAGGCGGCGCGCGATCTGGCGGATGAGTGCCCGCATCTCCGCGACCTGACGCCGTTCGATACGTGCGAGCGGCGCATTGCGCAGGATCTCGTTGCGGAGGTTTTCAGCCTCTTCGCGGGCGTACAGCGCAAGCCCCTGCGAGACGGTATCACGCACGGCCTCGCGCAGGGCGTCGAGTGCGGCGCGCAGGCGCTCGGCCAGCGCCGGGTTCGTCGCGGTCAAATCGTCGAGATCATCGCGCAGGCGCTGGAGGCCCATGGCATCGAGGATTCGGCTGGAGAAGATGCCGCGCTGGGTCGAATAGCGAATGTCCGAGAGCGAGGCTGCACCAGACGCGCTGGCGATCGCGGCAGAGATCGCATTGCGATCCTGCGACAGCAGCATCTGTGCGAGCGGGCCCAATCCTTGTTGAGGTTGACCTCCACCCGCTTCGCTCGCCGAGCCTGATGAGGGCGACGGATCAGTGTCCTGCGAGGCCTCGTCATTGTCGTTGGCCTCGGGTTGATCCCGTCGCGGCTCGGGCTGGCTGAAGAACAGATCGAAGCAGTCGCCGAGCGCAAGCTTCTCGTCCTGCGACTTCGCGAGCGTCAAAAGCAACGCGTCGCGCAAGATGGCGCGGTCAGTTAGGCCGACCTGCGCGACCGCGCGCATCGCATCGATGCTTTCGGCAGGCGAGACATGAACGCCGGCGCCGCGCGCCGCCCGAAAGAAACGATGAAGATTCTCGCGCATCGGCGTCAACCGAAGACGTTGGACCGGGCCGCCTTGGCAATGAAGGTCGTCACTTGCGGCGACGCGGCCTCGATGTCGGCCTCGTATTTCAGGAGCACGTTGAGCGTGTCCTTGACGATTTCGGTGTCGAGTTCGGAAGCCTGGAGCAGCACCAGCACGCGCGCCCAGTCGATGGTCTCGCTGACCGAGGGCAGCTTCTTCAGATCCAGCGATCGGATCTCGTGGATGAAGCCGACCATTTGCCGGCGCAGCGTCTGCGAGATGCCGGGGACGCGGCTTTCGACGATGCGCTCCTCGAGCCGCTGCTCGGGGAAGCCGATATGCAGATGCAGGCAGCGCCGCTTCAAGGCGTCGCCGAGATCGCGCTCGCTGTTGGATGTGAGGATCACCGTCGGCGGCGTGATCGCCGAGACGGTGCCGAGCTCGGGAATGGTGACCTGGAAATCCGAGAGGATCTCCAGCAGCAGCGATTCGAATTCCGCGTCCGACTTGTCGATCTCGTCGATCAGCAGCACGCAGCCGCCCGGCTGCTCCAGTGCCTGCAGCAGCGGCCGCGGCTCGACGAATTCCTTGGAGAAGAACACGTCGCCGAAATCATGGAGCTGATCAAGTGCAGCATGCAGCGTCTGCGCGCCACCGAGGACCTCGCCGAGCTTGTCCTTGAGGATCTGGGTGTAGAGAAGCTGCTTGGCGTATTTCCACTCATAGAGCGCCTTGGCCTCGTCGAGGCCTTCGTAGCATTGCAGGCGTATCATCTTCTTGCCGCGCCAGGCCGCGATTGCCTTGGCAAGCTCGGTCTTGCCGACGCCCGCGGGTCCCTCGACCAGGATCGGCTTCTCGATCTGTTGCGACAAATAGACGGCGGTCGCGATCTGCCGGCTCGCGATATAGCCTTGCGCGGCGAGGCCGCTCTCCACTGCCTCGATCGAGGTCGAGGCCTTCTGTTCAGCCACGAAACGGCGCTCCCAAAGGTCTTGCTCGAGGTTGTTCTGCCTGCGTTCCCGGCAAAGAACAAGCCTCGTTTGGGACAGCCTGATCCGCGCAAAGGGGCGCTTTTTCCGTTCAGCGCAAATACTTAAGCGCGGCTATCGTGCGATCAGTGCCGCAGCAGCTCTGGCTTGCGGATGGTCTGTCTGACCTCGGCGCCGCAATCGGCGCATTCATAGACGAAGTCGATCTTGGCAAGGCTCCAGTGCGGCTCGACCTCGCGCACATACATCGGCAGGAACCCCATGCATGTCGGGCAAATCACAGGCGCGATTTCGATATCCTGATGATGCTGTACATACGCTGGCATCTCGGCTCTCCTTCGCAGGCGACCACCAAACCCCGCGCAAAAGCTACCGCCGGTTGCCGCAGAGCCGTCATCAACTCTTTCGAACAGAGACGGAACGGCGAGGGTTTGTCGTTCGCTGTGACATTCTTGTTACGTCTCTGTACTGTAACGGTTGGACGAAATGCCTATTTCCGGTGCTTAGACGATCGCCGATCCGGTTTTTCTCGGACCATCAACACAACGATAAGGGAGCAACGCCCATGACCCATGCCATTCGTTTTCACAAGACCGGCGGTCCGGAAGTCCTGGTTTGGGAGGAGGTCAGTGTCGGCAAGCCCGGGCCGGGCGAGGCGCGTATCCGGCATACCGCCGTAGGCCTCAACTTCGTCGACATCTACAATCGGTCCGGTGTGTATCCGGTGCAGTTGCCGAGCGGCCTTGGTAGCGAGGCGGCGGGCGTCGTCGAGGAAGTGGGGCCTGGAGTCACCGATCTGAAGGCCGGCGATCGCGTCGCTTACGGTGCATCACCGCTTGGCGCCTATTCAGAGGCGAGGCTGATCCCAGCCGACCGGCTGTTGAAGCTGCCTGATGGCGTGGACGACAAAACCGCGGCCGCGATGATGCTGAAGGGGCTGACCACGCAATATCTGATCCGGCAAACTTATCGCGTGAAGGCAGGCGACACCATTCTGCTGCACGCGGCGGCCGGCGGCGTCGGTCTGATCCTGAGCCAGTGGGCCAAGCATCTCGGTGCAACCGTGATCGGCACCGTCAGCAGCGACGAGAAGGCGAAACTCGCCAAAGCGCATGGCTGCGACCATGTCATCATCTACACGCGCGAAGATTTCGTGAAGCGCGTCGACGAGATCACCGGCGGCAAGAAGGTGCCGGTGGTCTATGATTCCGTCGGCAAGGACACGTTCCTGAAGTCGCTGGACTGCCTCGCGCCGCTCGGCGTCGCCGCGCTGTTCGGTGCGTCTTCCGGCGCGGTTGAGCCGCTCAATCTCGGCCTGCTCGCGCAAAAGGGCTCGCTCTACGTCACCCGGCCGACATTGTTCACCTACGCCGCCAAGCGCGAGGCCCTGGTCGCGATGGCGAACGAGCTGTTCGACGTCGTCAAGTCCGGCGCGGTCAAGATCGAGGTGCACCAGACCTATCCGCTGAAGGACGCCGCCAAGGCGCATGCCGATCTCGCCGCGCGCAAGACCACGGGATCGACCGTGCTGACGGTGTGATCGCTCGACAGACGGTGGCGCGGGCCGCTTAGCGAGCCTGCGTCATGTCCGCTCGTGCTTGCGCAGGTCGCGGGCGTGATCGAGACGGTTCGCCTGAAGATCGATATCTTCAGGCGGGATGTCGGGGAGGGCGGCCTCAGCCAGGATGGCTTCGGTCACGTCCTCGACGGAATCTTCCGCGATTTCATGGATGAACGAGATGCTCTGGTATTCGCCGGAGCTGATGCGAGCGATGACTTCGCGCCTGGTGATTTCAGGGTCGACGACCGCCTCGCGACCGCGTCGCCCGTAATCGATCATCACGACGAAATACTGCATCAAACGATCCTGCCGCACCCCGATGGCCGGGCGTGCGGCAGAGTATTTCGAAAAATCAGAATAAAGTCAAGTCAGATTTCCAGAAATCGGAAATCTAGCGCCTCTGGCCCTTACCGACCCTTCTTGCGCGGGCGGGCCGACTTGGCGCGCAGCCGCTCGAGCTGGCCCTTGGGCATCGAGAGGCAGATCTCGCCGACCCAGTCGAGCTTGACGCCGACGATCGGCTTGGCGTTGAAGCTGACGAGGTTGACGACGGAGGGAGATTTGCCCCGCTCGATGGTCTTCAAATAGCGCTCGCCGGTCTTGAGCCGGACCACGGCCTCTTCGCCATAGAAGCTCGACAGCGGATGACGCTGGTCCTTGTAGACCACGATAACGTCACCGCTTTCATATTTTGGAAGCATCGAATCGCCGACGATCTCGAAAGCGACGGTTTCTTCCATGATCGGGAAGGGCAGTGCGATGTCGCCGAGTCCCTCCGGCGGAACCTGCTCGAAATCCGGCTCGATCACCGCGCCTGCGCCGACGCGGCCCATGATCGGCGCGAGGTTCAGTTCCAGATATTGCATGATCGGAATGATTTCCGAGGCCTTCACCAGGCGCTCACCACCAAGGATTTCCGACACCGCGCCGGGGCGCACGCCCATCGCCGCGGCCAGTCCGCCCTTGCTCTTGCCTGTCTTTTCCAGGCCCCGCTCGATCATCGCAACGTCCAACATGGTGATTCCCTCGATTGCCCCACGGCTCGGTCCCTTTTTAATCCGAAATTCGGAATTAATGCAATTATGAATATCAGAATTCTGACTTGACTTAATCTTCGGAATAACGGAATGTGTGTCCCGCCTCCGGATCGTGGGATCGGGGCGCATCACAGGACAGCAGCATGGAACCGGGCCATTGGTCGTCGGAGCATTCCGACGCGCTTCGCGACTATTTTTTCAAGGGACTGTCATATGCGGAGATCGGAAGACAGATTAACGCAAGGTTTGGAACGGCTTACACGCGCAATGCGGTGGTCGGTCGCGCCAGGCGGCTCGGGCTCGGTGCGCCCGAACGGATGGCGAGCCCATCGATCGTTCCGTCCTTGCCGGGCGAGTCGGGCCCGCTCGCGTCGCCTCGTGTCGCAATACCTGGCCTGAACCTGCCGCCGCCATCGGCACTGAAGCCGGCCAATCCGGTCAAGTTGCGTTGCGTGGGCGTCCAACCGCGCCTGATCGGGCTCCGCGAGCTCGAGCGAGGCGATTGCCGATATCCCTATGGCGGCGACAAGGAGAACGAGGCGATCCATTTCTGCGGTCATCCGCGGATGCACGGGTCGAGCTTTTGCGCGCCGCATGCGCGCCTGACCCGCGGTCGCGGCTCCGCGTCCGGCCGTGCTGCCGGTGCGGTCGTGTTGAGGCTGGTCTTCGCTGCCTGACAGGCGGCCAGCGTCCCTTCCTATGACAATTCGCAAGGAGATTCCGAGTGGCACGTGCCAGACGCAACACATCCTACAAGTTGACCGGGCCTCACGACCGGCGATCGCGCGACCTGCCGTTCAACGCGGAGTTGGCGGAGATCGAGATCGATAATCCCCTCGCGCTTGATCTGGACGATAGGATCGCAGCCATGCGATCGATCCGCAACGATCCACTCGGCCGGCTGCACGCGCATCACCAGATCGACGAGGCGCAATACCGGAGTGGCCGCGCCTATCAGAATGACTGGGAGAGGGCGGAACGGGGCCCTCAGGCCATGGATCCGACCCGTGAACATGTCGATGGGACGCGCTCCCGCGAGCCCATAACCGAGAGCCAGCGCCAGGCGGTACTGCGGCTGAACCGGGTCGAGCGCGAACTCGGCACCGACGGCGCCGCGCTGGTGCACGATGTGCTGGTGCTCGGCCTGACCATGGACCAGATCGGGCAGCGACGCGCCGTCCGGACCCAGCGATGGAACGACTATTTCGCCAGGCGTTTTCGCGAATGCCTCGATCGGCTGGCGTTGGTCTACGGCTTTGCGACCGATGCATCGGCGCGGCGCCGCTGAAAGCGGCCGCCGGCGGCTTTCGCCCGCCGGCAGCCCTCCGTCGTATCCTAGGGATGCGGCATGAGCTGGTACGGCGTCATGCAGCGCTCGTGGCCGTTTTGCACGCTTGGTCGCATCATGTTGAACGACGGTTCACGGCGCGAGAAATATCCGGCAATGGTGAACCGTGACGCGGAGCGGCGAGTCCAAACCGGGAGATCAAGGGGACTCATCGATGAAATTGACCCGCGCTGTTTGTTTGCTCGCATCGCTCGGCCTTGCCGGGCCTGTCATGGCCGCCGATCCGTTTTATGTCGGGAGCTGGACGTTGACGACGGCCGTGGTGGCGCCATGGGCCGATCCGCATCGCAAACCAGATGATGCGGAGCGCGCACGGCTGATCGGCAGGACGGTGGTCCTGAAGGCCACGAAAATCTCCGGTCCGCGTCCCTTTGCCTGCGCTAAGCCGCAATACAAGGTGACCGACTACGGTCCCGATATGATCTTCCAGGGTGCATTCGACGAGATGCGGCATGCCGACAAGAAGGCTGATCCGAAGGCGCTTGCCGCTTCGCTCGGCTTCACGGCGTCCCGTATCAGGACGCTGGAGACTGGTTGCGAGATCGACGTTCATTTCGTGGACGATGCAACCGCTGAAATCGGGCTCAATGATTACGTGTATACGCTGACGAAGCGTTAGTCCGCGGTTGCCGGTTTCCGAGCATGCCGGAAACAACCCGAAACGTTGGTCGGATTGACAACTATCAGGACCGTGTGATGACTGATGCTGCTTGTTGACGCAGGTGGGTGACGATGGCTCGTATTCCTGTTATCCGGAATTGCCGTGGTGCGATGTCGGCGAAGCATCGCTGAGTCGCATGGTTTGGCTTGCCCGACGGGTTGTTCCTTGTCATAATTACAACTTCTCGGGTCGGGCCGAGTTATTCAGATCGGAAGCTCAGCTTGCTGGCCTGCTGGCCTGCTGGGGTGCTCCGACCTAGAGTTTGTCGTCGCCATGGCGTTCGGTGACGGCATCTGGTCCTCGATCGGGCTCCTGCCTCCGACCCGAAGGGCCAATCCTGTGATAGGTGCGAGATGAAGAACCTCAATTTCGCGGCTGAACTGCATCTCAAGCTTGGCGCACCCGCGACCGGAACGGTGGAGAGTCTCCGCCTGCTGCGAGCCTTTCTCAAGCTCGCTCCCCGGCAGCGCTTCGAGGTCATCCGGCTGGTCGAAGACCTCGTCACCGACGAAACGCTCCCTGAACATCCCCTGTCCTAGGCGCCGTAGCGCGCCGAGATTACGCTTTCTCCATCTTGCCGGCCGGGGCGGACCGCAAAGGTGCGGCCGTTGCGGCTGCTTGGGCGCTGGAAGGCGGTGCGGCAAATGTGATAATCAATCAGGAAAAAGAGGGAGGAGTGCGACCATGATCGAACCGAAGCTCGAAGTTCCGGCTGAACTGCGTGACCTGGCCGAGAAGACGATCGACCAGGCGGAGAAGGCGTTCGGCATGTTTTTCGATGCGGCCACCAAGTCGATGTCATCCGTTCCTGGAGCGAGCGCGGACGTATCCAAGCAGGCGCTCGCCTTCACCGAGCAGAACATGAAGGCGGCGTTTGAACACGCCCGCAAGCTGGTCCACGCAACCGATCTTCAGGAGGCGATGCGAATCCAGTCCGAGTTCCTGCGCAGCCAGTTCACCAATGCCGGCGATCACATGCGCCAGATGACTGGCAACTTCATGCAGCCGGGCAAGGGCAAATCCTGACAGGGTAGGTTCTGATTTGGCACGCCGCAGTCTGCTTACAAATTGATCTTGCGGTGCGGCGCGATGCGCATTTCAATGCCAAGGCAGGTCCATGATGGGCCACCGGATGTGCGTCGTCCGCCGTCCATCATCCTTTCTGCTGATCCCTGTCGGTTCACCCGGCAGGGATTTGCAGTTTCAGAACTCGGCGTGGCCAACCACCCCGCTACCGGCGGAGCGATCCGATATAGGCGGCGATGTCGGCGGCTTCGGTCCGGCTCAAGGGAAAGTTCGGCATCTTTGGATGCGGGTCGAGCAGGAAGAACGCGAGCCGCTCCGGGCTGAAATCGGGCTTTCGCGCAACCGATGCGAAGGAGGGCACGTCGGCGCTGGCCTGGGTCTGGCTGCTTGTCACGACATGACAGCTTGCGCACCAGCGCCGGGCCAGATCGGCGCCGTGATCGGCGTCGGCCGCGAGAGCGGGCGGCACGCCCAAGCCCGAGACCGTCGCGAGCAGAAGCCAAATTCGTCTCGCACCTGCGCGCATCCCATCACCTATGTGCATTCGCTTGCGGACCGTATGCTCAGCCGCAGCAAGATCCCGGAAATTGCGAGAGGTCGATGCGGGCGATGATCGATCGCACCATCCTGCGGGCCGAACGATAAAAATGGCGTACGAGCCCGGGCATTCTTGCCGGGGGCAAGCCCAGGCTCTCCATCTCGAGCCTCTTCGAATCAAGCCTTGCAGTATAGTTCGACACTTGCCTCTCCGATGCCGTACGGCCCTTCTATCGTGCCGGCATGGAGTTGCGTTGATCTGCCGCAAAGGATCCCGGCTAGTAGTCGCCGGGATTCATGATCATCGGATTGGTCGTATCGGCCGGGGTGAGTGCGCTGCTGGCGCTGTCGCGCAGGAAGTGGTCAAGCGTCGCCTGGATACTCTCCTTGACCGAATCGGGCCCGCGATCGCTCATGTCGGTGTGCTGCGCGCCGGTATTGACGATGTCGATACCGCGCGCCTTGGCCTCTTCCGGCGTCGGCAGCACGCCGGGATCGGTCAGGAAATGCGGATCCTTGGAACGGAACGACAGGATCTTCATGCGGTCGTTCAGGACGAAGGGCACCCTGAGATTATCAAGCGTGATGACCTTCGACACGAGCTCGGGGTGCTGCTGGGCCACATACATGGAGACGTCGCCACCGTTGGAGTGACCGACCAGCGTGATGTGGTCGTAATCGGCATTTTGCTGCCGGCTCTTCAACGTGTTCAGCACGTAGAGGATGTTGGCTTCGCAGCGCATATAGACCTCGCGCCGGCCGACATATTGCTGCCCGACGTGGGTCATCAGGGGCGGATCGCTCGGCAGGTCCTGCTGGATACTGGCAACGAGATAGCCGCGCGCCGCGAGCACGTTGGCGAGGAAAGAATACTCGGTGGCCTTGACAGTGTTGCCATTGCTGATGATGGCGACCGGAAGCTTCCAGAGGCCGAGATTGGCCTTGGTCTCGTAGTCGCGCCGCACCGCAATCTCGACCGAGATCGGCCGCTGACGCGAGGCGTCGAACAAGGACAGCATCTCGTGGCGGATCGCGAATTTACTGACGATGACATACTGGCCCGCCGCAAGGACGCAGAGAAAGGCCAGAATTCCGAACACCTTCTTCATAGTTCCGTCTCAATCACTTTTGACTGAACATGGCTATAGAAAACCCCCGGATCGAGTGATCGTGAGCATGCTACGGGATTAAATTTAGGCAAGTCTGTGAGGGCGGCCCCGAAAGGGCCGTCTCGAGGCACCTCAGCCGGCTAGACTAGAGGCAGCCGCCTCTGCCGCGTTCGGGGCAGAGCCGCAAGGCGCTCGACAGGGCGAAGAGGAAGCGCGGGCTGCGCCGCTCGTTGTGGGCTCAAGATCGACCGTTCATTCGTGCTCGATCTGCTCGCCGATTCCGACGATGCCGCGATCGTCGGCTCGACCATCGGGCTCAGCAAGCAGCTTGGCTTGGCTGTTGTGGCCGTAGGAATCGAAAACCGCGCGGCGGCCGACTTCCTGATCAGCATGGGATGCGAGGCGGGGCAGGGCTAGTTCTTCGGCCGTCCGATGCCTGCCGACGCGTTCGATACGCAATTTTTGTCAGTTGGGCTCGAAGCTGTCAGTGCCGCCCGAACCTGTTTGCGCTGGTCCTAGCGTCGACGCGCGACAGCTACGCCAAAGAGGAACGCAACGAACAGGCTTGCCAACGGAGCCTCGCGCGTGATCGCCGCGACCGTAGAGAGCGGCCGGCCCGGCTTTCGTGCTTCACTGATCGCGTAAGTGAGGCGATCGACGGCGGCGCGCAACCCTCCGGCAACCTCGCCGATGGTGTGGGACACGTCTGTGGCCGCATCGATGGCGCGCTCGGTCATGCCGGGCTGAGGGTTGGGCTGCGGTATGTCCATGCTCAAGCTCGCGTCCTTCAGACCGAACGAAGAAACCGAGGCCGGCACCTTTGGCTATCCGCGCGTGCGCTCGTTTTGAACAGCGGGTCAGATGACCTTTGGCTATCCGCGACAGGCGCCGTTTTGAACGGCGGGTGCCGGCCTTGCTGGGAAAATGCGGCGCGCAGGAATTTGTTCCGGTTTCCCGTGAAACGACGGGTGCGAATCTCTGTTACGCTGGTGCAGCCTTGCTGACCTCGGGAGATTGCCGTGACCGATCAAACCATCGCGGATCGAGCCCGGCGCATCGCGTTGCTGGGCGCGCCGATCGACATGGGCGCTTCACAGCGCGGCACCCTGATGGGCCCTGCGGCGCTGCGGACGGCCGGCCTTGCAACACTGCTCGAAAGCCTGGATTTCGAAGTCGTCGATTACGGCGATCTTTCCGTGGCCGAGGTCAGGGATCTCGCTGATACGCCGCCGGAGAAGGCCAATCATTACCGCGAAATCCAGCGCTGGACGCGCGTGCTCAGCCGTCGCGGCTATGAGATCGCGCAAACCGGTGCCCTGCCGATCTTCCTCGGCGGCGACCACACGTTGTCCATGGGGTCGGTCAATGCGATGGCGCGCCACTGGCGTCAGCGCGGACGCGAGCTGTTCGTGCTCTGGCTGGATGCCCATGCCGACTACAACACGCCGGAGACGACCATCACCGCCAACATGCACGGCATGTCCGCGGCGTTCCTTTGCGGTGAACCTGGGCTCGACGGCCTCCTGGGCGATGATCCGCGGGCTTCCGTCAATCCCGATAAACTCGATCTGTTTGGTGCACGTTCGATCGACAAACTCGAAAAAGAGCTGATGCGCGCGCGCCGGATCAGGGTTGTCGACATGCGTCAGATCGACGAGTTCGGCGTTGCCGTGTTGATCCGGCGCGTCGTCGAGCGGGTCAAGGCGAGCAACGGCGTGCTGCATGTCAGCTTCGACGTCGATTTTCTCGATCCTTGCGTGGCGCCCGGCGTCGGCACCACGGTGCCGGGCGGTGCGACCTATCGTGAAGCGCATCTGATCATGGAATTGCTGCACGATTCCGGCGTAGTGGGATCGGTCGACATCGTCGAGCTCAACCCGTTCCTGGACGAGCGCGGCCGCACCGCGCGCACCGCGGTCGAGCTGATCGGCAGCCTGTTCGGCCAGCAGGTCACCGACCGGCCGACGCCCAGCAATGCGATCGCGCCGGGCGAATGACGGTCGGCAGCTTTTCTGCCTTATGCGGCAACCTTGTCCGACTTCATCCGTCGCGCCATGCCGCAGAATGCGCCAAGTCGCTGAGCACGAAGACGTCAACCCTGTGTCGGCCTATATCTACTAGAACCTGAATGGGCTTGTGGGAGCGGATACGACACGCGATGCCAATCGCTCGCGGCAATCAAGATGCCGGACCGCGACAAGTTCGTCCGCGATGCGAGACCCGACGTAAAGTGAACGATGCAGGATGGGCAAGTTCCAGGCATTGGCTCGGAACTTGCTAGTTCAGGCGCGGAACTCGCGGGCCGCATTTGAATTGACCTGCGAGAGGAAAACGATGGGTTCTTCGATGACAACTGACCGCTTCGCAAACTCCATGTCGTCAGCGCTTCGCCATCCCGGCGTAATCGCGCTGATCGTGGCCGGCGTGACCATCTCCGCGATGTTGATCGTTGATCATGGGCCCTGGAGCCGCGCCAAGACCCAGCCGGCTCATGTCGCGATGTATGCGACCACGGGCGAGGCCGCCCACGCGGCAGGTGCCAAGGTGCTTCCGACCGAACCAAAATCCGCACTCGAGCCGGAGCGGCCGGGGCCAAAGACGTCCCCGACCATCAATCCGGTGCAGCCGTAAACGTCAGCTCTTGCGGCCGTAGCTCAGCAGTCCGCCGGTCGCCTTCGGCGGGTGGGCGCGAAGGGCTTCAGCTTGCCCGCCGTGTTCGCGGCCTTCGTGTCGCCGCTCTAGCCAATCACCGATGAGCCCAGCAAGGCGAGGACGGCCAGCGCCATCAGCGCGGTGCCGAGCCAGCCGAGCGCGACCAGCCATGACCGGGCCTTGAAGCGCCCCATGATTGTCCCGTTCGAGACGATCACCATCATCATCGCCATGATCGGGACCGCGACGATGCCGTTGAGCACGGCGCTCCAGACCAACATGTGGATGGAGTCGATTCCCGTAAAGCCAAGGCCGAAGCCGATCACGGTCGCGGCGGCGATGATGGTGTAGAAGCCGACCGCCTTCTCCGGCTTTGCCTCCAGCGTGGCGCGCCAGCCGAAAATTTCGGCAACGCCATAAGCCGCCGAACCCGCCAGCACCGGGATCGCCAAAAGCCCAGTGCCGATGATGCCGAGTGCGAACAGTGCAAAGGTGAAGTTGCCGGCGAGCGGGCGCAGCGCGTCGGCCGCTTGTGTCGCCGAACTGATGTTGGTGACGCCGTTGGCGTTCAGCACCGAGGCCGTGGTGAGGATGATGAAGAAGGCGATGCCGTTCGACAGCAGCATGCCGACCGCGGTATCGGCCCTGATGCGCGCGATTTCAGGGTCGCCGCCGCTCGGCAGGTCGCGCAGCGGCCTGTCGCGCTTGCCCTGGTTCATCTCCTCGACCTCTTGCGATGCCTGCCAGAAGAACAGGTAGGGGCTGATGGTCGTACCGAGGACCGCGACGACCATCATGAAATAATCGGCGTTGACGGTTGCCTTCGGCCACACCGTAGCAAGCAGCGCCGTGCCCCATGGGATCTTGACGGTGAAGGCGGTGGCGACGTAGGCGAACAGCGTCAGCGTCAGGAATTTCAGCACCGGCGAGTAGCGGCGATAAGGCACGAACACCTGGAGCAGGGTCGAGCCGGCTGCGAAGATCAGCGCGTGCTCGTGATTGAGCCCGCCGATGACCAGCGAGAGTGCCTCCGCCATCGCGGCAATGTCGGCGGCGATGTTGAAGGTGTTGGCGACGACGAGCAGCGTCACGAGCCCCATCACCAACCAGCGCGGTGCGAGCTGCAGGACGTTGGCAGCTAACCCCTTGCCGGTGACCCGGCCGATCTGCGCGCTGACGAGCTGGATGGCGATCATGAACGGCAGGGTCAGAAAGATCGTCCAGAGCAATCCGTAGCCGAATTGCGCGCCCGCCTGCGAATAAGTCGCGATTCCCGACGGATCATCGTCGGCGGCGCCGGTGATCAGACCAGGCCCCAGCCGCCGCAACAGCAGCAACGGAGCGGACTTCGCCGGCGCGTCCGAGCGCTCGTGGCCGGCGGGGCGATAATGCGATCGGTTCGACAGGGCTCACCCTCCGGAAATTACGAATTCAAGGCTTAAGCGCGAACATGGCCGGAAGGTTCCATACCCGGCCGGCAATGCGCCACGCACGCGGCGTCACCGCGTGCGTGGCCTTTCCGTTGCGCGGTCTAGCTCCACTTCAAGACAAGCCTGCGACCCGCTTGCGGGGACGCGCGACACACTTGCACGCGGCACGTTTAGATTGTAGGGAGCCATCATGAGCCATCGCCTGATGCCGACGAAGACCATTCCGCTCGTTACCGATCGGGCGGACGCGCTCATGCGCGACGGCTACCTTCTGCTCCGCGGTGCGGTCCCCGAAGGCTGGCGCGATGCGCTGCGGGGCGCCTTCGATGCCGGTGTGTGCAGCGGCGAGCGATGGGCGGCGCCCCGTGGCGCCGGCTGGCGCCATGCCCTGGTCGATCTCGATCCGATCGTGCAGCGAACCTGTCGTCTGCCGCCGCTGCTGGCGGCGGCGGCCATCAACCCTTGCACCGCGATGGTGTGGGCACCAAGACGGTCGCAGCCCTGGTCTTCCTCGACGATTACGGGTACGACGCGCCTCGTTCCGCGTCCTCTCGACTGTGGCGAGCCGGACGAAGCCTCGTCGCTGATCACCGTGGGAGAGGCGGGGGACGTCCTGGTGTTCGATGCCGACTTGCCGCACGGCGCGACCCGCAATCGCTCCGGCGCGCGGCGACGTTCATTGCTGCTGAGCTTCATGCCGGAGCGCATGTGCGAGGCACAGGAATCCAGCCGGGCTCTGCGCAACGTGCGCATGGACACGAGCGAAATGTTCCTCCCTGGGGAGCGCAGTCGGCCGGTCTAGGACAGCGGCGACAAATGCAGATAGCGGCCGTCGAACTGGGCGAGCTCCTGGAGCTTGTGCTCGTTGAGAATCCTTACCGTGCCGCGCTGAAGCTCCAGGACGCCGTCGACCCGCAGTTCGCGGAGGATGCGATTGGTGTGAACGCTGGTCACGCCCATGGCCTCGCCGAATTGCTCCTGGGTCAGCGGGACTGCGAAGGTATTGTCGATCACGCGGCCGATCAGGCGCAGCCGCTCGCGCAATTCGACGATCAGATGCGCGAGCCGGTTGTAGGTCGAGCGCTGGCCGACATTGACGATCCACTCCCGGGACACGGCGGCATCCACCAGCGTATCGCGCCAGAACATGTCGCCGACACCGGGGCGCTGGCCGATGAGATCGTTCAAGGCCTTGGGGGCGACGAAGGCCAGCGTGCAGTCGGACAGCGCAATCAGGTCGTGGTCGACGGTCGGGAAATGGAGGTTTTGCAAGTTAGGCAGGTCGCCGGGAATGTGGATCGACAGGATCTGGCGCCGGCCATCCGCGATCGTCTTGGAGCGGACGCAGAAGCCGTCGGCGATCAGGCAGCATTCGCTCGGTTGTTCGCCGTCGCGCAGCACGGCCTGGTTTTCGCGAAAGTTGCGGAGTGTGAACGGCAGCGCCGCGAGGGCTAGCAGATCCCGGTCATCCGCGCCGGTCGTCGTTTTCAGGCGCTGAAATAGCGGCGCCCAGATCATGTCGCTCGTCACGTCGCTCGATCCCCCACGCGCCTGAGCACGTGAAAGCCAGAAAGCACAGACCCGGCTTGTTGCGGATAACAAAGGTTAAGTGACGTGGGCCCGGTTTCTCAACATTGTGGACGACGGGTTAGTGAGAGACGAAAACACAACAAATGTTAAGTGTCGCAGGCGAGCCCCACGGCGCAGGTTCGTTTCGGAACGGCCGGTGCATCGCGACGTTCTCAGGTTAGGAGGACGCCGCGATGGACCATCTGACGAAGCGCGAACAGCCGGATCGGAGCAAGATCAACATGCACGAGGCCTGGGAGGTCAAGTACTGGACCCATGCGCTCGGCATCTCCAGGGAGGAGCTGCAGCAGGCCGTCGACAAGGTCGGTAATTCGGCAGCCGCCGTCCGCAAGGAGCTCGCGCTCTAACTCGCGACGTTCGACCCGGGACCCGATGGTCGCAGGTTTGCTTACTTGATGCTGACGAACATGCCCCAGGCCGCGGCGAGCGCCGCGCCGGTGAAGACGATCACCGGGCTATCGCAGAAGGTGCCGCCATAGCTGCACACGTCATGTCCGAACGAGCCGAGTTCGTGACGGCCCGCCGAATAGAACAATCCCGAAAGCCCGAGCAGTCCAGCGGCGACGTAGTACATGGCTCCCTCATGCGAGAACGGACATGTGCCAACATGGCGCGAACAGATTTCATTCCACCGAATACGGTTCGTCGCATTCGATTAAAGTTTGATCATTCGGCTGAACCCGCATCCGCTCCGGCGACACAAAGACAAGCAGGGCTGTTGCCTTGGCCGCACTCGCGCCGGAGAACGTATGTTTGCATGAACCCCGCTCTTGATCTCCTTTATCGCCTCGTTGCGATCGGGGTCGGTATCTATTGTGTCCGCAAGGCCTGGCATGGCTATGTCGAGAGAAAGATCCTGTTCGTCAGTGACGACTGGTGGGATTGGTCGAGATGGTCGCGGCAGGAGTTTTGCCGCGACACCATGCCGATCCGGTACTGGATACAGATGATCGGCACGGCCGGCGGCGCGCTGCTCTGCCTCGTCGGCGCGATCGTCGGGTGGCAGCCGAGCAGCTGAGCGTCATGGTCCCGGGCGATGCGGCCTGCACTGACGACGAAACAATTGAAACATGCCTGAAACCAGATCGTCCTGAACTCCCTCGCAGCCGGACCCGACCAACCGAGCGAAAAGGAGAAAGCCATGATCCAGGTCGGTTCGAAGGAAGAAGTCGCGTTGCTGCTGGCGCTGTTTGGGACGCATACCCAGCCCGTCAGGATACCGAAGCCAAAATCACCGCGCAGCTAAGGCGTACCCATGGCTGGCCTGGCCGATTGCCTGAGCTTTCTGCGCTTGCTGATCGCGAGGGGAGATCCAAAAGGTATCCCGCTGGCGACAGGCGCCATCGACGACTACCTGGCGATGGCGCCTGTTAGCGCACGCAGGCGCGGCCTGCGCGTGCTGCAGCAGGACGCGCTCGAACTGCACGTCAGCTCGGTCGGCGTGCAGCGCTCCTTCGCCGAGACGGTCGACGCCTATATCGAGCGCAAGCTGACGGAAGAGTAGGTGCGCTCGGGGCCCCGGCTCTGCGTGTCCAAGAAAGGGTTGGCATCGCTCTTGCTCCACGACGTCTCGAACCCGGCCCGGCCCATCGGGCCGTTTCAGAATGAGGCGATCACATGCAGTCAACGTCCCGTTTCGAAGCGACCGCGTCCTTGCAACTCCACGCCCTGATCTCCGATCTGCACTGGCGGATCCAGATGCTCGAGAGCGACATTGCCGAGGAGGAGCGCAACGCCGGCAATGCCGATCCCGGCAGCCCGACCTATTCCATGCTGGCGCAGGCGTTGCGTGCGCGCCGGGACAATCTGCGGACCTCGATTGCCCTGCTGGAAGCGCGGGTCGAGCGGGCGGCGCAAATGTCGCGCGCGGCTTAGACTAAGCGGCCGCTCGGTCTTCCGAACGCGCATTTTGGCCAACATAGGTCGGTTTTGCCTGCGGCTCGAAGCCGCTGGGGACGACATTCTTCGACCCGGTTCGGAACAAGTGTGCACTTTGGCACTTAGGAACTCCGCTACCTCGGAGTTTCAGGTCGTGACCGACAAGACGGAAGTGGAGGACTACAGGCCCGGCCGCGCGCAGCCGAGGCCCTCCTGTCCGACATGCAAGACGCCGTCGCGCTACATCACGTCGATGCTGGACGTGCGGCGCGACCGGTCTATCCTGATCTATCGATGTGACACCTGCCGCGAAGAAATCTGGCAATGATGTCGAGGGAGACGATGTCATGAAGGATTACCAGACGCAGCTCGAGAAGCTGCGCAAGGATGCCGCCGAATGCGCCTTGATCCGCGATCTTGCTACCGACAAATCCAAGCGTGAGCTGTTCGAAAGGCTCGCAAGCCATCTGACGGTGCTGGCGGACCAGGTCGAACTGGCGATACGAGATCACACGTCCGGCTCCGCAGCTTGAGCGATCCCGAAATACGACGGACCGCACGCGCAAAATTCTTCGATCTGGTTCACCTTCGAGTTGAAGGCTTCAGACCTGAGATCTCAGCTTCAGGCCTCTGGCGGCCACGTGCCCTTCAGCAAGCCGATCTTCCGGCCAAGCTGCCAGACCTCGACATCGCCGCGGCGCGCGAGCCGCTGTGCGTAGGCGAGCGCAGTCGTGTCGCTGGGAGCCTCGAAGGCCTCGGCGGAGCGGAAGACGCCGTCTTCGCCGACGAGATAGGCTCGGTATTGCTGGGTCATGTCGGCGCCCTCAGGCCGCGCGAATGCAGCCAGGCGTCGATCTGCATGGCCATCTCGTCCTGCCGCGCGCGGAGCAGCAGCATCTCGCGGTGGCGTCCCGGCGCAAGCGCGCGTGCTTGCTCGCGCAATTGCGCGGCTTCGTCTGCGAGCCTCTGATGAAGTGTCCTGGTCTGCTTGAAACGACGTCGCTTCAACATGGCGCTGCTTCCTCTTTCGAGTGGGGCGGGAGCGCGACGGGCGTTCTCATCACCGATATCTGCCACGGGCCTTGCGGTGATGTTCAACTGTACGACTTGCCTCGCAGAGAGTCTGCATCATTTGATAGGTTCGCGAAGAAACTTCTTCGCCGTTTTCAATGCGTTGATTGCGCACTTTGAGCCGCTTACGCATTTTGTGCGAAGACCGAATTTAGAGTTCACTTTTGAACAAAGCAGCGAGCCCTGGCAACGCCGCGGGCTTGCCGATTCCGGCGGTGCGCACGACGGTCTTACACTGGGCCGAACCATGTCGTCAGCGTCTCCAGAAGTCCGTCTCCGATCTCATCTCCGACCCACGCCACGTGCCCATCGGGCCTCACCAGCACGGCTTTCGGCGCGGCGACCAATCCGATTGCCGGAAGCTCCCATGTGCCGTCGTAGACGGCATCGACGCGCGTGACGCGATCGGCCCAGGGCGAGATGTCGAGCCGATGAGAGTGGGCGAAATGGAACAGCACGCCGCGCGGATCGTGCAGCAGCGTGAACAGCCGCAATGCGCGGCCCTCGATGTGCAAGGGGAGATCGGGCATGCGGCGGCCGAGCAGGGGATGCCCGCCGCCGAGGTCATAGCGGATGTCGAGCCCACTCATCATCGCGCCAAAGCGCTTGCGTGGCTCGTCCATCGCGAGCAGCTCGGAGACGATTTCGCGCGCGGCGTTGCGGCCCTCGTCGTTGCGGCGGAGAAGGGCGATCTGCGCCCTGGTGTTGCGCAGCACGCGTGCGGCCACGCCATGGCGTTCGACATGGTAGGTGTCGAGCAGGCTGTCGGGCGATTTGCCGTTCACCACCTGCGCCAACTTCCAGCCGAGATTGACCGCATCCTGCAAGCCTGTGTTGAGGCCCTGTCCACCGACGGAGTGATGGATATGCGCGGCGTCGCCGGCGAGCAGCACGCGCCCCCTGCGATAGGAGACGGCCTGCCGTGCCGCATCGGTGAAGCGCGAGATCCAGGCCGGGCTGTGAGCGCCGAAATCGGTGCCGTACACGGCGACCAGCGCATCGCTGAGATCGCGCAAGCTTGCTTCGCCGCTGCGTGCGAGCGTTGCTTCCGTCATGACCACCAGCACGCGTCCGTTTTCCGTCCTACTGAGGCCGTGAAAGCCGATTGCATCGTGACGCAGACCCCATGCCGGCGTCTCGCGCATCTCGACTTCGGCCATGAGGTTGCTGAGCGTCGGCTCGGAGCCGGCAAAATCGATGCCGGTCAGCTTGCGCACCAGGCTACGACCGCCGTCGCAGCCGATCAGATAGTCCGCGCGCAAGATTTCGCCGCTCGCAAGCCTCACGTCGATGCCGGTGTCGTCTTGCGTGAAGCCCGCCACCTCGCGATTGCGATAGACGGGGACGCCGAGCTCCGCGACCCAATCGGCCAGGATGCGTTCGATATGGCCCTGCCGCAGCGCGAGTCCGTAGGGGTGCCGGGTAGGCAGATCGCCGATGTCGAGCCGCTCCCAGGCAAATCCCGCGAGCTGGATGATGGTCCCTTCGCGCAGGAAGCGATCGGCAACGCCGCGCTGATCGAGGATCTCGATGCTGCGCGCGTGTAAGCCTCCGGATCGCGTGCCGGTGAGGTCCTGGCTGGCGCGGCGCTCGACGATGGCGACATCGGCCTTCGCGAGCGCCAGCTCCGCCGCCAGCATCAATCCGGTCGGCCCGCCACCGGCGATCACGACGGCATGGTCGGCCGGCGCTGCCTTCTCGTTGCGAGTTGGCAACGCGCGGGCGGTGCGCCGGCGGGACGTCGGAAGCAGGACAGGCATGTGGTGACCCCTCTCGGTGCTGTGAGGCGCGGGGTGTACACCGACGTCGGGAGCTTGAAGCAAGTCCCTTGCGCACCACATATCAAGCTGGGAGGAAGGGCGCGGGCTCGCCAGATCGTTGGTTTGACACATCGGGCAAAACACTGGCACAATGGCATCATCGAAATTTTGGTTCAGCCCGCGCGGAACAATCCGCCGCGGGCATTTTTAATGCCGCCGTCCTGATCGGAGTGCACGCATGAGCCCGTCCGGTTCCCTCGTCGCGATCCTGCCCTGCAATGACCTCGATGCGTCGGAGCGGTTCTACAACCGCTTGGGCTTTTCGCGCCCGGACTGCGATCGGCCAGCTGCCGGAGAGGCGGACACCTATCGCATATTGTCGAACCGGCAGGGCGGATATCTGCATCTGACCGATGCAGTCGAGGGATGGTTGAGCCCGGGCCGAAACCCTCTCGGGCTTTATCTCTATCTCGAGGATGTCGACGCTGCCGCGCGCGAATTTCAGCAATCAGCGGAAGACAAGCCGTGGGGGATGTACGAGTTTGCGCTGTCCGATCCGGATGAGACGTTGGTGCGGATTGGATGGCCGAGCCGGCTGCGCGGTGGAGGCAATCGTTCGTCTGCAACTGGCTGAGGCCGGCCTCTATACGGTCCGCCGAGCCCACCAAGCTTGCTCGTTTGACACGTCGGGCAAAACACTGGCATTATCGCATCATCGAAAAAGTTTGGCTCAGCCCGCCGGAGTGATCCGTGGCGGGTTTTTTTAATGCCGTCTCGCTTGTCGTGAGATCGCAGCGTCGCCATCGCGACGGGCCGCGATCCAATTGCAACTCGAGGTTTGACACGTCGGGCAAAACACCGGCATAATGGCATCATCGAAACGAGTTTGTCAGGCCCGCGCGGGAGCATCCGCTGCGGGCTTTTTCGTTTCGATCTCAGGAATCGGACGGCGTCCGGCGCATCGCGGCCTCGCCCTCGTTGAAAGGCCTTCGTGGAACGCCGATCAGCGCGCCGCCGTCCGAACCACTTTGTTGGCCGTGCACGCGCGAACGTGCCGGCCGGCGGCGCGAGCCTTTGCTTGCGCCGCCGCGGTCCCCGGAGGGGATAAGTTCGCGCCGAAACGATCGCGCTTCGTCTCGCGATCTGCCGCACTGTTATTTTCTTGGAGAAGCGATGACGCTCTATCTGATATCGCTCGCGCTGGCGGGCCTGATCGCAATTGTTGTGTGGGAGAGTTTCGCTTGAGTGACGGTCTATGGCATGAGCCAGACAAGCTGATCGGCTACTGCGTGACGATCTATTTCGCGAAGCTCCTTGTCTGGGACAAGGTTCTGGGCCTCGGATCGACGCATCCTCTGACGGGGTTTGCGGCAATCACCGCAAATCTCGTCGTTTCGTTCTACTTCGCCAAGCGCGGCTTTGAGAATGTTGCAAGGATCATCAAGCGGTGAAGATGCCAGACGACGAGATCAGGGCAATCGTGGCCGAGACATTGGCCGAACAACAAAAGCACCAGCAGGAGAGTATCGATGCGATCGTGTTGAAAGCGGTGGCGTCAGTGTTGGCGTCCTTTGGCATCGAAGACGATGACCGAAAGGAGATGAGGGCGGACTTTCAGCACCTGCGGCGGTGGCGAAGGAGCGTGGAGCAGGCACAGAGCTATACGTGTAAGGCGGTCATTACGGTGATTGCGGCCGGCCTAATGGGGGCTGTCTGGTTCGGAGTGAAGGTCGTGCTGAGCAAGTAAATTTCTGGTCGTGGCGCCGCCGTCGCACTGCCAATCCAATTCGATAAGTCATGCCCTGTACAGAATCCCGTATGGTCGATGCTTCAGATGATGACGTTGCCGATGCCTTGACTGATCTGCATCGACTGACGTTCTTCGATGCCGCGGCCATGCCGGATTTCGAACTCGGGGCGTGGTGGCTTGCCCACCAATGTGATAATGCAGTCGCCTTCGCAGGCGTCGTGCCGTCCACCTATGCACGAAATTGCGGCTCTTTTTCCAGAGTCGGAGTCTTGCAGCGGCATCGGGGCTGGGGACTTCAACTTCGTTTGATGCGGGCGGTAGAAGCGCGGGGCCGGCGCATGCGATGGAACGGCATCGTTTCAGACACGACGGATAACAGCTTCTCCGCAAATAATTTCATTCGGGCGGGCTATCGGCTCTATGAGCCCGAGGCGCCGTGGGCCCGGCCGCATACGCTTTATTGGCGAAGGTCGCTTCGTTGAGCAGGTTTCCCGTGACGCGGAAGGCGGCTCGAAACGTAAATGGAGTGCGGCGCCGAAGTAGGCGCTGCCTTGCCGCCTGGAATGCATAAGGACCCGGCAGCTTGACCGCTGCCGGGTCCTTTTGCGTTTCGAAGTGTTGCTGCCGAGGTACTTGCGAAGTCCGGCCTCCCGGGCTTTAAGTTCACTTGCAGCAAATTCGGCGAGCACAAGCCGATGTAGGGGAGCGCCCGGGATGTCCACCAAGCCTCAATTACCTGAGCGCCCGCTTCGGGCGGCGGGAAGGCCAACCGCGCTTGATGGTCTGCTAGTCGTGGATTTCACGCGCGTGGTCGCGGGGCCCGCCTGCACACAGACGCTCGCCGATTTCGGTGCACGAGTCGTCAAGATCGAGAACCCCGATGGCGGCGACGACACGCGCGCCTACGAGCATGCCGAAATCGGCGGCGAGAGTGCGGCCTTTCTCAGCCTGAACCGCAACAAAACCGGCATCGCGCTCGATCTCGTCGTGCCGGAGGCGCGCGAGATTGCGCTCGATCTGATCCGCAAGGCGGACGTGGTCGTCGAGAATTTTTCCAGCGGCGTCATGAAGAAGTTCGGCCTCGACTACGAGGCGGTCGCGCCGCTCAACCCGCGCCTGGTCTATTGCTCGATTTCCGCTTACGGACGCACCGGACCCTTCGCCTCGCGTCCGGGCTTTGACCCTATCACCCAAGCAGAGAGCGGCTTCATGTCGCTCAATGGATTTGCCGATGGTCCAGCGGTTCGCACCGGCCCGCCCATTGTCGACATGGCGACGGGGATGTCGGCCTGCAATGCGATCCTGCTGGCGCTCCTGGCGCGGGATCGGCTCGGCCGAGGTCAGCATGTCGAAGTCGCGCTGTTCGATGTCGCGATGGGCATGACTGGATTCTACGGGATGGCCTATCTGATCAACGGAGAGAATCCCGGACGGTTCGGCAATTCGCCGAACGGGTCGCCCACTGTCGGTGTCTACGAGGCATCCGATGGTCCGCTCTACATGGCTTGCGCCAATGATCGGTTGTATCGACGGCTGGTCGTCGAGGTAATGAACCGTCCGGATCTCATCAATGAGCCTCAGTTCGCCACGCGCAAGGCGAGGTCCGAGAACAAGGAACTGCTGCGTGCGGCCATCGCGGAGGTGTTCGCCGGCGACACGCTCGAGAACTGGATGGCGAAGATGAAACTAGCCAACATTCCGGTCGGCTATCTCAGAACCGTCGAGGAAGGTTTCAACGCGCCCGAGGCACGCGAACGCGCGCGCTTGAGCCGAATCCCGCATCGCACGGCGGAGTGGGTTCCGAACATCGAGCCGCCGATCAGCATGAGTGTGACGGCGGCAATCGATCCAGTGGCTGCGCCGCTGCTGGGCGAGCATACGGAAGGCGTCATGCGCGAGACGCTTGGTTACGATGAGAAGCGGATTGCGATCTTGACCGAAAAAGGGGTGTTCGGACGGCGCAGGCCGTGACCTCGGACTGAGCGCGGCAACTGCTTGATTTGGCCAGGTTCCCGCCGCATAAATATATGAGAGCGAGGGACACGAATGGCGCCTGGTCAAGAGCCGAGGATGGGGCAGTCGGTAGCGACGGTCTCCGGCGAACGAGCCTATGCGACGATGATTGCCAAGGCCCGGTCGCTCGTGCCGCAATTGCGGGAACGCGCGGCTCGCACGGAGGAGCTGCGGCATCTGCCGCCGGAGACCGAGCGGGACCTGCACGATGCCGGCCTGTTCCGGATGCTTCAGCCGAAGCGCGTCGGCGGTGCCGAACTCGATTACGTCGCCCTGATCGACTGCGCCGAGCTGCTGGGACGGGCCGACGCATCGGTGGCGTGGAATTTGGCCAATCTGGCGAGCCACCACTGGATGCTCGGCATGTTCGAGCAGCGTGCGCAGGAATTGGCTTGGGGGAAAGACCCCGACGTCCTGATTGCGTCGTCGTTCATCTTCCCCGCCGGCCGCGCCCGGAAGGTCGAGGGCGGATACCGGCTGCACGGAAGCTGGCCTTTCTCATCCGGCGTCGGCTCATGCGCGTGGAACATGCTCGCGAGCGTCGTGTCATCCGACGATGAGGCCGACGGTATAGAATACCGCATCTTTCTGCTGCCGAAGGCCGACTACAAGATTCTCGACACCTGGAATGTCGCGGGATTGCGCGGCACCGGGTCGTCGGATGTCGAAGTCAGGGATGCCTTTGTACCAGAGCATATGACGGTCGCCGTGGGCGATCTTGCAGGAGGAGCAACGCCCGGCAGCAAGGTGAACCCGAATCCGCTGTACGCGCTGCCGGTGTTCTCGCTGTTTCCCTATGTTCTCTCTGGCGTCGCGCTCGGGAATGCGCAGGCCTGCCTGGACGACTATACGGAAGTCGCGCGTCATCGCATCTCGACGTACAACCGCGCCAAGCTGAGCGACTTCCAAAGCACGCAGATCAAGATCGCCGAAGCCTCCGCCAAGATCGATGCCGCGCGCCTGATCATGCGCTCGGCCTGTATCGAGGCGATGGAGCATGCGCGGCGCGACCATCCGCCCGACATGGCGACCAAAACCAGATATCGGCGAGATGGGGCTTTCTCGGTCAATCTGTGCACGGATGCCGTCTCGATGCTGTTTGCGGCGAGCGGGGCGCGGGGATTGTTCACAACTGGCGTGCTGCAGCGCCAGTTCCGCGATGCGCATGCGATCAATTCTCACCTGGCGTTCAATTTCGATGCGGCCGGAACCAATTATGGACGCGTGGCACTCGGCCTGCCGTCCGAGAATCTTACGCTGTGAGGCCGGCCGATGAATGATCTGCCTAAGCAGCCGGCCATTCCCGACCCGGCCAACGAACTCGCGAGCGACAGTTCGTCGATCGATCCTCGCGATTTTCGCAACGCCCTCGGTACCTACGGAACGGGTGTCACGATCATCACGGCAACGGCCGCCGACGGAAAGCCGTATGGCATCACCTGCAACTCGTTTGCGTCGGTCTCCTTGAATCCTCCCTTGGTCCTTTGGAGCCTTGGAGTTTATTCATCAAGCCTGACCGTGTTTCAGAACGCCAGCCATTTCACCGTTCATGTGCTGGGCACCTCGCAGCAGGCGCTTGCAGACAAATTCGCAAAGTCGTCGGAAGACAAGTTCGCCGGCGTGGAGTGGATACCGGGCCTTGGTAACGCTCCGGTGCTTGCCGAGAGCGTGGCGAATTTTCAGTGCCGATCCGTCAATCGTTATTATGGCGGTGATCACGTGATCTTTCTCGGCGCGGTCGAGGCCTACGCCTACCACGCCAAAGAGCCGCTGCTGTTTGCGCGGGGGACGTATGGCCGGTTTCTGGCTGACGACGAGCGCAAGAAGCCGTAAGGCGATTCAGTGGTCTGTTGCCGAGAGCTTGTAGATTTCCAAGGCGTCCGCGTCTGCGCCGCGCGCAGCTTTGGCGAGCCTGAACATCTGTCCTGCCAGGGTGGCCATCGGCACCGGCGTTGATGTTGCCTGGGCGACGTCGGCGACCGTGTCGAGATCCTTCAGCATCGTCGCAATGTGACCGAGCGGTGGCGAGTGGATGCCCTGGACCATGCGCGGCACGAAGAGCTGAAGCGGGATCGAATCCGCAAAGCCGCCGGCAAGCGCTTCGGGCAGCCGGCTTGCGTCAATTCCCGCATTGGAGGCAAGGCGCGTCGCCTCCGCAAGCACGGCCATCGCGCATCCCACGATCACCTGGTTGCAGAGTTTTGTGGTTTGGCCGGCGCCGGTCGGACCCATGTGGGTGAAACGGCGCGCCATGGCCAGCACATAAGGCCTCGCCCTCTCGATATCAGCTGCTTCTCCGCCCGCCATGATGGCCAGTGTCCCTTCCTCAGCACCCTTGGTGCCGCCGGACACTGGCGCATCGATCCAGCTCGCGCCGTTCGCACCTTTCAATCGTGCCGCGAGATCGCGCGCGGCGTCAGGGTGAATCGACGAGAAGTCGACCACGAGCTTGCAAGCGCCGGGAGCCGTTGCAAGACCCACGGGCCCGAAAATCACCTCTTCGACGGCGGCGGCATCGGTTACGCACATGAAGACGATATCGCAATTCGCCAAGAGGTCACGAGGTGTGTCAGCGCGCTTAGCGCCTGCCTCGATGAGCGGAGCTGCCTTGCCTTCCGAACGGTTCCAGACGTTGACGTGATAACCGGCCTTGAGCAGCCGAAGGGTCATCGGCGTCCCCATCAATCCAAGGCCGAGATAGCCGAGCCTCTCGACGCCCTGCGGGTTTACCTTGCTCGCATCAGCCATAGGTTGCCTCTTTCTGTCGCGGCGCAACGCCACCCGACCGCTGCGCACCATACATAACGTGTCTCGCAGCGAAACCGACCGGCTTGCATGGCTTGCCTGATTGTTTGAACCATGAAACATTTAGGTTGGTCGGGTTGGGTGGCGTCGGTGGGCGCCGGAGCAACGGAGTGGGCACGATGCGGGCAGTTTCGAGGTGGATGCTGGCAATGGGGGCTGTGGCGGTCATGATAGCCGGCGCGAGCCCCACAAGGGCCCAGCAGACGATCCGAGTGGGCTGGACCATCCCGGCGGAGGAATCCAAATACTGGATGATGCGCAGGCCGGCCGAATTTCCCGATATCGGCAAGACCTACAATATCGAATGGACCCAGTTTCAGGGCACTGCGCCCATGACGCAGGCCTTGGCGGCCGGCGCACTGGATTGCGCAACACAAGCGCCGCTCTCGCTCGCCAACGGCGTGGTCGGCGGCAATCTTAAGGCCTACATCGTCGCCCAGCATGTCTTCGAGAAGCCCGGTGGCTTCTCGGTCTATTGGGCGGTCATGGATGATTCCCCGATCAAGACCATCGCAGATCTCAAGGGCAAGACGGTCGGCATTTCCGTGATCGGCGGCGGCACGCAAGGCCCGTTCAACCTGCTTCTGAAGCAGAACGGCGTCGATCCGGCCAAGGACATCAAACTGGTCGAGGTCGGCTTTGCCGTCTCCGAAGATGCCCTGCGCCAGGGCCGCGTCGACGCGGTCAACATGAACCAGCCTTTTGCGGCGCGGGCGGAGGCCAAGGGCGGCATCCGCAAGCTGTTCTCGTTGTCGCAGGCCATGCCGAACATCGTGCACATCCTGGAAGCCTGTCGTGCCGATTTCGTCGACAAGAACCCCGAACTGGTGAAAGCCTATGTCCGCGACATCACGTTGGGCATGAAGAAGGCGCTCGCGAACCGCGAAGAGACCTTGAAGGTCGTCAACGAAGTCCTGAAGGCGCCGATTCCGGTGCTCGAAACCTATCTGCTCAAGGATAACGATTTCGGCCGTGATCCCGGTGCGGCGCCGAATTTTCCCGCGATTCAGAAGATGCTCGACATCTATGCGGATACGGGAATGTTGCCGAAGCTGGATGTGGCGCAGTTCAAGCACCCGACGATCGTCGCGCCGCTGCAATAGGCGATTGGGTCGTCCGTCGGATCAATGAGGTGGCAATGTCCCTCCCCGTGCGGGACGTTGCATGAAGATGATGCAGGCATGAAGAAGCTGCGGTCACGGACAACGACTGACGGGCTCGACCGGGCTCCGCATCGCGCCTTTATGCGCGCGATGGGTCTGGATGATGCGGCCATTGCCAAGCCGATGGTGGGCATTGTGAGCATGAAGGGCGAGCAGACGCCCTGCAATATGACACACGACTTCCAGGTGGCGGCGGCCAAGACCGGGATCGAGGAAGCCGGCGGCACGCCGCGCGAGTTCTCGACAATCTCGGTATCCGACGGCATCAGCATGAATCACGAGGGGATGAAGTTCTCTCTGTTCTCGCGTGAACTGATCGCCGACTCCATCGAAGCCGTCGTCCACGGCCTCGCCTACGATGCGCTGATCGGGTATGGCGGATGCGACAAGACGCTTCCGGGCGTGATGATGGGCATGGTTCGCTGCAACGTTCCTTCCATCTTCATTTATGGTGGCAGCTCGCTGCCGGGGCGCGTGGACGGGCGGACGCTGACGGTGCTAGACTCCTACGAGGCTGTCGGCAGCTATATGACCGGCGATATCGACGCTGCGACGCTCGAGCGGATCGAGCGTGCCTGCCTGCCGACCATCGGCGCCTGTGCCGGTCAGTTTACCGCGAACACGATGGGGATGGTGTCGGAGGCGATGGGCCTGACCATTCCCAACGTGTCGATGGTGCCAGGAGTCTATGTCGAGCGCGCCCAGATCTCGCGGCGTGCCGGACGACTGATCATGGAGATGCTCGAACGGGGTGGTCCGCTGCCGCGCGACATCGTAACGCGCAAATCCCTGGAAAACGGCGCGGCCATCGTTGCCGCGACAGGCGGCTCCACCAATGCCGCGCTGCATTTGCCGGCAATCGCGAATGAGGCCGGCGTCGCGTTCACGATCGATGACGTCGGCGAGGTGTTTGCCAGGACGCCGTTGATCGGAAACTTGCGGCCAGGAGGCAAGTACACGGCGAAGGACGTCTATGATATCGGCGGCGCGGCCGTCGTGATCCGCGAATTGATTCGGAGTGGACATGTCGATGGCAGCTGTCTGACCATCACCGGCCGTACACTCGCGGAGGAATATGGTGCGGCCAACGCGCCCGATGGCGAGGTCGTCTATGCGGCCCGCGCGCCGATGATGCCCGATGGCGGTGTTGCGGTGCTGAAGGGCAATCTCTGCCCTGATGGCGCAGTTATCAAGGTTGCGGGTTTGAAGAGCCAGTTCTTCGAGGGCGTCGCGCGGGTCTTCGAGGATGAAGAGGCCTGTGTCGCGGCGGTACGAGATCGCAGCTACAAGGTTGGCGAGGTTCTGGTGATCCGCAATGAGGGGCCGGTGGGCGGTCCCGGCATGCGCGAGATGCTTGGGGTCACTGCGCTGATATACGGGCAGGGTATGGGCGAGAAGGTCGCCCTGATCACGGATGGGCGGTTCTCCGGTGCCACGCGAGGCATGTGTATCGGCTATGTATCCCCGGAAGCGTATGTCGGTGGGCCGCTGGCGCTTGTGTGCAATGGCGACAAAATCCGGATTGATGCCGCCGGCCGCCGCATGGATTTGCTGGTTGATGCGCAGGAACTCGCTGCACGTCGACGTGATTGGAGGCAACGCCCGCCGCGTCATCGCGCGGGTGCGCTCGCAAAATATGCGCGTCTGGTTGGTCAGGCCCCCGGCGGAGCAGTCACGCATGAGGGACCGGCGGAGTGGCCTTGGTTCGATTGACGTATTGCGCGCGTGAGTGGCGGCCGGTTTGGCAGGTTTCTTGCTAGTCTCGTGTGACGTTCGCGCGTGAGTGAAGCGAGAGGCGGGATGAAGGTAGTGCCTTCGAGATCGAGTGAATGGGTGAGATCGGTGACGTCGCAAAAGCCGGCTTCTGCGATCATCGAGATCGATCGCGTCTCGCAGGTCTTCCAGACTTCGGCGCGCAAGGATCATTTGGCACTATCGGACATATCCTTGACGATTGAGGAGGGCGCATTCGTCTCCATCCTTGGTCCGTCCGGCTGTGGCAAGTCGACGCTGCTTTACATCGTCGGTGGCTTCGTCAGCCCGACCAGCGGTGCAGCGCGGATAAAAGGTCAGACGATCAACGGTCCAGGGCCGGATCGCGGACCGGTGTTCCAGGAATTTGCGCTGTTTCCATGGAAGACCGTGCTGGGAAATGTGATGTATGGGCCGCGCCAGCAAGGTGTACGAGCCGCCGAAGCCGAAGCGCAGAGTCGGGCGCTGATCGAGATGGTCGGCCTGAAAGGTTATGAGAACTTCTACCCGAAGGAACTGTCGGGTGGCATGAAGCAGCGCGTCGCGCTGGCCCGAACGCTTGCCTACCATCCCGAAGTCCTGTTGATGGACGAGCCGTTCGGCGCGCTCGACGCTCATACAAGGACGCGCCTCCAGAACGATCTCCTGAACATATGGGAACGCGACCGCAAGACGGTACTGTTCGTCACCCATTCGGTCGATGAAGCCGTCTTTCTCTCGGACAAGGTTGTCATGATGACGAAGTCTCCTGGTCGTATCAGGGAAGTCATCGATATCGACCTGCCGCGACCGCGACGCCGCAACGAGTTGTTGCTCGATCCGCGCTACCAGAAATACGTCGTCGACATCGAGCGCATGTTCGACGAAAGCGATGAAGCCGGTTCGCCTTCATGACACCGTCGGGGGGCATCGCGAAACGTGCAGCGCCGGTGTTGGCTTGCATCGGATTGCTGGCGGTTTGGCAGGTGGCGTCGCTCGCGATGAAGAGCGACAGCTTTCCCACGGCGTTTGAGGCGATCCGCGCAATTCCGGATATCCTCGGGGACAAGGAATCCCTGATCAACATCCTGGCCTCGCTCCGCCGTATGGCGATCGGATTTGGCATCGCCGTGCTGGTTTCGATTCCGCTAGGTCTGTTTATGGGCCGCAGCCGGGCCGTCGCAGCCTTCTTCAATCCACTGTTGATGGTGATCTATCCGGTGCCGAAGGCAGCGTTGATGCCGATCATCATGCTTTGGCTTGGCGTTGGTGACATCACCAAAACGCTGGTGATCTTCCTCGGTGTCAGCCTGCCGGTGATCTATCACGGTTTTGAGGGCGCCAAGGCCGTCGAGGAGAAGATGCTGTGGTCAGGCGCGGCAATGGGGCTTTCGCCCTTGCAGCGCCTGGTCCGGATCGTGTTGCCGGCCGCGCTCCCGGAGATCCTGACGGGGTGCCGCACCGGCCTCGTGCTGGCGCTGATCACCATGATCACCAGCGAGATGATCGCGCGCCAGTCGGGCGCCGGTAACATTCTGTTCAATGCGCTCGACATGGGGCAATACGATACAGTTTACGCGATGATCATCATCGTCGGCGCGATGGGCATCTGCCTCGATGCGATCTTCGAGCGCGTCCGCGCAAGGCTCGTGCGCTGGTCGGAACCTCAGTTTGACATGCCGCTGAGCTTCTCATGATGTCACGTAGTCTGTCAGCAAGCGTCATCTTTGGGCTCGCGCCGATCGTGCTGGTCATCGCGCTCTGGCAGGCGCTTGTTTCGTTCGGCTTCGCGCCTGCGGTTTTGTTGCCGCCGCCGGGCTTGGTTTTCAACCGGTTGCTCCAGCAACTCGTGACATGGACATTTCAGCAGGAAATCGCGGCAACCCTTGTCCGGCTCTTTGCCGGCTTCGCGATCGCGGTCGTCTTCGGCGTCAGCATCGGCATTGCGGCCGCCGCGAATCCTGCGATCAATGCCGTCGTTCGGCCGATCGTGCGCGTGTTGGCGCCATTGCCGAAAGTCGCGCTCTACCCGGCGCTGCTGTTGTTGCTGGGCTTCGGCCATGGATCGAAGATCACGTTGGTGGCGGCGGATGCACTCTTTCCGATATTGCTGTCGACCTACTATGGCGCATCGACAGTCGAACAGAAGCTGATCTGGTCGGCCATGGCGGCGGGAACGCCACGCTACGAAATCCTGTTCAAGGTCGTCTTGCCGGCGGCGATGCCGTCGATCCTTACTGGATGCCGGATCGGCCTTGTCATTTCCTGCATCGTGGTGTTCCTGGCCGAGATGATCACGTCGACGGACGGGCTGGGCCACGCCCTCGTGACAGCGGCTCGCACCTTCCAGGCGGTCGATATGTTCGTGCCGCTGATCACGATCTCGCTTCTGGGGTTGATTCTCAACGCGTTGTTGGGTGCGGTGCGATCGTTTCTCTTGCGGGGCTTTCCCGAAGCGTGACTTGGCGAACAAGAACAGAGGACCGGGAGTGAATCATGCTGGCGGATCGCATTGAGGCAAAATGGATCGACGCGTTTTGCGAGATCTTTGAGCGTTGCGCCGTCAAGGCCGGCGATACCGCGGCGATCCTCTCGGAAACCCAATCTCGCGCTTTGAATGTGCACCTCGCGGAGCTGGCCCTCCTGCGAATGGGTGCGAAGCCGTTTCACGTGGTCATGCCGACTCCGCGCAACAAGAATATCGTTCCTGTCCGCTCGACGGGCGCCAGCGAGGCGATCCAGAAGGTTGGTCCGGTCATCACTGCACTTCAGCAGGCAGGCTTCGTGGTGGATTGCACGATCGAGGGCCTTATGCATGCGGTGGAGACGCCCGAGATTCTCAAGGCCGGCGCGCGCATCCTGGTGATCTCCAATGAACATCCCGAGGCGCTGGAGCGGATGGTGCCGGATCCGGCACTGGAGAAGCGCGTTCGCGCGGCGGCCAAGATGTTGCGCGGGGCCAAGCGGATGCGGGTCACCTCGAAGGCCGGGACGGCGCTCGACGTCGACATGATCGGAGCGTCGACGGTTGGCGTCTGGGGCTGGACGGACAAACCCGGTACGCTGGCGCATTGGCCGGGTGGCATCGTCGTCAGCTTTCCCAAGAGCGGAACGATCAATGGAACGCTGGTGATGGCGCCCGGGGATATCAACCTCACGTTCAAGCGCTACCTGACGTCGCCGGTGAAGATGACCCTGAAGGACGACTACGTCGTCGACCTGGATGGCGAGGGTGCCGATGCCGCGATGATGCGCGCCTACCTCGCCGCCTGGGGCGATCGGGAGGCCTATGCTGTCTCGCATGTCGGTTTCGGTATGAACCCGGGAGCGCGCTATGAGGCGCTGTCGATGTACGATCAGCGCGACACCAACGGCACGGAGATTCGTGCCGTCTCCGGCAACTTCCTGTTCTCGACCGGCGCCAACGAGTTTGCTGGTCGCTACACCGCGGGCCATTTCGACTTGCCGATGATGGGGACGACCATCCAGCTCGATGGGGTCGCGGTGGTCCGGGAAGGTGTCCTCCAGGACGTATTCGGCTAGTTGCGGTCGCGCACGGGCGGTCGAGCCAGGTCGAAGTGCCTGAGCAAGTCGACCATGGCCTGGAGCCGCTTCACGCGGTAAGCATCAACGTCCATGCCTGAGTAGTCGAGGAACCCGGCGCCTGTGCGCAGGCCGATCCGGCCTTCATGCATGTTGCGCGAAATGACCTCTGGCGCCCGATAGCGGTCGCTTCCCAGTGCGCCCTCCAGATACCGGCTGGCGTAATACAGAATGTCGCCGCCGCCCCAGTCGATGAATTCCAGCAGTCCGAGCACGGCATAGCGGAAGCCGAAACCGTAGCGGATCGCCTTGTCGATCTCCTCGGCGCTGGCGACGCCTTCTTCGACCATGCGCGCGGCCTCGTTCATCGCCAGCGCCTGGATGCGCGGGACAATGAAGCCGGGAGTCGCCGCGCAGACCACGGGGACCTTGCCGATGCCTTCGAGCAACGCCTTGACCTCGTCGATGATGGTGGGGTCGGTGGCTTTGCCGGGCGACACCTCTACCAGCGGGATCAGATATGCCGGGTTGAGCCAGTGCACGTTGAGGAAGCGCCGCGGATTTTCGATTGCTCCGGAGAGATCGTCGACGAGGATAGTCGACGTGGTCGATGCGATGATCGTATCTGGGGCGACCTGCCTTGAAGCTGCCCCCAGCACCTCGCGCTTAAGCTCGACGACCTCGGGTACGCCTTCGAAAACCATTCCGGCTTTGGACAGCGCGGCGCCGCTTTGGCTCGCCTGCACCACCGAAACCCGCGCGATCAGCGGATCGACGTCTGTCTCGGTCAGCAACCCCAGCTTCGCGAGGCTGGCAAAGGTCTTCCTGACCTCGCTGAGTGCATCCGCTCCGAGCTGGGCGAAATCCTCCGCTGAACGCGCCTTGATGTCGATCATCGTGACCGTGTGTCCCGCATAGGCGAACGCGACCGCGATCCCCCGGCCCATGCGACCGGCCCCGAGGCAGGCAATGTTGGCGCGACTGCTCATCAGTCAAAACCCTTCGCGAAGCAGTGTCTGCAATTCGGCCTTGTGAAGCTTGCCAAGCCCCAGCGTCTCCAACGTCCGGCCGCCTTGCGTAAAATCCTCGCCGCAGATTGCGCCGCCGATGGCGAGGAATGCCTTGGCGAGCGGCGTAGCGACGCCAGCCAGTTCAGCCGCAGATACCAGCAGCGACAACCCGAGCCGCAGATCCTCACGCATGTAGCGGTGCTCGGTCAGCACGATCCGTTCGCGCCAGTCGCCGGAATCCGTCAGGCGGTCATGCGAACCGCGGCCATACATCCAAATCTCGCCTTCCTTCGCGTAATGGTGCGCAAGTGGAAAGTGCGGCGCGCCATAGCCTAGCGCCTCGCGTACGGCGATCCGCTCGGCATCGAGGGCGTCGGTCACGCGCCGGATAGCGGCCTGCGTTCCTTCCTTGTGAATGTCCCATCGCTCGAAATGCTCGATCGGGCCCGCGTTCATCACGATCAGCGGCGGATGAATGATGCAGCCCGCATTCATCAGCGCGCCAGACAGCGCGTCACCGCAGGGCTCGATCACATCAGGAAAGGCGCGTCCAATCACCTCGAGCGCGTGTGGCGCCTGGTTGAGCGGGAACACGCCGACCGGCAGCCGCTTGGCGCGGATGGTGATGGCGACCTCGAACGGTCCGTGCTTGCGGGTGAGCCAGGGCAGCGTGCCAGTCTCGGCAAAGCTTGCTTTGGCACGGTTCCCGGCGCCTCTCGCGGCCTGCGCGAAGATCATTGAGCCGAATGTCGCAGGTGGCAGGAAGACCACCTGGCCATCACGCAGATGCGGGGCAAGTAAACGTGCGATGTCCTCCTGCGCGAAAGCGGGAGCAGGGCAGAGGATCAGCTCAACCTCGCTGACCGCCTCGGCGATATCGGTCGTTACCAGCGCCAGCTTTACGTCGTGACGGCCATTGTGGTCCTTCAGCAGGATGCGCGAGCCGGCGGCACGATGTGCGTCGACCTGTTCCGCGTCCCGGCGCCACAGTCGAACCTCGTGCCGCGACAGCGCAAAATCGCCCGCGGCCGCGAAAGAGCCGTTTCCCCCGCCCAGAACCGCAATCTTCAAGATGCTTCTCCTTGCGTGCGCGACTGCGCATCAAGCTGCTTCAGCAGGAAATGCTGAACCTTGCCAAGCGCTGTGCGCGGCATGTCGGCGACGAAGACGATGTCGCGTGGAACCTTGTAACGGGCAAGCTGGGCTTGAACGTGCGCTCTCAGTTCGTCCGCTTCGAGACGGCGGCCGGATCGCCGGATGACGTAGGCGATGGGCACCTCGTCCCAGCGCGGGTCCGGCCTTCCGATCACGGCGCATTCGCTGACATCGGGATGCTCGAGCAGCACCCGTTCGACTTCGGCGGGATAGACGTTCTCGCCGCCGGAAATGATCATGTTCTTCTTGCGGTCGCGGACCCAGAAATAGCCATCGGCGTCGCACAGGCCGATATCGCCGGTACGATACCAGCCGTCGTGCAGCGCATCGCGCGTGGCGTCCGCATTGCCCCAATATTCGAAGAACACGTTGGGCCCGCGCACCGCAATCTCGCCGGGTGTGCCCGCGGGCACCTCGTTGCCGGCCTGATCGATCACCTTCGCTTCGCAGCACAAGCCTGCCAGTCCGGTCGATCCCGCTCGCGACAGGTCCCCGCCGAGGCGGGTATAGACCGCGATGGGGCAGGTTTCCGTCGAGCCATAGACCTGGAGCACCGGCACACCGCGCGCGACGAAGCGATCGATCAGGTGCGCTGGCACGATGGTCGAGCCGGTGGCGACGGCTTTCAGCGAGGAGAGATCCGTTGTCGCCCAAGCCGGGTGCTCGCTGACGGCCTGAATGATTGCGGGCACCATGACCGTCAAGGTCGGCTGTTCTCGTTCGATCGCGGCGAGCGCGGTGTCCGGGGTGAAGCGGGCGTGGATTGTGACGGTCGCACCAAGCTGGAGCGCCGCGGTCGTCTGAATATTGAGACCGCCAACATGGAAGAACGGTAGCACCGTGAGGATATGATCGTCCGACGTCATGTTGTGCATGTGCTGGCTCATCACGCCGTTCCAGAACAGCGCCTCCTGCCGCAGCACCGCGCCCTTCGGCCGTCCGGTTGTCCCTGACGTGTAGACGATCAGAAGCGGGCAGGAGAGATCGGTGTGCGGGTTGCGCCCGCTACTTCCCCTTCGTGCCAGCAGGCTTTCGAGGGTCGTGCCGCGCGGTGGCGAGAAATCGAGGCCAATGACCGCAGTCCCCGGCGCGAGTTCGGAGAGAACGCCCTCAAACGCCTGCTCGAGCACCAGCACCTTGGCGCCGGCATCGGTGAGGATGAAGAGCTGCTCGGCGATCGCCAGCCGCCAGTTCAGGGGTACCAGCATCGCGCCGAGCCGCGCACATGCGTAGAGCAGAACCAGATAGTCGGGCCGGTTCAGGCTCAAGATCGCGACGCGGTCGCCGCGTCCGACACCGCACTCATGCTTCAGGGCTGTCGCAGTCCGTTCGATGCGATCGGCAAACGCCGCGTAACTCAGCCGTCCGCCTTCAAAGGCAATGGCTGTCTTCTCTGGCGCAAACGCCGCGTTGCGATCGATCAGACTACAGAGATCCACCGTCAGTCGTCCGTTTCGCCGGCCTCGTAAAGCGCTTCGCGGCCGATTCGGTCGAGGCAGAGCTCGGCCGTCCAGGGCAGCATCAGCGAGCCGCAGCGGCTGTCGCGATAGATGCGCTCCAGCGGAAGTGACCGCAGCATGGCCTGACCGCCGCAGGTACGGATCGCGAGTGCCGCGAGCTCGTTGGCACCTTCCATTACCGAATATTGTGCGGCGTAGGCGCGCAGCACTTGCTCCTTGCTCGGATTGGCACGGGCTTCTGTAACGGCCTGGAACCAGATCCCCTTGATCTGCTCCAGCTTGACCTGCATTTGCGCGACCGCGATCTGCTTGGTCGGATACATCCGGCGCTTGACCGGCGGCATGCCTGGGACCTCGCCACGCAGATAACGCACTGTGAAATCATAAGCGGCTTGCGCAAGGCCCATATAGGTCGGAGACAGCGTCAGGAACATGTGCGGCCAGCGCATCGCGGCCTGGAAATAGACACCGCGCGGCATCAGCGCGGAATCGTCTGGCACGAACACATCCTTGAACAGCAGCGTTCTCGAGACGGTGCCGCGCATGCCAAGTGGATCCCAGTCGCCGACGACGGAAACGCCCTGCGATTTCGCTGATATCGCCAGGTAGAGCGTATTGCGGCGCGAGGCTTTCTCTCCTTCCTCGATCTCGGTGCAGAGTACGCCGTAATAGTCGGCATGGCCGGAGAGCGACGCAAAGATCTTCTTGCCGTTGACGATCCAGCCGCCTTCGACCGGCTTGGCTTCCGTGCCGAAGGCAACACCGCCCGCGGCTGCGGCGCCGCCCTCGGAGAAGGGTTGCGAGTAGATCGCGCCGTCTTCGACGATGCGCTTGTAGTGGACGGCCCGCCGCTTTTCGTGTTCGGCGCGGGTCTGCGCATCCATGTCGAGGTCATCGGCCAGAGGCCCCGACCACAGCGTCGAGCAGACATGCATGTTCCAGGTGAGCGCCGTTGCTCCGCAATAGCGGCCGATCTCCGCAGCTGCCAGTGCGTAGGTCTGGTAGTTGGCACCTAGCCCGCCGTGCTTCTTGGGTACGGCGATGCCGAGCAGGCCGACGCGGTGCAGGTCGCGATAATTCTCGGTCGGGAAGATCGCCTCGCGATCGTATTTCGCGGCGCGGCCAGCGAATACGCTCTGGCCGATCTCGCGTGCCCGCGCGATGATCTCGGCCTGTTCGTCGTTCAGGCGGAACGCCACTGGATCGAAGATCGGCGCATCCAGCGCGACCCTGTCGCTCGTGCCGATCGTCTTGCTGACTTGCATGGTCATTGCGCAGTCACCCGTGTTTTGCGGCAATAGAATCGACGAAGCTGCCGAGGGCCTTGTCGAAGGCGTCAGGCCGTTCGAGGTTGGCGAGATGGCCGACGCCGGAGAGTTCGACATATTTGGCCGCAGGAATGTAGGTCGCGGTCTTTGCCATCATCGGCGCAGGGGCATTGTTGTCCTTGGAACCGGACACCAGCAGCGTCGGGACCGATATGTCCTTGAGCGTGCTGCGCTGATCGAAGCCGATCAATGCCAGCATCATGGCGCGATAGGTTGCTTCAGGCACGCTTGCCATGCACTCGCGCGCCAGCTCAATTCCCTTGGGATCGGGATCGTCGCCAACGAGCTCATTCACCAGAGACGGTGCCAGAGACTTCATGGTCTCTCCACGGTCGAGCGGACCCAGCCGCGCGGCGATGAACGATTTCTGCCAGTCGCCGTCGGCCTTTCCGAAGGCGGGGCTGGTCTGTGCCAGAACGACCGCACGTGCCAGTTTCTGCGATTGCACCAGCCATTTCTGGACGATCATGCCGCCGATCGAATGGCCGACCAGAATGGGATTTGTCGCGCCAATCTGCTGGATGAATTGCTGGAGGGCATCGGCCAGGGCAGCGATGCTGACGTCGGCGAGCGGCGCCGATCCGCCGTAGCCCGGCATGTCCCATGCGATCGCGCGAAAACGATTGCCGAATGTAGCAAGCTGCTGTCGCCAGGCCCGCGCCGCGCCGCCGATGCCGTGCAGGAAAATCAGAGGTATCGCGTCTGGATCGCCCGCGGCTTCGTAGGCGAAGCGTCCATCCCTCGTTGTCATTGGTGCAGGCTGCGACACGCGGCATCCTCTTTCTTGCCCGGCGATGCTAACAGGCTTGTGTGGGATGGGAAGAGATAATTTTATACTTAAAGCAATTTTCGGGCCGGTCTCCCGCGGAATTCGTTCGCGGCGTGGATCCGCGCTTTCGTTGCAAAAATTTGAAGGTTAAAATATATCGGGAGAACGATCATCGAGCACAGGGAGCAAACGCATGTCCGGATTGCCGCATTCGCCGCACGCGCTGGTAACAGGTGGCGGCCGCGGCATCGGCCGTGCGATTGCGGCGGCTCTTGTCGGTGCTGGTGCCGCCGTGACAGTGCTCGGCCGGAATGCGGCTACCCTCGAAGAAGCGATCAAAGCGGGTGCCGCGCACCATGCCGCCGTTGCCGACGTCTCGGACGAAGCTGCCCTGAGGGCAGCCATCGCCGCAGCGCATGCGCGAAAGCCGATCGATATCCTGATCGCCAACGCCGGCGGCGCCGAATCCGCGCCGTTTGGGAAATCGGACAGTGCCCTGTTTACGCGCATGATGGACGTCAATTTCATGGGCGTTGTCCATGCCATCAGCGCCGTGTTGCCGGGGATGAAGGACCGCCCTTACGGGCGCATCGTCGCGATTGCATCCACAGCCGCGCTCAAGGGCTATGCCTATGTCAGTGCGTACACGGCGGCCAAGCACGCCGTGGTCGGTCTCGTGCGCTCGCTCGCGCTTGAATTGGCAAGCAGCAACGTCACGGTGAATGCGGTGTGTCCCGGCTTCACCGACACGGATCTGGTCGCCGGCAGCATCGACAACATCATGAGGAAGACCGGGCGCACCCGCGAGCAGGCGATCGCCGAACTTGCCAGGCACAATCCGCAGGGCCGCCTGATCACGCCACAGGAAGTGGCGAATGCCGTGCTTTGGCTGTGCAGCACGGATGCGAGCGCAATCACGGGGCAGGCGATTGCCGTCGCCGGCGGCGAGATCTAGCGTGCGTGAGCGGGCGCGGAACAAGAAAGCGAAGGAGATCGCATGAGCAGACCAGCCAATCCCGTCACCTTGCCGCTCTCGGACTATTCGCCGCAGCACTTCTTGCTGGCCGTGGTCGACGGCGTCGCCACCGTGACGCTCAACCGTCCGGAACGGAAGAATCCGCTGACGTTCGAGAGCTATCGGGAACTAACCGACTTCTTTCGCGCCTGCGCGTTCGACGATGCGGTCAAGTCGATCGTCGTCACCGGTGCCGGCGGTAATTTCTCCTCTGGCGGAGACGTATTCGAGATCATCGGCCCGCTGGTAAAAATGGACACCAAGGGGCTGACCGCATTCACCCGGATGACCGGTGATCTCGTCAAGGCGATGCGGGCCTGCCCGCAGCCGATCGTGGCGGCGGTCGAGGGCATCTGCGCCGGTGCCGGTGCGATCATCGCCATGGCGTCCGACATGCGGCTTGCCGCAAGCGGCGCCAAGGTGGCGTTCCTGTTCAACAAGGTGGGGCTTGCCGGTTGCGACATGGGCGCCTGCGCGATCCTGCCGCGGATCATCGGCCAGTCCCGCGCTTCCGAGCTTCTTTACACGGGCCGATTCATGACCGCGGAAGAGGGCGAGCGCTGGGGCTTTTTCAGCCGTATCGTCACGCCGGAGCAGGTGCTGGCCCAGGCGCAACTGCTGGCCAAGCAGGTCGCGGAAGGGCCGACCTTCGGCAACACCATGACCAAGCGGATGCTGGCGATGGAATGGGCGATGTCGGTGGAGGAAGCGATCGAAGCGGAGGCCGTTGCCCAGGCCCTGTGCATGACGACGGCCGATTTCGAGCGCGCCTACGAGGCTTTTGCCAACAAGGTCAAGCCCGTCTTCAGGGGCGATTGAGCGGCCTTTCCCGTTGGGAGGCCCGGGACGGGGACTTGCGCAAAATTATTTTAGGCTTAAAATAGTTTTCATGGCCGGGTGAATTGGCGAGGCTCCCATGAAAGTCGCGATCATCGGTGGTGGACCTGCGGGTCTCTACGCAGCGATCCTGCTCAAGAAGCAGCGCCCGAGCGCCGATATCACCGTGTACGAGCGCAATCGCGCCGACGACACCTTTGGCTTCGGCGTTGTGTTCTCGGATGCCACGCTCGACAATTTCGAAAAGCACGATCTTCCGAGCTACCGCCGCATCACCCGGGAGTTTGCCTATTGGGATGATATCGCCGTGCATTTTCGCGGCACGGTGCACAGGGTCGGCGGCAACGGCTTTTGCGGCTGCTCGCGGCAGAAGCTGCTTCTGATCCTCCAAGAGCGGGCGCGCGAGCTCGGTGTTGTCCTGCAATTCGAAGTGGATATCGACGACGAGTCTCGCTTTGCCGATGCCGACCTCATCCTGCTCGCCGACGGCGTCAACAGCCGTTTTCGCGAGAAATACGCTGAGCACTTCCAACCGGAAGTCGACCTCCGCGCCAACAAGTTCGCGTGGATGGGATCGACCAGGCCGCTCGATGCTTTCACCTTCATCTTCCAGGAAACGGAGTGGGGACCCTTCATCGCCCATGCCTACCAATATGAGGCGGGCCACTCGACCTGGATCTTCGAGACCGATCCGGAGACGTTCGAGCGGGCCGGGCTGACGGGACTGAACGAGACCCAGTCCGCCGCGCGGATGGCCGAGATCTTCGGCTGGTTCCTCGATGGGCACAAGCTGCTCACCAACCGCTCGATGTGGCGCAATTTCCCGATGATCCGCAGCAAGCGCTGGGTGAAGGGCAACATGGTGTTGCTCGGCGATGCCAAGGCGAGCGCGCACTTCTCGATCGGCTCCGGCACCAAGCTTGCGATGGAGGACGCGATCGCGCTGGCCGAGGCGATGGCGAAGGCACCCGACATCAAGGCCGCGCTGGATGTCTACGAGCACGGCCGCCGCGAGGAGGTCGAGAAGACCCAGCACGCCGCCGACGTCTCGCTGGTCTGGTTCGAGCACGTCGACCGCTTCTGGGATTTCGATCCCGTGCAATTTGCCTTCGGCGTGATGACGCGCTCGAAGGCGATCACCTATGACAATCTGAAGCTTCGTGCGCCCGATTTCGTCGCCGAGGTCGAGAAATCATTCGCGAGGCAAGTGCGCAGCAACGGCTTCGACGTCAGCACCGACGAGCCGATTGTGCCGCTATTCCAGCCATTCCGGCTTCGCGAGATGGAGGTCCCGAACCGTGCCGTGATGTCGCCGATGTGCATGTACTCGGCGAAAGAGGGCGTTCCTGGTGATTTCCACCTCGTGCACTACGGCTCGCGCGCGATCGGCGGCGCCGGCCTGATCTTTACCGAGATGACCTGCGTCAGCCGCGAGGCCCGGATCACGCCCGGCTGCGCCGGCCTGTGGAATGACGAGCAGGAAACTGCCTGGCGCCGCATCGTTGATTTCGTCCACGGCAACTCGGCTGCAAGGATCTGCCTGCAACTCGGGCATGCCGGCCGCAAGGGCGCGACCAAGCTGATGTGGGATGGAATCGATCGTCCGCTGGACGAAGGCGGCTGGGATGTGGTCTCGGCGTCGCCGCTGCCCTATTTCCCCGACAGCCAAGTGCCGCGCGAGCTCGATCGCGCCGGCATGAATACGGTGAGAGATTCGTTCGTCGCGGCAGCCGAGCGCGGCGAGCGCTGCGGCTTCGACATGCTCGAGCTGCACTGCGCCCACGGCTATCTGCTCGCCAGCTTCATTTCGCCGCTGACGAACACGCGTACCGACGAATATGGCGGCTCGCTCGAAAACCGGCTGCGCTTTCCGATCGAGATTTTCGAGGCGCTGCGGGCGGTGTGGCCGAAGCACAAGCCGATGTCGGTGCGCATTTCCGCGACCGACTGGGCTGACGGTGGCGTCACCGGTGACGATGCGGTTGCCATCGCGCGCGCCTTTGCCGAGGCTGGCGTCGATCTCGTCGACGTCTCGACCGGGCAGACGGTCCGCGATGGGCAGCCGGTCTATGGCCGCATGTTCCAGACGCCATTTTCCGACCAGGTCCGCAACGAGGCGCGGGTGGCGACCATGTGCGTCGGCAATATCACGACCGCGGACCAGGCCAACACCATTTTGGCCGCGGGCCGGGCCGACCTCGTCGCACTCGGACGGCCGCATCTGGTCGACCCTTTCTTCACCATGAAGGCGGCGGCCTGGTACGGAGCGGACGACGCATTCTGCCCACCCCAATATTTGCCGGGAAAGGACCAGATCTTCCGCAACAGCGCGCGTGATCGGCAGGATCTCGAAGAGCTGAGAATTAAGGCTAAGCCCAAGACCCGGGCCGAGCTCAAGGCGGAGGCGACAAAGCCGCTTGCGGCCGAGTGACCGCCCGTGCGACGCTAACCCCGTTGCCTGGCGTGTTTTGAGTGGAGTTGAGGGCGATGAAGGCGATTATCGTCGGCGGCGGTATCGGTGGTCTCACCACCGCCTTGATGCTGCGGGCCCGCGGCATCGGCTGTGAGATCTTCGAGCAGTCCGATACGATCCGCGAACTCGGCGTCGGTATCAACACGCTGCCGCACGCCATGCGCGAGCTCGCCAGCCTTGGCCTGCTGCAAAAGCTCGACGACGTCGCAATCCGCACTGACCAGCTCTACTACCTCAACCGCCATGGCCAGGAGGTCTGGCGCGAAGCGCGCGGCGTGGACGCAGGCCATGATGTCCCGCAATTCTCGATCCATCGTGGCCGCCTCCAGGGTGTTATCCATCGCGCCGTCGAGGAGCGGCTTGGAATGGAGGCGATCCATACCGGCTGCCGGCTTGGCGCATTCACGCAGGACGAGGGTGGCGTCACCGCTTACTTCTTCGATCGCGCCGGGGCGCACATCCACACGGCGCGCGGCGATATCCTGATCGGGGCCGACGGCATCCACTCGCGCGTCCGTGACACGCTGTTCCCGAACGAAGGGCCGCCGTGCTGGAACGGCTTGATGCTGTGGCGCGGTGCGCGCGACTGGCCGCTGTTTCTCACGGGTAAGTCGATGATCGTCGCCGGTGGCCTCAACGCCAAGGTGGTGATCTATCCGATCGCGGAGGGATCGAGCCAGGCGAGCCGTCTCACCAATTGGGCGGTGCTGGTGAAGGTGGGCGAGGGCAATGCGCCGCCGCCGCGGAAGGAAGACTGGTCGCGGCCGGGCCGGCGCGAGGAACTGATGCCGCATGTCGCGCGCTTCTCGGTGCCCTATGTCGATGTGAGGAGCCTCATCTCGGCGACGCCCGAGTTCTACGAATACCCGACCTGCGACCGCGATCCCTTGCCCTATTGGTCGTCGGGACGCGTCACCCTGCTCGGCGATGCCGCCCATCCCATGTATCCGGTCGGCTCGAACGGTGCCTCGCAGGCGATCCTCGATGCGCGCTGCCTCGCCGACGCGCTGGTGCGCGCCGAGCATCCGCGGCAGGCCTTGATGGAATACGAGAAGAAGCGCTTGCCGATGACCGCGGACATTGTCCGCTCCAACAGGCGAGGTGGCCCCGAGGGCGTCATCGACGCCGTCGAGCAGCTCGCGCCCGACGGCTTCGACAATATCGAGAATGTGCTGAGCTATTCCCAGCGGGAGGCGATCGTACGCGGCTACGCTACCAAGGCCGGCTTCGCCGCGGTCCCGGGACTTGCGGCAGTGCGCGCGTAAAGCGGCCGCTAACCGGCGCCGGGCGGCGGCGGCAGGAAGTGGATGTTGAACTCGGCGGCCATCGCCACGACGTCCTCCGGCTTCTGCTCCTTCATGTTGTGAAGGCCCCAGAACAGGTCGAACAGTTTTTTGGTCGGTGACACCCAGAACAGCACCTTTGCGGTCTGGTCCGATTTGTTGAAGATGCCGTGCGGCACACCCATGCCGAGCCGGATCAGATCGCCGGGCGTCGCCTGCGCTTCCGAATTGCCGAGCACGAAGTCGAGCTTGCCCTCCAGCATGTAGAGATATTCGTCCTGGTCGGGATGGATATGCGGCGGCACGAACGTGCCCGGAGGCAGCGTGGCGTGCCAGGAGAAACTGTTCTCGGTGTTGCTCTTCGGCACATAAGTCTGGCCGAGGATGTTCCAGGAAATGCCCTGGATGCCTTCGTTAGCCCGCGTGATGCCGGTGATTTCGCTCTTCATTGCAGTCCTCCCATAACGCGACGCGCAGTGTTAGTTCGCCTTGCATTCCTTGGCATAGCGGTCGCCGTAGTTCTCGAAAACTTTTTGAACGATCTCGGTCTGGAATTTGCCATCCGGGCGCTTTGCGACCTTGGTCAGATAGAAGTCCTGGATCGGATAGCCATTGATGTTGAACTTGAACGAACCACGGAGCGACGTGAAGTCCGCTTTCTTCAGGGCCGCCGAAACAGCGTCCTTGTTGGAGAGATCGCCCTTCACGCCCTTGACGGCGCTGTCGATCAGCATCGCGGCGTCATACGCCTGCATCGCATAGGTCCCGGGCACGCCGTTATAGGCGGCCTCATAGGCGGCAACAAATTTCTTGCTCTGGGGATTGTCCAGATTGGGCGCCCAGTTCGCGCCGCCGAACATGCCAACGGCCGCGTCCTGCTGCGCCGGCAGGGTTGATTCATCGACCGTGAAAGCCGAGAGCACCGGAATGCTGTCGGCGAGACCAGCCTGCTTGTACTGCTTGACCAGGTTGACGCCGAGGCCGCCCGGCATGAACGTGAAGAGGGCATCGGGCTTCTGCGACGCAATCTTGGATAGCTCCGGCTGGAAGTCCAGCGTGTTGAGCGGCATGTAGGACTCTTCGACGATCTCGCCCTTGTAGTCGAGCTTGAAGCCGGCGACCGAGTCCTTGCCGGCCTGATAGTTCGGCACCATGAGATACATCCGCTTGTAGCCGCGATCCTGCGCGACCTTGCCGAGGATCTCGTGCACCTGATCGTTCTGATAGGACGTCACATAGAAGAACGGACTGCAATCCTTGCCGGCAAACGTCGAAGGCCCGGCATTCGGGCTGATCAGGAATACCTTGGCCTCCGTGACCGGCCGGTGGATCGCCTGAAGGACGTTGGAGAAGATCGGACCGACCACGAAGTCGACCTTGTCGCGCTCGAGCAGGCTCTTGACCTTTGTCACCGCCGCGTCGGGCTTCAATTCGTCGTCGACCACGACGACCTCGACATCGCGCCCACCCATCTTGCTGCCGAGATCTTTCACCGCGAGGGCAAAGCCGTCGCGAACCTGCTGGCCGAGTGCGGCCGCTGGTCCTGACAGAGTCACGATCAGGCCAAGCTTGAGCTTCTCCTGCGCGAGGGCAGGGCTCATCGCGGTGCCGAGAAGAAGTGTGGCTGCGGCCAAGGTCAGTTGCGTCTTCATGATTGATCCCCCCGTGACATCAGGGCTCGCATTGCAGGCCCCGTACTCCAATCCAAGCTTATGCCGATGACGGCGCTCGCGGCAAGCCAAGCTCAGGCCGCCGCCATCTTGCAGGCAGCGGCGCATGCAAGCGGCGCGCCAATTATTTGAAGCCTAAAGAAACTGCCGTGCGGTCGATTGTTGCAGCTTTGGGCTTGCGGCCGGCGTCGATTTATTTGAAGCTCAAAACGTTGGGGAATCCGAGCCGGCGCCAATGCCGGCCGTGAGTGACTGCATCGAGATGCTCGATTCCGAGACCAAGGCCGTCGAAACGCCGGAGGACCACGCCGATGAGCTTCGGCTGTGGTTGCGCCTGCTCACCTGCACGACCCTGATCGAGGGCGAGGTCCGCGGCCGACTGCGGGAGCGCTTCGATGTCACGCTGCCACGTTTCGACCTGATGGCGCAGCTCGACAAGGCGCCCGACGGCATGACGCTGTCCGATGTCTCCAAGCGCATGATGGTGTCCAACGGCAACGTCACCGGCCTCGTCGAGCGCCTCGTGGAATCCGGCCATCTCGACCGCCGCACCTCGGAGACCGATCGCCGTGTCCAGGTGATCCGTCTCACGAAACTCGGTCGTGCCGAGTTTCGCAGGATGGCCGCGGAACACGAGACCTGGATTGCCGATCTCTTCGCCGATCTGACGCCCAAGGATGTGCGCGAACTGATGCGATTGCTGGCCAAGACCAAGGCGTCGGCGCAGAAATCGGCCGCGCGTCGCCGGCCCTAAGCCCATCGGCGGGCCAGCCGCCAAGCCCCTTTTGCCGCAGGAAAATGCTTGGATTGCCAAAATCGACTATTGCGCCAAATTGTTTTAAGCCTAAAATGTTTTCCAGTGAGTGCTGCCGGGTGCTTTCCATGCGCAAAGGAGCGTGCGATGGCCAACGCCGCCAAGGTTCAAGTCTCGGGCTCGCATGACGCAAACGCTGCGACCGCCCATGTCGATACGTTCGGGCGGCAGCATCTGCCGCCGCCGGATCTGTGGCCGGAGTTCATTTTCACGCGGCCGGAGCTGCGCTATCCGGCGCGACTGAATTGCGTCAGCTATTTCCTCGACCGGTGGGTCGAGCAGGGGCACGGCGATGCGCCTTGCGTCATCAGTCCTGCCGTCAGCTATTCCTATCGCGAACTGCAAGCGCTGGTGAACCGCATCGCCAATGTGTTGGTGAGCAAGCTCGGACTTGTGACCGGCGGCCGCGTGATGCTGCGTTCGGCCAACAGCCCGATGATGGTCGCGACCTATCTCGCGGTGATCAAGGCCGGCGGCATCTGCGTGGCGACGATGCCGTTGCTGCGCGCCAAGGAACTGTCCTATCCGATCCAGAAAGCGGAAATTGGGCTCGCGCTCTGCGACGGCAAACTCTCCGACGAGATGGAGAAGGCAAGGCTCGCCGCCCCCGGTCTCGAGCACGTGGTCTATTGGGGCAATGGGACGCCCGACTCGCTCGAGGCGCTGATTGCGGACGCGAGCCCCGAGTTTACGGCAGTCGATACCGCCTCCGACGACATCTGCTTGATTGCCTTCACCTCGGGCACAACAGGCGATCCGAAGGGCACCATGCATTTCCATCGGGACATGCTGGCGGTTTGCGACGGCTATGCGCGCAACATCCTGCGGGCCGAGCAGAAAGATCGCTTCGTCGGTTCGGCGCCGCTCGCCTTCACCTTCGGCTTCGGCGGCGTTCTGTTCCCGATGCACATCGGCGCTTCCTTCGTCGTCCTGGAGAAGACGACGCCCGACGACATCCTGACGGCGATCGAGCGGTACAAGACCACGGTTTGCTTCACGGCGCCGACGGCGTACCGCGCCATGATCGGCAAGCTGCCCGGTCGTGACATATCCTCACTGCGAAAGTGCGTCTCCGCGGGCGAGACGCTGCCCAAGCCGACGTTCGATGCCTGGCTGAAGGCCACCGGCATCAAGCTCATGGACGGGATCGGTTCGACCGAGTTGCTGCACATTTTCATCAGTGCGACCGAAGACGAGATTCGCCCTGGTGCGACGGGCAAGCCCGTTCCCGGCTATGAGGCTAAAATCGTCGATGACGACGGCAACGACGTGCCGGCAGGCACGATGGGAAAGCTCGCGGTGCGCGGGCCGACCGGTTGCCGCTATCTCGCCGACGAGCGTCAGCGAAAATACGTCCAGAACGGCTGGAATATCACCGGCGACACCTATCTGATGGATAGCGACGGTTACTTCTGGTACCAGTCGCGCTCCGACGACATGATCGTGTCATCCGGGTACAATATCGCGGGCACGGACGTGGAAACAGCGTTGCTCACGCACCCTGCGGTCGCCGAGTGCGGCGTCGTCGGTGCGCCGGACGAGGCGCGCGGGATGATCGTGAAAGCCTATGTCGTTGCCGCGCCCGGCGTGACGCCGGATGCCAGGCTCGCGGCCGAATTGCAGGAGCATGTCAAACGCGAGATCGCGCCCTACAAATATCCGCGCGCGATCGAGTTCGTGACGCAGTTGCCGAAGACCGAGACCGGAAAATTGAAGCGCTTTGCCTTGCGGCAATTGGCGCAGGCGGCTGCGACGTCCTCGGGCGTCGCGGCCGAATGAGATGAGGATCGAGAATTGTCCGTGACAACGCCGAAAGGCCCCCAGCTTGCTGTGCTACCCACCGCCGCCGAGGACGACGCCGGTCCCAGGGCGCAGGTGCTTCAGCCATCCGGCTGGCCGGTGCCGAAGGGCTATGCCAACGGCATGGCCGCCGAGGGGCGCATCGTCGTCACGGGCGGTGTGATCGGCTGGGATGCCCAGGAGCGTCTCGCCGACGGCTTCGTCGCGCAGGTGCGCCAGACCCTGAGCAACATTGCCGAGATTTTGGCAGAGGCCGGCGCGCGGCCCGAGCATCTGGTTCGTCTGACCTGGTACGTCGTCGACATGGAGGAGTATCTGACGAATCTGAAGGAGCTCGGCAAGATCTACCGCGCCACCTTCGGCGCACATTATCCGGCGATGGCGCTGGTCCAGGTCGTGCGCCTCGTGGAGAAGGCGGCACGCGTCGAGATCGAGGCCACCGCCGTCATTCCTCGTTGAGTCGCGATTCCCGTCTCAGCTCGCCTTGGCGAGATCATCGTCCTCGGGCGAGTTCAGATAGACGCCTGACATGGTGTCGACCCAGCACAGATGGTCGTGCACCTTCTTGACACCTTCAACGTTTTCCGCCGCAACGATCGCCGCTTGCCGGGAGCGTTCCTCGGTGATGACGCCGCTCAAGTGAACGATGCCGTCGCGCACGATGACGTTCAGCCCGAACGGGCACCAGTCGTATTTCTCCATGGCATCGATGATGCGGCCGCGGATGTGATCGTCGTCGGCCGTCGGATCCGGCACTTCGCGGGCAAGGCCCGCCACCGCCTGCAGAAGATTGGCGCGCGACACGATGCCGACGACCTTGTCGCCGCGAACAACCGGCAGGCGCTTCACGTTGTTCCGCTCCATGAGGTCGACGATCTCCGCGAGCGCGGTATCCTCGGTGATGGTGACGGGTGAGGTGGTCATGACCTCCGCGACCTTGCGGCCATGCTCGTGGACGAAATCGCCGGCCGATTTGCCGGCGCCGAGGATGAACCGCAGCCAGCGGCCGCGCTTGCGGCCAGTGCCGATTTCGCTGCGGCGGATGAAGTCGCCTTCCGAGACCACCCCGACCAGCTTGCCGCCGTCGTCGACGACGGTGAGGCCGCTGACGTGACGCTTCAACATGATGTTCGCGGCTTCGACGATGCTGGTGTCGGGGGTAACCGAGATGACCGACCGGGTCATGATTTGGTGGGCGCGCATGGACTGCTCCGCTGGCTTGTCGAACTTCGTTGGGGAATTTCTAGATCAGGCGCTGGGGTGCGGTTTGACGTAGGTCAAGCCGAGGAGGTCGGTCCCTCCCAGTGAAGCGATCGTGATCAATCCTGCGGAATTGATGCAGCTCAACGTTTTTGCAGCGGCTGGTCATATCGTCTCGCAGACCAGATGCGAGCGAGATTTTTTGGCCATGAGCGTCGTGCAGATCCTTCCTCGGACCGAAGAGCCGGTGCTGCCGGCACCTCCCGTCGAACCGGTCGCAGGCGTGGTTCCTGTTGCGACGCGTAACGAACCGGCTGCCGAGAAGCCGGCGGCCACGCCGATGTCGGAACCTTACCCTGTGGATCGCGCGTTCCATGCGATGCTGGCGCGGTTTACGGGCGGGATTTCGCCGGCGGCCTTGCTGCTCGCCTGGTTCGATTGGAGCCTTCACCTCGCCGCGGCGCCGCAGCGCCGGATGGAGATTACCAACGATATCCTTCGTGACACGGGCCGACTGCTGGAAGTTGCCGCGCACGCGATGTCATCGGGCCAGAAGCCCTGGTCGGTGATCCGGCCGGAGGGGCGGGACCGCCGCTTCAAGGAGCCGCAATGGGAGGCGGCGCCGTTCAATGTTTTTGCGCAGGCGTTTCTGCTCGCAGAGCGCTGGTGGCACGATGCTACGACCGGGGTGCGTGGCGTCTCGCGCGCGAATGACGCCATCGTCGAATTCTCGGTGCGCCAGATGCTGGACATGCTGGCGCCGTCGAACTTTGCGATGACCAACCCGGAGGTGCTGGAGAAGGCCTTTCAGAGCGGCGGCGAGAATTTCGTTTTCGGCTGGCAGAACTGGTACGGCGACCTGGTACGAATGCTGTCGGCCGCGAAGCCCGCCGGCAATGAACAGTTTGTCGTCGGCAGGACGGTCGCGGCGTCGCCCGGCAAAATCGTCTACCGCAATGAGCTGATCGAGCTGATCCAGTACCGTCCGACGACCGTACACGTGCGGCCCGAGCCGATCCTGATCGTGCCGGCCTGGATCATGAAATACTACATTCTCGATCTGTCGCCGCAGAACTCGCTGGTCAAATATCTCACCGATCAGGGCTTTACCGTCTTCGCAATCTCCTGGCGCAACCCGGATGCGAGGGATCGGAACGTCGCGTTCGACGATTATCGCAAGCTCGGCGTGATGGCTGCGCTGGATGCGATCGAACGAATTGTGCCGGGTCGGAAGACCCACGCGCTCGGCTATTGTCTGGGTGGCACGTTGTTGTCGATCGCCGCCGCCAAGATGGCGCGCGACGGCGATGATCGTCTCGGCACCATCACGCTGCTTGCCGCGCAGACGGACTTCACCGAGGCCGGCGAACTGACGCTGTTCGTGAACGAAAGCCAGGTCGCTTTCCTCGAAGACATCATGTGGCAGCGCGGCTACCTCGATACGGCGCAGATGGCCGGCGCTTTCGCGCTGCTGCGTTCGAACGACCTGATCTGGTCGCGGCTGTCGCATGATTATCTGATGGGCGAGGCGGCGGCGCCGAGCGACCTGATGGCCTGGAATGCGGATGCGACGCGGCTGCCTTATCGGATGCATTCGGAATATCTGCGCAAGCTGTTCCTCGACAACGATCTCGCCGAGGGGCGTTATCAGGTGGAGGGCAAGAGCGTCTCGCTGTCCGACATTCATGCTCCGATGTTCGTGGTCGGTACCCTGACCGACCACGTGGCGCCATGGCGATCCGTGCACAAGCTCCACTACCAGGTGGATGCCGACCTGACCTTCCTGTTGACGAGCGGCGGCCACAATGCCGGCGTCGTCGCGCCGCCCGACGAGCCCGGACACAGCTATCAGGTCATGACCAAGGCAGCGGACGCGCCCTATATCGGCCCGGATGAATGGCTGAAGCTGGCGTCGCATGTCGAGGGATCATGGTGGCCCGAATGGAGCCGGTGGTTGATCGCGAGATCGGGCAAGCCCTGCGATCCGCCGCCGATCGGGTATGGCGACATCGATGGCTTGCCCGATGCCCCAGGGGACTACGTTCGGACCTAGTCCTCGGGGTCGAGATCGGGCGTCAGGTCGGAGGCGCGGAAAGGCTTGGTCTTTTCGAGTTTGCGATACGCCGTCGAAGCGGTGCGCAACAGCTTCTTTTCCCGCTTGCGGTCGAGAAAGCGAATGCCGGCCTCGGGGACGGCCTCGTTCAGCGAGGCGGCCAACGTCTGGCCGCGTGCGTCGTCGTTCAACTGTCCGAGGGATTTTTGCGCCCTGCGCAACTGCTTGAGGATGGACTTCTGCTTCGTGAGCGACTTGTCGGCGAACAGATCCTCCAGCGACTCGATTGAATAAGTCAGTCGCTTGTTGAGGATCCGCAGCTTGTGCCGTCTTTCGACGTCGAGCTTGCGGAGCTTCCTCGCCTTCTTGAGCAGCGTCCTTTTCCATTCGATCAGTTGCGCCATTGCGTGGTCGGCGAGCGGGCAGCGACGCAGCCTGATGGCCTCCTTGCTGCGCCGGGTCGACCAGGGGCCGCTATCGATCCAGCTCGTGGTCTGTTCGACCAAGCGGCGATATCGCACCGACTGCAGCGCACGGGCCAGCAGGCGGTGGCTCTCGGCGCGTTTCTCGTCCCAGTGCTGGAGCTCGGCGATCACGGCGAGTTCGTCACCGGCTTCCACTACGACGCGTTCAATCGCGACGTCGAGGTCCCGTACCATGCCGAGCTGGCTGTTCAGCCATTTCAGCTCGGTCCAGACTTTGGGGCGCAGCGCATCGTCGACCATGGGCGAAAAGAAACGAATCGCGGTCCTCAGATGGGTCAGCGCGATTCGGATCTGATGCAGCGCCTCCGGATCGCCACGGCAGGTGCCGTCATGCTGGGCCAGGACCGCAGCGAGGTGACGGCGCGCGATGATCCGAAATGCTGTGTCGCAGGCCATGCCGGCGCTGAGGCGGCCGGGCAACCTACGGCCCGCCGCAGGCCTGGCGCTGCCGAGCATTGTCGAATTCGTACTGGGTCGCGCCATCCTAGCCCGCGCCAATCAGATCGCCTTGCCTGCCGTCAGTGATCGCGTTCCGGCAGCCCTGGAGCGTCTGCGCTTGCGTCCCGGATGCATCGATGATCGTCCAGTCGACATGGCCGATATTATAGTGCTCTTGCAACGCGGCAACCTCTTGCGTGGCATCCGACACGTCGTCGCTGCGGCTGCCGATTCGAGCCTGCCGGGTCGCCAGATCCGCCACCAGAAACAGGCCGGTGAGAGGCACGCCGCTATCCTGGGCCAGCTTGGCGAAGGCGTCTCTTTCGGCATCGCGGGCGAACACGCCGTCGACGATCGCCGAATGACCCTGGGCCAACACGCGGCGGACGCGCTCGGTCAAGGTCGCGTAGACCCGCTCGGCAAGCTCGGGCGTATAGGCAGATGGCGGCAGCCGTTCCGTGTCGGCGACCCCGAACATCTGCTTGCGAATGACGTCGCTGCGCAACACGACGGCGCCTGGTTGCGGCGCGACGATCGGCGCGAGCGCGCGCGCCAGAACCGATTTGCCGGTGCCCGACAGTCCCCCTACCGCGATCAGACGGGGAGGGGGAGGCTGGATCAGCGTCCGGGCGAGACCGAAATAGCGACGGGCCTCGTCAACAATCTCGGCGTCGTCGGGACGGGCCGGCTTCAGCCGCGCCAGCGTCACCTGGGCGCGGATGGCTGCGCGGATCGACATGAACAGCGGCAGCGCGCCGAGCGCGTCGAGATTGTCGAGCGGCGTTGCGGCGAGATACCGGTTCAGAACGACGTTTGCGGCAAGCGGCTGATCGTGGTGCAGCAGGTCCATCAGCGTGAATGCGAGGTCGTAGAGCACGTCGACCGTCGCCATCTGTGCATCGAACTCGATGGCGTCGAACAGGACAGGCCGTCGCTCGATCAGCACGATGTTCGCAAGATGCAAATCGCCGTGGCACCGGCGCACGAAGCCCCGGCGGGCGCGCTCTTGAAGCAAGGATCGGACGCGCAGGAATGCGGCGTGCGAGGCCTGCACAAGCTGCTCGATCTCTGCTGCGGGGAAACGATTGCCGTTCCGCAGGCCATTGCTGTTGCCCTCGATCAAGGCGGGGACCGAGGAAACCCAAGCCTCGCCGTTGGTGGGCGTCGCGGCTGCATGCGAGGCCGCGATTGCGTCCGCGATGGCCGATGCAAAGTCCGAATCGAACCGTCCGGCCTTCGCCAGATGATCCAGCGTCTGGTTCTCGTCGAAACGCGCCATGTCGACGGCATATTCGATCGGCCGGCCGCGGCCGCCGATCGTCACCGACCCGTCCGGCTCCTCCGTGACGGCCGCGATGCCGTGATAGATTTGCGGCGCGTGCGGCCGGTTGATCCTGACCTCCTCCTCGCAGGCAGCCTTGCGTTTCTCGAGTGTCGAATAGTCGAGGAACGGATACTTGACCGCCCGCTTGACCTTCAGCGCCCGCGCCCCGTCGAGGAAGACCGAAGCCGCGTGCGTATCGATCCGCTTCACGCCGGCATGCGCGGTCAGTGCCGCAAAAATCCGTTCCTGGGTCGTCGAATTGACTGTCATCGCTGCCGGCATCATGCGGATGGGGGCGCCAAGCGGTCCGGCCGCAAGCCGAGGTAACGCTTACTCCGGAGCTGCGACCAGTTCTTGACTTCCGTCAAGGCCTGTCGTCGGCAGGCGATGCGGAGTATTCCCGGCTTGAGGAGGATCAAGCGCCCGGACCGAAGGCGGCCTATTCTGGCCGGCAAGGAGAATCCGATGCCCATCAAGGACGTCTTTCTGCCGCTCGTCGGCGAACCCCAGGCTCCCACGCTGGCTGCAATCGAGAAGTGCGTCGCCGTTGCCGCGGATCTCGGCGCCAGGATCACGGGGCTCGCGCTCGCGAACGATGCTTTCGTGCGGCCGAATGTGGTGTTCCCTGACGACCCGGAGGCCGCCGCATTCAGCAATGTGCGCGAGGCGGGCGAGATACAGCAACTGCTGAATGCGTTCACCAACGCGGCCTCGCGAGCCGGCATTCGTGCCCAAAGCCGATCGGGCAAGGTGCCGGCGGACCAGATCGCGTCGACTTTGGCCGAGCATGCGCGCTTCAGCGACCTCGCGTTGATCCCGGTGAAGCCGCACCACAGCCGAACCGAAAACCTCGTTGAAACATTCTTGTTCCACTCCGGGCGGCCGTTGCTGCTATGTCCAGAGGAGCAGGTGGAGGCGCTGCGGCCCGAATTCGAGAACGTCATGATTGCCTGGGACCATTCGGCGCGTGCCGCGCGCGCGGTCGGCGACGCACTACCCATCCTGCAAGCCGCCGCTGTGGTGCGCGTGATCACCGTGGCTGACGACAAGGACGATACGATCACGCAATCCGGCAACAATCTCGTCCATCACTTGAGGGAACACGGGATCTATGCCTCGTTCGAGACGGTGAAGGGCAACGGCAGCTCGATTGGCAAGGTGCTGGGAAGCTGGGCACAATCCCACGCCGTCGACGCCATCGTCATGGGCGCTTATCATCATTCGCGCCTGAACGAGACCGTCTGGGGCGGCGTGACCAAGACCGTCATCGGCCAGCCACCATGCTGGGTGATGATGTCGCACTAGGTGCGTTTCAGCCTCCATCCGGGTTAGCTTCCGTCGGACCCGTTGCCCGATCGAACGATTGTGATCATGTCGACTTATCGCCTGAAAAACCTGTTGTCGCCCCGATCGGTCGCGCTGGTCGGCGCAAGTGCGCGCCCGGCGTCCGTTGGGCGCGCGGTCCTCGAAAACATCGGCAAGGCGGGGTTCAAAGGGCAGTTCGGCCTGGTAAACCTGCGCCATGCCGAGATCGGCGGCGTTGCCGCGGTGAGCCGGCTGGAAAAGCTGCCGTTCGTGCCCGAGTTGGTCGTCATCACTGCGCCCGCGCGCGAAGTCCCTGAAATCATCGACCAGGCCGGCCGGCGGGGCTCGGCCGGCGCCTTGATCGTCTCGGCGGGGCTCGGGCACGGACCGGGATCGCTCGAGGAAGCTGCCATCGCCGCTGCCCGCAAATACGGCATGCGGCTGATCGGTCCCAATTGTCTCGGCATCATGATGCCCGGCGCAAGCCTCAATGCGAGCTTCGCCGCGCACATGCCCGGGGCAGGAAACCTCGCGCTGATCTCGCAATCGGGCGCGATCGCGGCCGGCATGGTGGATTGGGCTGCCCAGCGTGGCGTCGGCTTCTCCGGCATCGTCTCGATCGGCGATCAGATCGACGTCGACATCGCAGATTTGCTCGACCACTTCGCGATGGACCACAAGACCCGCGCCATCCTGCTCTACATCGAGGCCATCAAGGATGCGCGAAAGTTCATGTCGGCGGCGCGCGCTGCCGCCCGTGTAAAGCCTGTCGTCGTGGTGAAGCCCGGTCGCATGGCTCAGGGTGCGAAGGCGGCCGCTACGCATACGGGCGCACTCGCCGGTGTGGATGCGGTCTATGATGCAGCCTTCCGCCGCGCCGGCGTCCTGCGCGTGTCGGATCTGCGGGAGCTATTCGATTGTGCCGAGACGCTCGGTCGGATCGGATCGCCGGCGGGAAAGCGTCTCGCGATTCTGACCAATGGCGGTGGCATCGGCGTCCTGGCTGTCGATCGGCTCGCGGACCTTGGCGGAATTCCCGCCCCCATGACGCCCGAGACGCGCGAGAAGCTCGATGCGGTGTTGCCGCCGACCTGGTCCGGCGCCAATCCCGTCGATATCGTCGGCGACGCGGATGCCTCGCGTTATGCGGCGGCGCTGGAGGTGCTGCTCGACGATCCCGGCAACGATGCGGTCCTCGTGCTCAACGTGCAGACCGCGATTGCATCGGCCGCCGCGATCGCGACGACCGTGACGGAACTCGTCGTCAAATATCGCCAGAAGCACCGCAGTTGGGCCAAGCCCGTGCTGGCAGCCTGGGTGGGGGCCGATCAGCAGATCATTGCGACGCTGTCGGCCGCCGGCATTCCGAATTACCCGACCGAAGACGATGCAGTGCGCGGCTTCATGCATCTGGTGCGGCATCGCGAGGTGGTCGACGAATTGAGCCAGGTGCCGCCGGCGATGCCCGATACGTTCGTGCCGGATGTCGCGACTGCAAGGCAGATCGTCGCGACGGCCATGGCCGACGGGCGCAAATGGCTCGAGCCCGTCGAGATCAAGCATCTGCTTGGGTGCTATGACATCGCGATGGTGCCGACCTATGCGGCTGCCGATGTCGAGCAGGCGGTCAGCTACGCGGAGGAGGTGTTCGCGCAGGGCGACACCGTCGTGCTCAAGATCCTGTCGCGCGACATCATCCACAAGTCCGACGTCGGCGGCGTCGTGCTCAATCTGACCACGCCGGCTGCGGTGCGCGGGGCCGCTGCCGGCATACTTGCGCGGGCGCGGAAGTTGCGGCCCGAAGCCCGCGTTGACGGTGTCATCGTGCAAACGATGGTCGTCAAGGCCAAGGCGCGCGAACTGATCCTGGGCCTTGCCGACGATCCCACTTTTGGCACGGTCGTCGTGTTCGGCCGGGGCGGCACGGCAGTGGAGATCATCAACGACAAGGCCTTGGCTTTGCCGCCGCTCGATTTGCAGCTCGCCCGCGACCTGATCGAGCGGACCCGCGTCTCGCGATTGTTGCAGGCTTATCGGGACGTGCCCGCGGTCAAGCCGGACGCCGTCGCCATGGTGCTGGTGAAGCTGGCGCAGATGGCGGCGGACATCCCCGAAATTCGCGAGCTCGATATCAACCCGCTGCTCGCGGACGAAACCGGCGTGACGGCCGTCGATGCCCGCGTCGCGGTGGGACCGCCGCAGCCGAAATTTGCCGGCTCAGGCCCCGCCAATTTCGCCGTTCGCGCCTATCCGTCGCAATGGGAGCGCCGCCTTACGCTCAAGGACGGCTGGCACATCTCGGTTCGTCCCCTGCGTCCCGAGGACGAGCCGACCATTCACGAGTTCCTGGGTCACGTTACGGCCCATGATCTCCGCCTGCGCTTCTTCGCGCCGATGAAGGAGTTCACCCACGAGTTCATCGCACGCCTGACCCAGCTCGATTATGCGCGCGCCATGGCGTTCATCGCGTTCGACGAAAAAAATGAGATGGTCGGCGTGGTCCGGCTTCACTCGGACTCGATCTATGAGAGCGGCGAATACGCGATCCTGCTGCGGTCCGACCTCAAGGGCAGGGGGCTTGGTTGGGCCTTGATGCAACTGATCATCGACTACGCCAGGTCGGAAGGGCTCAAGACCATCTCGGGCGACGTGCTCAAGGAGAACGTCGCGATGCTCGAGATGTGCCGGCAGCTCGGTTTCGAGATCAAGCCGGATCCCGCCGAGCCCGACATCTGCGACGTCCGGCTCAAGCTCTGACGCTCGCCGGTCAGGAGTGCGCTTCGGGCGCGGTGTCTGCGGCGGATTCCCTGGTCGTCTTTCGCATGTTCTTGACGATGACGGCAATCAGAGGCACCAGAACCGGCACGATCGTGCTGAGCGGATGATGAACCGCGCCGGTCAATTGGCCCTGAAACGCCCGGGCTTCGATCTGGAGGGCCTCGATCGACGTGTCATGGATTTCATTGGCGAGCTCGATGTCGCGGCCTGAAGGCGGGCGTCCGGCCGCGATGAACAGAGCCGCCGCGATGGCGAAATTGATCGCTCCGAGGACGGCGGCCGCAGCGATCGCGCTCCAGATCTGGAGTAGCGCGAAATAGGCTGATAGTTCCAGCATCAGGAGCCCGAATGCGGCGATCAGCGCCGCGAATGCGCGCAAGCCGAACCCGACCAGCAGATGACGAAGCCTGATATCCGCTATGATCCTGTCCGTGCGCCACAGTGCGCGCAGATGCTTGATCACATTCTCCGTATTCACCTAGTGCCTCCTCAGCATGAAGCCGACGACCACGCCGAGCGCGAAGGCGGACGCGAGCGAGGCCACGGGGCGTCCCGCGACGAGATCGTGGAGTTGCTCCTGCTCTTCGCTGACGGTCTCGCCCAGTTCGGCCAGCGCAGCCTTGATCTGATCGGCGAGGGCCTCTGCATGGTCCTTCGATGTCTCGAACATGTCCTCGCCAGCCGTGCTCAGCAGACGTGTGACGTCGACCTTCAGGGCTCTCAGCTCGTCGCTCATTCTGCCGGTGTCGAACATGGGCGGTCTCCATTGAATGGCAGGAGCCTATGCGAGCGAACCCGATAACGATTGATTTGCGTCAATGAGGGGAACAGACCTATGTTTGAGACAAGTCAATCGAGCCGCCCTGTGCCGGCCTAGAAGACAGCGATTGGGGCCGGTCGTCCCATGAGGATATGAGCGTGAATTCGGAACCTCTGTTGCTGGCCACCCCCTCTGGCGATGCGCTCAAATTGCGACCCGAAGGGCCGTGGATCGCAGCCAACGTGTCTGCGCTCGAGACGCTCTGCAGGACGGTTGGCGCGGAAGTTGATCGATCGCGAAGCGTAACGCTCGACATGTCGGGCATCGGTGCGCTCGACACGCTCGGCGCCTGGATTCTGGAGAAGCTGTCACGCCAGGCTGCGTCATCGGGAAGGCCAGCCGAGATCGTCGGCGTGGCGGATCAATTCAGCGGTCTGTTGGCGGAGGTGCGGCAGGTCAATCGACACACGCCTGCGCCGGCAGCCGCACCCAATCCGGTCCTGCTGAGATTGAACGATCTCGGCAAGGCCACGGTCGGCGCCCGCGAAGACATCGCGGTCTTCCTGCAAATGCTCGGCGCCCTGTTTATCGCCGTGATCGGTGTCGTGCGGCGGCCCCGCTCGCTGCGGCTGACATCGCTGGTCTATCAACTCAACCGGATCGGGTTCCAGGCGATTCCCATCGTCGTGCTGATCACCTTCCTGATCGGCGCCATCATCGCCCAGCAGGGGTTTTTTCATTTCCGCAGGTTCGGCGCGGAGTCCTACACTGTCGATATGGTGGGCATCCTCGTCCTGCGCGAACTTGGCGTGCTGATCGTCGCCATCATGGTTGCGGGGCGCTCGGGAAGCGCCTACACGGCCGAGCTCGGTTCGATGAAGATGCGCGAGGAGATCGATGCGCTCTCGACCATGGGGCTCGATCCGGTCGACGTCCTGATCCTGCCGCGCGTGGCTGCACTCGTCATCGCGCTGCCCATTCTAGCCTTCATCGGATCGATTGCCGCGCTGTATGGCGGCGGCCTAGTCGCACAGTTCTACGGCGATATGGGACCGTCGATTTATATCGCGCGGCTGCATGAGGCCATCTCCGTCACCCATTTCGAGGTCGGTATCCTCAAGGCGCCGTTCATGGCGCTGGTGATCGGGATCGTCGCCTGCAGCGAGGGATTGCGTGTCAAGGGCAGCGCGGAGTCGCTCGGCCGGCAGACGACCACGTCGGTGGTCAAGTCGATCTTCCTGGTGATCGTGCTGGACGGCCTGTTCGCGGTCTTTTTCGCCTCGATCGGGATGTGACGATGCCCGAGGCGCAGGCAGAGTTCGCGATCGGCGTCCATGATCTCGTGGTCGGCTTCGGCCGCCAGACCGTGCTCGATCATTTGTCGCTCGACGTCCGCCGCGGCGAGATCCTCGGGCTGGTAGGAGCGTCCGGAGGCGGCAAGTCGGTGTTGATGCGGACCATCATCGGCCTTATTCCGCGTCGTAGTGGCACCATCGAAATCATGGGACGGCCGATCGGTGGCACGCATGACCAAAGCCGGGCGGCAACGTGGGGCATCCTGTTTCAGCAAGGCGCGCTGTTCTCATCGCTGACGGTCAAGCAGAACGTGCAGTTTCCGCTTCGCGAAAATCTCGCGCTGTCGCAGGAGCTGATGGACGAGATCGCGATCGCCAAGCTCGAGATGGTCGGGCTGCGGGCGCAGGATGGGGACAAATATCCGTCGGAGCTATCCGGCGGTATGACCAAGCGCGTGGCACTGGCGCGCGCGCTCGCGCTCGATCCGCCGATCCTCTTCCTCGACGAGCCGACATCCGGCCTCGATCCGATTGCCGCCGGGGATTTCGACTCGCTGATCCGGACGCTGCAAAAGACACTGGGGTTCACGGTCTTCATGGTCACCCATGACCTTGCGAGCCTCACCACGGTCTGCGACCGCGTCGCGGCGCTCGCCGACGGCAAGATCGTGGCGATAGGGCCGATGCGAGAATTGCTGCAATCCGAGCACCCGTGGGTGCGCGCCTATTTCCACGGCAAGCGCTCGCAGATGCTGCAACATGAAATGAGATGAGACATGGAAACTCGCGCGCCCTATGTGCTGATTGGCGGCTTCGTGCTGGCCGCGATCGTTGCGGTTTTCGGCTTCGTCTATTGGCTGAACAACAGCGGCGGCATCGGACCGCGTACGAATTACCACGTGCAATTCCAGGGGCCGGTGCCGGGTCTTCTGGTCGGCGCCGGCGTGCTGTTCAACGGCATTCGCGTCGGCGAGGTGACGCAGCTCGGTCTTGCGCCCGACAATCCGCGCTTCGTCAGCGCCACGATCTCGGTCGCCGCAACGACGCCGGTGCGCACCGACACCAAGGTCGGGCTCGATTTCCAGGGGCTGACCGGCGTGCCGGTGGTGACGCTGGAGGGGGGCATGATCGTCGCCAAATCCGACGAGCCATTGACCCTGATCGCCGAGGCCGGCGCGGGCCAGAGCATGACCCAGGCTGCGCGCGATGCCCTGCGGCGCGTCGACACCGTGCTCGAGGACAATTCCGGCCCGCTCAAGGACACCATCGCCAATCTCAAGACGTTTTCCGACGGCCTGGCGCGCAACACCGGCAAGATCGACGGCATTCTGGCTGGCCTCGAGAAGATGACCGGCGGTGGCACGCCTGCGCAAAAGATTACCTACGATTTGCTCACGCCGCGGGATCTTGGACCGGTCGGTAAAACGCTCTCGGCGTCGCTATCGATTCCCGAGCCGACCGCCGTCGCGATGCTTCAGACTCAGCGCATGCTGTTCTCGTCGGTTGGCGACATCAAGGGCTTCGCCGACTTCCTCTGGGCTGACAGCATTCCCAAGCTGGTGCAGGCGCGGCTGATCGACAGTTTCGAGAATTACGATATCGCGCACGCCCCGCTACGGACGACCGATTTGGGGCAGGCGGACTACCAACTCCTGATCGACATCAGGCGTTTCCGCATCGCCACGGAGGGCGAGACACGGGTCGAGATCGGACTGTCGGCGCGGATCGTCGACAAGAGCGGGAAGGTGATCGCATCGCGTCTGGTGGAGACCAGTGAGAAGCTCGACAAGATCGAGCCCGCCGCCGCCGTCGCCGCCTTCGACGCAGCCTTCGCCCGCATCGCCAGGGAATTGATCGGCTGGACGGTGCAGATGGTGTGATGCTCGGAGCTATTTGAGCGTCTTGAGATAGGACAGGAGGTCGTGGATCTGGTCCGGCTCGAGCTCGAAGGCGGGCATGTCGGCATGGCCGGTATAGATACCTTCGGCGAGCGCTTCTTCCAGGGAATCGATAGGGTAGCGCTGGTCCAGCGTTCTGAACGGTGGAGCGATCTTGAGCGGGCTGGCGGAATGGCGGTCGATGGCGTGGCAGCGTGCGCAATTGACCCGCGCATAGGCCTTGCCACGCTGCTCTGCCGTCGGCGCAGCGAGCGCGGGAGTGATCAGCAACAGCCCAATCAAAGTGAGGGGCAGCACATTTCGCATGGAAATTGGTCCGGTCGAACTCTTGACGCAGAATAGGAGCGGGGACGGGCGCCAAATTTGATCTGGGTCAACAGGCTCTGGCGCAATGCAGTAAAAATGCATTCAGCGCGGTGAACTCCTTTGGTTGCGGAGATTCGGGGGCGCTTGGAGCGGTGGATGAAGGCTTCCGTGACGATGATTGAGCCGAACAGCCATTTTTGCGACGATTGCGCGGTTCGCGGCTTCGCAGTGTGTGCATCGCTGGACCCGGCCGAGCTCAGGGAGTTCGAGCATCTCGGACGCCGGGTGCATTTCGCCGCAGGAGAGACCGTGTTCTCCGAGGAGGAGATCACGACCTCGTTCTACAATCTCCTCGAAGGCGTGATGCGGCTCTACAAGCTGCTGCCCGATGGTCGACGGCAGATCGTTGGCTTTGCGCTGCCTGGCGATTTCCTGGGGATGAATGTATCCGGCCGCCACAATTTCTCGGCCGATGCGATTGGTGCGGTGACGGTGTGCCAGTTCGCCAAGGCGCCGTTCGGGCGCTTCATCGAGGACCGGCCGCATCTGCTCAAGCGCATCAACGAACTGGCGATCCGGGAGTTGAGCCAGGCCCGCGACCACATGGTGCTGCTCGGCCGTCGTTCGGCGGATGAAAAGGTCGCGACATTTCTGCTCTGCTGGCGCGAGCGGCTGGTCTCGCTCAAGGGAGCGTCGAACACGGTCCCCCTTCCGATGAGCCGGCAGGACATCGCAGACTATCTCGGACTGACCATCGAGACCGTCAGCCGCACCTTCACCAAGCTGGAGCGGCACGGGGCGATCGAGATCGTCCATGGCGGCGTCAGCCTGCGCGATCCCGCGCGAGTCGAGGCGCTGGCTGCGGCCTGATTCCCGGCCGCGCCAGACTACTGGCTCATTTTTGATCCCGATCAAAGACGCCGGCCACGCGCCGCCGATAATGGCTCAAATCCGTGGGAGGGCTCGATGCCGATTGACGCGCTGCTGGTGGCCATTGTGGTCGTAGCCATCTTTGTTGCGTTCGCCGTAGCGCTGGCTTGGGCCGACCGGCAGACCAGCACGGGCCGACTCGATTCCGATACGAAGCGCTGAATTTCCCGAGATTGCACTTGCTTTTGGCGCGGCAGCCGCGGCTTCCGCGGCTCATTGAGCCTGTTTTGCGGTGCTCAGGCTCTGCCGCGCGTTGCTGTATCCGCAACTCTGCATCGGCCGAAACGCATCGACGCACCCTGTGGGTGCGCCTTCGTGGGCGCAATCGCGGCATTTTAACAACACTTGCTTCAAGCTGTGTTCGTGCTTTCCGGTTGAAAAGCCTGAGAACGTTGACTACGCAGGAACTCCAGTGCCTCGCAGTCTTAGGAGCCCCGCGGCGTGCCTCAGGACAAGACCGGCGACCCCCGCCAATCGGCGGGAAACAAACTATCGGTCCTGCGCAAGCACCCGATCTTTGCGGATCTGGAGCCAGAGGCTCTCGATCAGCTCTGCCGCTACGCCAAGCACTCCACAGTCAAGCGCGGTGCGACGATCGCTGCCAAGGGAGATCCCGGCAACAATCTGTTCGCGGTGATTTCCGGAACAGTGAAGATTTCCTCCTCGTCGCCTGATGGCCGGAATGCCATCCTCAACCTGATCGGTCCGGGCGAGATCTTCGGCGAGATCGCCGTGCTCGATGGTGCACCGCGGTCGGCGGATGCCACGGCCAACACCAATTGCGAACTCTACATCATCGACCGCCGCGACTTCCTGCCGTTCGTGAAGAGCCAGCCGGCGCTCGCGATGAAATTCATCGAGCTGCTCTGCGCGCGGCTGCGCTGGACCAGCCAGCAGGTCGAGCAGGTGATCTTGCAGAATCTGCCGGGCCGGCTCGCGAGCGCGCTGCTCGGTCTCACGGAGGAGCGCAAGTTCGACTCCGGCAGCGGCACCCTCGCGATCACCCAGCAGGAGATCAGCGAGATGGTCGGCATGACGCGCGAGAGCATCAACAAGCAATTGCGTGCCTGGGCCGGCCGTAACTGGGTGCGGCTCGAGCACGGTGCCATCGTCGTGCTCGACACCGATGCGCTGCGCGAACTCGCCGAGAGCGGCCTCGACGGCGAGTGATCCTGCCGGTCTGGTCCAGGGACGCGCCGACGACGTCAAGCCGGCGCGGCCCGCTTCAGTGCAGGATGTGACGCGGCAGCCAGAGCGAGATCTCAGGCAGGTAGGTCACCAGCATCAGCACGAACAGCATGACGCCGTAGAACGGCCAGATCTTGCGCATGACCTCTTCCAGCGAGACCTTGCCGACGGCGCAGCCGACGAACAGGATTGCGCCGACCGGCGGATGGCACAGGCCGATGCCGAGATTGAGCAGCATGATCATGCCGAAGTGGACGGGATCGACGCCGAAATTCTGCATCACCGGCAGCAGGATCGGCGTCGCGATCAGGATCGACGGTGCCATGTCGAGCAGCGTGCCGAGCAGCAGCAGCAGGACGTTGAGCAGCAACAGGATGACGTATTTGTTGCTGGAGATCGACAGGAAGAACGCCGTCATCTTCGCCGGCATCTGCGTCAGCGCCATGATGTAGCCGACCGCGGATGCGCAGGCGATCAGCGTCATCACCATCGCGACGGTGCGCAAGGTCCGGTGCAGCAACACCGGCAGATCGCGCCATTTGTAGTCGCGGTAGACGAACATGGTGACGAAGAACGCCCAGATGCAGGCGACCGCGCCGGCTTCGATCGCGGTGAAGATGCCGCCCAGAATGCCGCCGAGGATGATGACGAGCGTGATCAGGCCCCAGGCCGCATCGATCGTGATCTTGATGGCTTCCTTGGCCGGCACGGTGCGGCCCTGCGGGTGACCTTCACGATAGGCAATCACCAGGCACAGCATGATCAGCGAGAATCCGATCAGCAGCCCCGGGAAAACGCCTGCCATGAACAGCGCGCTGATCGAGATGGTGCCGCCGGTGGCGAGCGAATAGAGCACGGCGTTGTGGCTCGGCGGCACCAGCAGCGCCTGTACCGAGGAGGAGATGGTGAGGTTGGTCGCGAACACGCGCGGATAGCCGTTCTTCTCCATCTGCGGGATCATCACGGAGCCGATCGCAGAGGTGTCGGCCACCGCCGAGCCGGAGATGCCGCTGAGGAAGGTCGTCGCCAGCACGTTGACGATGGAGAGGCCGCCGCGCAGGCGCGTCAAGCCGACCAGCACGTCGGCAAAGGCGACCAGCCGCCGCGCCATGCCGCCTTCCGCCATGATCGCGCCGGCGAGCACGAAGAACGGGATCGTCAGCATCGCAACCTTGCTGACGCCGTCCGAGATCTTCAGCATCAACGCTTCCAGGGGAATGCCGACCGACAGCGCGCCGGCGATGGCCGCCATCGCCAGCGAATAGGCGATCGGCATCCCGATCAGGAAGCATGCGATCATCGTGCCGAGGAGGATGAAGATGTCCATGGCGATGACTCCCGGCTCACTCGAAGGGGGCGGTTTCGGAGTGCTTGCCGATCGGGTCGGGTGGCACGCCGAGGAAGATCCGTTCGATCACGAACAGGAGCAGACAGACGCCGCCGATCGGAATCGGCAGGTAGGTGACGCCGACCGACAGCGAGGGGAAGTCGGCAATGCTGTTGTGCCAGGTCACTTCGACAAGGCGCTCGCCCCAGATCACCATGAACAGCGCGATCAGCGCCATCAGCAGCTGGACCAGGATGTCGGTTGCCCGCTGCAGCGGCGGCGGAAGCTTCTTGGCGAAATAGGCGACGCTCATGTGCAGGTTGAGCCGGTAGCCGGCGGCGGCGCCGATGAAGGTCAGCACGATCGTCAGCAACACCGCCATCGGCTCCGGCCAGGAAGCCGCACTGTTGAGCACGTAGCGCGTGAACACCGCCCACGGGATCACCGCGGAGATCAAGACCAGTGCGGTGCAGCCGACGAGCACGCACAATAGATAGAGGAAGTCCATCGCTCGGCGAAACAGTGCGGCCATCCGCGTTTCCTGCCCTGTCAGTGGTTCGGATTGTCGAGGCCAAAGCGCGATGAGTGATCGCCGCGCTTTGGCTCTGGTTTGAGCAGGCTCAGAGCGCCTGGATGCGCTGGATCATGGCCTGGTACTTCGGGCCATACTTGTCCCAGACCGGCTTGACCGCATCCTGGAATGGCTTCTTGTCGGCGATCTCGACGATCTGGCAGCCGGCGGCCTTGGCCTTCTCCATCGCCGTCGTCTCGTACTTCTTCCAGAGCTCGCGCTCCTCGAGCTGGGCTTCGCGGGCGAACTTCTTGATCAGCGCCTGGTCGTCGGCGGAGAGCGCGGTCCAGGATCGCTTGGAGAAGCAGAGGATCTCCGGAATGATCAGGTGCTCGGTCAGCGAGTAGTATTTCGCGGCGGTGTAGTGGTTGCTGAACACGTAGCTGGGCGGGTTGTTCTCGGCGCCGTCGATCACGCCGGTCTGCAGCGACGAGAACACCTGGTCATAGCCCATGGCGATGCCGTTGCCGCCGAGCGCATTGACCATGTCGATGAAGATCGGATTGCCGATCACGCGAAGCTTCAGGCCATGAACGTCGGCGATCGACTTGATCGGGTGCTTGGTGTTGTAGAAGCTGCGCGCGCCGGAATCCATCCAGCACAGACCGACGAGATTGGCGTTCGGGCTCGCGGTAATCTTGTCGAGCAGCTCCTGGCCGACCTCGCCGTCCATCATCTTCCAGGACTGCGCGATGTTCTTGAACAGGAACGGCATGTTGACGACGTTGATCTCGTCGACAATCGGGCCGACCGCGCCGGCGCTGACGCGCAGCATCTGGATCGCGCCGATCTGGGTCTGCTCGATCGTTTCCTTCTCGGCGCCGAGTTGCGCGGAGGGGTAGGTCTGGATCGAGAGCCTGCCCTGAGTTGCCTCGGCGAGCTTCTTGCCCATGCTCTCGACGGCGGCAACCGTCGGATAGCCGACCGGCTGCACGTCGGCGGCCTTGAACACGGCCTTGGTCTGGGCGCGGGCCGATGAGATCGGAGCGAGTGTGGCAGCTCCAAGTCCTGCGCCAAGTCCGGCGCTCAATTTGATGAAATCACGTCGTAGCATGGTCGTCCTCCCTCATTAACTTCTTTCGGTGTGTGTCGTTGTTGACCGGAGATCCGGTCATTCCGTGCTGGCGAAAAACTCCGGGTTGGTATGTTGCGTCTCCGAGATGTCGCGGAGCAGGCGGTCGAGATGCCGCTCCATCGCAATCCCTGCACGTTGCGGATCGTGCGCCTCGATCGCCGCGAGGATCGGTTCATGCTCGGCGATCACCTGCGTCATGCGCCCGGCGACCGGCAGCGTCAGTTGGCGATAGCGATCGACATGCATCTTCACGTGCAGGATCAGCGTCCAGATTCCGGGATGTCTGGCGACGTCGGCGATGGTCGCGTGGAACAGCTCGTCGGCCTGGTGAAACGCAGTACGGTCTCCGGCTTCATCCGCTTCGCGCTGACGTTCCACGATCGAGCGCAATTGCAGGATCTGACTCGTCGTCGCGCGTTCGGCGGCGAGCCGCGCCGTCGTTTCTTCCAGCGCCTTGCGGATGATGATGGCCTCGGGCAGGGCGGCGAGCGGGATGCGCGACACGAAGATTCCCGATTGCGGAAAAACGTCGAGCAGGCCCTCGTCGGAGAGCTTGAGGATCGCTTCGCGCACCGGCGTGCGGCTGACGCCGTAGCTGAGCGCGATCTCGGACTCCGAAATCGCTTCGCCGGGCCGGCGTCGCATCGTCACCAACTCGCTGCGTAGCTCGCTATAGATGCGCGACGAGGCCGTCGCGCGCTGCGGTGGCTTGCCGCGGCGAGTGCCGGTCATGGCTGAAGCCGCGGCTTCAGTTTTCTTCGTCGAGCGGGCGGTCATGCGTGCTCTGTGAATTGATATATTAGTATACGGAGCGAGCTGCGAGAAGATCAACTAGGAGATTGGGAGGGGGGTCTCTGCTGCGTTGCAGCAAGAAACGGCCGTTCTCGAACCGAAAGCCGAGCGCGAGATTTCTCTTGCGACCATGACGGATATGTCCGCGCTCAAGCGCCCCTCCCTTGAATCCATTTCCCCGTCCGCCTTCCTAAGGGCGCGCGGAGCGCGGAGTCCAAGTTGAAGCGAGCATCGATCGATGCCGTTTTTGGATTGATGCCTCGGCTGCCGGGTGTACGAACGTTGCGCCCGGACCTCTCGTGTCCGGTCGTTTGGCGCGCAACGAGCAGCTTGGCTGCAACAAGAAAAGGATGTGACCGTGACCGACTATCGCAAGCTCTTCGATCTCACCGGCAAGACGGCCGTGGTTCTCGGCGCCGCATCGGGCATCGGCAAATCGTCGGCCGAGGCGCTGGCCGGGCTCGGCGCCCGCGTCGTCTGCGCCGATCGCGCGCTTGAGGCGGCAGAGGCGACGGCCGCGGGCATCCGCGACGAGGGCGGCTGGGCTGAATCTGCCGCGTGCGATGCTTCGAGCGCTGCGGACGTCAACGCGCTCGCAAAAATCGTAATGGAGAAATTCTCGCGGCTCGACATTGCGGTGACCACGCCCGGGCTCAACATCCGCAAGACCATCCTCGACTACACCGAGGAGGATCTCGACCGCGTCCTGAACCTCAACGTCAAGGGCACGGTCTGGTTCTTCCAGGCGTTCGGCCGCATCATGGTCGGGCAGAAGGGCGGCAGCATCATCGCCTGCTCTTCGGTGCGTGCGGTGACCATCGAACCGGGCCTTGGCGTCTATGGCTCGACCAAGGCGGCGATCGGTCTCCTGGTGAAGGGCTTTGCCTCCGAGGTCGGCCATGCCGGGGTGCGCGTTAATGCGATCGCGCCGAGCATCGTGGAGACGGCGCTGACCAGTCCGTTCAAGCAGCGTCCCGATATCTTCAATCTCTATGCAGGTCACACCGTGTTCAACCGCTGGAGCAGTGCCGACGAGGTCGCGACGGCGGTCGCCTATCTCGCTTCGGATGCCGCCAGCTATGTCAGCGGCAGCACGTTGTTCGTCGATGGCGGCTGGACCGGGGTTGACGGTCCACCAACCGGCCTGACCCAGCTGCACAAGTAAGCCCATCTAGCTCGCAAAGCCCATGCGCTGGCGCAGGTCCCTTTGATCTGCGCCCGTCAGCAGCGCGATCAGCGCCGCCGCTTCCTTCGGATGCGCGGCCTGCGTGGCGACGCCGGCCGTGTACATCGTCACCAATTCGCATCCCGGCGGCAGCGAACCCGATAGCGCGATGCCGTCGGTCGCGAAGATCTCGGTCGCCTGCGTGCATCCGATCGGCCGCGTCGCGGTGGATGCCGCCAGTTCGCGCATCGCCGTCGCACCGTTCGGAAAGATTTTCAGGCGCGACGTGACCTCATGGGCGATGCCGAGCTGATCCAGCACTCTTGCGACGTGCTGGCCTGCGGTCGAGGCCTCGGTGTCAGGGACGTAGATGGCGTCCGCGGATCGCAGGACTTCGCGCAGATCGGCTTCCGTCTTCACGCTCACCTCCGGATCGCGGTTGCGGACGGCCAATGCAGTCTCGACCCGGCCGATGTCCACAATCGAGGAGGGGACGACGAGCTTTTCCGCGGCGAGCTTTGCAAGGAGGGCTTGCGTCAGGATCACGAGATCAGCCGGCGTGCTCGTGCGCAGCTTGTCCGCCATCGCACCGACCGCGCCGAACTCCCCGTCGATACCGAAGCCGGTCTGCGCCTTGAAGGCCTCGCTGAGACCGCGTACCAATCCTTGCGCCGCGCCGCCGCTCAAGATGTTCACTGCCGTCACGATGCAAGCTCCATGGCTGCGATGATTTTGTCCCGGGTGATCGGCAAGTCGCGGATTCGCACGCCAAGGCAGTCATGAACCGCATTCGCGATCGCCGCCGTCACCGGGCCGTGCGCGGCTTCGCCGGCGCCGACCGGCTCGATCTCGGGCCGCCGGATGATCTCGACATCCACAGCCGGCACCTCGCTGAAGGTGAGGATCGGATAGTCCGTCCACGAGGTCGAGGTGATGTGCGTCCGGTCGAAGCGGACGCGCTCCTTAAGCACCCAGCTCGTCGCCTGGATCGCGCCACCCTCGATCTGGTTGATCACGCCGTCCGGATTGATGGCTTCGCCGACGTCGACCGCAAGCGTCAGGCGCTTCACACTGATGTCGTCGGCGCCCTCGATCTCGGCGATGGCGGCGCAATAGGCGCCGGTGTTCTTGTAACGGGCGAATCCGACGCCGTGTCCGATGCCAGATCGTCTCTCAGGCTTCCAGCCCGCGCGTCGTGCCACGGCGCGGATCACGTCCTTCGCTCGCTCGTCGCGGAGGTTCCGCAAGCGGAACGCTATCGGGTCTTCGCCGCGTAAGGTTGCAATCTCGTCGAGCAGCGATTCGATCGCGAACACGTTGCCTTGCGCACCGAGGGTCCGCAGTGCCGAGGTGCGTACCGGCATGGTGAGCAGGCGATGGCTCGTGATGGTCCAGGCCGGGAGATCGTAGAGCGGAACGGAGTTGCGGTCGCCACCGCCGCCATTGGCGGCCGGCGGATTCGTCGAGATCATGCGGGGGTAGGGATTTGCGATCTCGCTCGCCGCCAGCAGCGCCGGTTGTGCGGCGCGCCCTGGCCGCGCGGCATGGCCGTTGCTCCAGATCGCATGACGCCAGCCGACAATCTCGTTGTCCGCGTCGAGATCGGCCGCGATTTCGATCGCCATCGCAGCACCGAACGGCGCGTGAGACATCTCGTCTTGGCGCGACCATTGCACCCGCACCGGCCGCCCACCGGCGGCCTTGGCGAGCAGCACGGCATCGAGCGCGACATCATCGGCGGCATTGTGCCCATAGCAACCCGCGCCCTCCATGTGCTCGACGACGATGTCGTCGGCCGGCAGCTTGAGCACGATCGCAAGATCGGCGCGCAGCAGATAGATGCCCTGGCTGTGCGTCCAGACATGGACACGGTCACCGTCCCATTGCGCCATCGCACAGGACGGCGCGATCGAGGCATGTGCGACATAGGGGCGGGTGAATTGCCGGCGGAGCGTGCGCGCAGGCTTTGCCGCGGGCGCTGTCCTGGTGTCGATGATCGTCGTCTCGACCGGCTGGCTTCGCAGGAAGGCGGCCAGATCGTTTTCATCCGGCAGCGGCTCTCCGGCCGACCATGTCGCGCCCTGGCGCAGTGCTTTCAGTGCCGCTTCCGCCGCGGCCTCGGTGGCGGCAACGACGCCGGCAAAACCAGCGTCGCGGACGATCGCAATCAGCCCCGAGACGGCGCGTGCGGACGCTTCGTCGATCGCAATCAGCCTCGCGCCTGAAATCTCCGGCCTCAGCACGCGTCCGTGCAGCAGCTTCGGCAGCGCGCAGTCATGAATGAACCGCTGCCGCGCAAACACCTTGTCGGGAATGTCGATGCGCTGGGTCGAATGCCCGGCTACGCTGCGCTTGGCGGCGGACTTGGCGACATTGAGCGCCGTCGCATCGTGGTCGAGCGAAACATCGTCCGCCAGTTCCCAATAGCTGGTCCTGACATTGCCTGGACCTGAGATTGTGCCGTCCTCGACATTGAGCAGTGCCGCATCGACGCCGAGACGCTCCGAGGCCGCTGCGAGGAAGCGCTGGCGCACCTCCGCACAGACGTGGCGCAGCGCGCGGCCGGATTGCTGGATCGAGAGGCTGCCGGAGGTGACGCCCTCGTTCGGGCTTGCCACGGTCGAGGCGCGGATCATCTCGATGCGGCCGATCTCGACATCGAGCTCGTCCGCCGCGATCTGCGCCAGCGCCGTGACGATGCCCTGGCCGATCTCGACCTTGCCGGGCGAGATGGCCAGGCGGCCATCGCCCGTGAATCTCACCCAGGACGACAGTCTTGGATTGGCGGCCAGGCTGACCGGCAGTTTCGGGGCAGGGGACGGTGCACTCATCGCGTCGTCATCTCCGATGCCGCCCTGAGCACGGCGCGGACCATGCGGTTATGCGATCCGCAGCGGCAAAGGTTGCGATCGAGTGCCGCTCTGACCTCCATTTCCGTCGGCGACGGATTGCGCCTGAGCAGCGCTGCAGCGCTGATCAGGATTCCCGAGACGCAATAGCCGCATTGCAGCGCCTGTTCTGAGACGAAAGCACGTTGCAGCGGATGCGGTTGCTCGGCCGTGCCAAGGCCCTCCAGTGTAACGACATCCTTGTCTGCCACCGACCGCATCGGCATGTCGCACGAGGCCATCGCGCGCCCGTCGACCATCACGCGGCAGGCGCCGCACTCGCCGGCGCCGCAGCCGAAATGCGCACCTGTGACACCGAGGCGGCCGCGAAGCACATCGAGCAGCGTCTGATCCGGATCGGCATCCAGAGAAACCGCCGTGCCGTTGAGTTGGAACTGAACGGTCGGCATGACCGGCGCGGCCTCAGGACTTGCTGAACTTCTTGACGACATCGGCCCATTTCACAATGTCGCCGCGCAGGAACCTGTCGAACTCCTCCGACGTCATCGACATGGGTACCGCACCCTGCTCGGTCCAGAGCTTGACGATGTCGGGCCGCTTCACCAGCGCGTTCACGGCCGAATTGAGCTTGTCGATGACCGGCTTTGGCGTGCCCGCAGGGGCCATCAGGCCGAGCCAGATCGTCGCTTCGTATCCGGGAACGCCGGCCTCGCCTGCGGTCGGCACGTTCGGCAGCACCGCGGAGCGTTGCTTGCCGGTGGTCGCGAGCGCGCGAACCTGGTTTTCGCCGATGTTCGGCGCCATCGCCGGCACCGCATCGATCATCATCTGCACTTGGCCGCCGATCACGCCGCTGCGCGCCTCGCCGCTGTTGCGGTAGGGGACGTGGACGAGGTCGATGCCCGCCATCGCTTTGAACAGCTCGCCTGCCATGTGATACGGCGTGCCCTGGCCGGAGGAGGCGTAGTTCAGCTTGCCCGGTTGCGCCTTGGCGAGCGCGATGAACTCGGCAAGCGTCTTCGCCGGGACCTGCGGGTTCACCACGATGACGAGATCGGAATAATTCACCGGCGCGATCGGTGCGAGGTCGCGCATCAGATCGTACTTGCGCTGCTCCGGCGTCAGTAGCGATTCATTCGCGGTCTGGGTGTTGGACATCATCAGCAATGTGTAGCCGTCGGCCGGCGATTTCGCGGCTTCGACCGTGCCGATCACGCCGCCGGCGCCGGTGCGGTTCTCGACCACGAAGGGCTGGCCAAAGCGCTCCTGAAGCGCCTGGCCGATCAAACGGGCCGCGACGTCGGCCGGCCCGCCGGCGCCGAAGGGAACGACGATGCGGACCGCATGCGCGGGATAATCCTGTGCCGTGGACGGGCTCGCGGAGAATGCAGCAAGCAGGCCGGCGGCCAGCGCCAGCAGAATTTGTCGGGCCGTCACACCCACCTCCCTGGACTCGTTTTGTTTGATGGCACTGTAGCGGCAGCCGGAGCGGGCTGTCGACGCCTCACAAAGTCGATTTCATCAGGAATATCTGGCGCTTTTCGGTGTGGCAGCGCGGCATTTCGCGCTCGCGGGAGGAACGGGCCACACGTACGGCTTGAGCATTATGCATGGGCACTGCCGGATAAATGCCCTCGGCTCAACGGTATTTTGATGTTACCAAATTGGTCATGAACCAGCACGCCAAGATCGAGATCCGCCACTCCACCTGTCCGCATGATTGCCCGTCGGCCTGCGCGCTCGATGTCGAGGTGGTCGAAGGGCGCAGCATCGGCCGCGTTCGCGGTTCGAAAAAGCAGACCTATACGGCCGGCGTGGTTTGCGCCAAGGTCGCTCGCTATGCCGAACGCATCCATCATCCGGAAAGGGTGACGTTTCCGATGCGCCGGATCGGACCCAAGGGCTCCGGGCAGTTTGCGCGGATCACCTGGGACGAGGCGCTGGACGAGATCGCCGATCGCTTCAACCAGGCGGAGCGCGAGTTCGGCGCGGAATCGATCTGGCCCTACTACTATGCCGGCACGATGGGCCTGGTGATGCGCGACGGTCTCAACCGTCTCACCCATGTGAAGAAATATTCGCGCTTCTATCAGACCATCTGCGCCAACGTCGGGCGCATCGGCTTTGCGATCGGCACCGGCAGGATCGCCGGCGTCGACCCCCGCGAGATGGCGCTGTCCGATCTCGTCGTGATCTGGGGCACCAATCCCGTCAACACGCAGGTCAACGTGATGACGCATGCCGCGCGTGCACGGAAGGAGCGTGGCGCCAGGATCGCGGCCGTCGACATCTACGACAACGAGACCATGAAGCAGGCGGACATCAAGATCCTGCTGCGGCCGGGCACCGACGGCGCGTTCGCCTGCGGCGTGATCCATGTGCTGTTCCGCGACGGCTACGCCGACCGCGCCTATATGGACAAGTACACCGACTGCCCGAACGAACTCGAGGCGCACCTGAAGACGCGTACGCCGGAATGGGCTTCCGCCATCTGCGGCGTGCCGGTGGCGGAGATCGAGGCCTTTGCCAAAGCCGTCGGCGAGACCAAACGGACGTTCTTCCGCCTCGGCTACGGTTTCACACGCTCGCGCAACGGTGCAACACAGATGCACGCGGCGAACTGCATTCCCGCGGTGACCGGCGCCTGGCAACATGAAGGCGGCGGTGCCTTCTTCAACAATTATGCGCTGTGGCACTTCAACGAATCCGTCATCGAAGGCCATGACGCGATCGACAAGACGGTCCGCGCGCTCGACCAGTCGCAGGTCGGCCGCATCCTCACCGGCGATGCCGAGGCCCTGCTCGGCAAGGGCCCGGTCAAGGCGATGCTGATCCAGAACACCAATCCGATGACGGTGGCACCGGAGCAGGCGCTCGTGCGGCAGGGCTTTGCGCGCGAGGATCTGTTCGTCGCGGTGCATGAGCAGTTCATGACCGAGACGGCACAGATGGCCGACATCGTGCTGCCGGCGACGATGTTCATGGAGCATGACGATCTCTATTACGGCGGTGGCCACCAGCACATTTCCGTCGGTCCCAAGCTGATCGACCCGCCTGGCGAATGCCGCTCCAACCACCAGCTGTTGCAGGCGCTGGCGCCGCGGCTTGGCGCGAAGCATCCGGGCTTCGAGATGACGCCGCGCGAGTTGATCGACACGACCTTGAGGCTGAGCGACCACGGCGACATCGCCGGGCTCGAGGCCGACATCTGGCGCGATCTGCAGCCGGACTTCCGCACCTCGCATTATCTCGATGGCTTCGCGCATCCAGACGGGAAATTCCATTTCAAAGCCGATTGGGCGCATCCGCCGTTCGGCCAGACCATGGGCGATTTCGACAAGATGCCGTCATTTCCGGATCATTGGGCGGTGATCGAGCACACCGATCAGGTCCATCCGTTCCGCCTCGCGACCAGCCCCTCGCGCAGCTTCCTCAACACCACCTTCAACGAAACCCCGTCCTCGCAGGCACGCGAGGGCAAAGCGAGCGTGATGATCCATCCGCTGGATGCCGCCGCGCTCGACATCGCCGATGGCGACGCGGTGACGCTCGGCAACATCAGGGGCGAGACCACGCTGATCGCGGTGCTGTTCGAGGGCGTACGGCGCGGCGTGCTGATCGCCGAGTCCGTGCATCCGAACAGAAATCATATCGGTGGTCGCGGCATCAACATGCTGACAGGTGCCGATACCATCGCTCCCATCGGTGGCGCTGCGTTCCACGACAACAAGGTCTGGATCAGGAAAGCGGCCACGGCTTGAGCCGCGCTCGCGTTGTGTTTTCCTGCAAATTTGTGTCGAGGCGCTAAAGCCGCGCCTTCTGACAGATTGCCCTTGCACCTCGCGCCGAAGCTGCCGCAAATGGCTGCAGACCGGGAGCAAGGATTGAGCCGCATGACCGACAGCACGGGCGTCATCACGGAGAAGCGCGGCCAGGCGTTCTGGATCACCATCAACCGGCCGGAGAAGCGCAACGCGCTGAACGGCGACGTGATCGCCGGCATCGCGCGCGGCTATCGCGACGCGCATGACGACAAGGACGTTCGCGTCATCGTGCTGACCGGCGCGGGCGACAAGGCGTTTTGCGCCGGCGCGGACTTGCAGAATTCCGGTGCGGCGTTCGCGATGGATCATTCCAGGCCCAATGTCGATTATGCCGATCTGCTGCGCCTTTCGCAGAACGCGACCAAGCCCGCGATCGCGCGCGTCGGCGGCGTCTGCATGGCCGGCGGCATGGGCCTGTTGTGCATGACCGACATGGCGGTCGCAGCGGATCATGTCATCTTCGGCCTTCCGGAGGTGAAGGTCGGCGTGTTTCCTATGCAGGTGCTGAGCCTGTTGCAGCAGATCGCGCCGCGGCGCCTGATCAACGAATGGGCGCTTACCGGTGAGCCGTTCGACGCGAAGGCGGCAAAGGACGCAGGCCTTTTGAATTACGTCGTGCCGACAGCCGAACTCGACGCCAAGGTCGACTGGCTGATCGGCCGCATCGTCGACAAATCTCCGACTGCGATCCGCCGCGGCAAATACGCCATGCGCGCGATCGCCGCGATGTCGTTCGACGAGAGCATCGCCTACACCGAAAGCCAGATCGCATTGCTGGCGATGACCGAGGATGCCAAGGAAGGGCTGAAGGCGTTCGGCGAGAAGCGCAAGCCGGTCTGGACGGGAAAATAAGAGCGCCCGACGTCGCCTTCGAACTGCGCGTGCCCGCGATAGCGCCCCGCACTGCCTCCGAACCGGAGAGGGCGAGCAAGCCGAAGGGAGACGCTAATCTTCGGCGATCTGCCTAAATTTTAGACATTTTGGCTTTGCGCCTGTTTATTAATCTGAATTGCTGTCCCGGAGACGGTCCGACCGACTGTGGGCGTATGGACGGCACACACGACGACCGGGCGGACCATGACATCGTTGGGGCATTCCAAAAGCGAAAACTTTTCGCATTTGGATTTTTCCCAAACCGTACCAAGTTGCCATCATTCGGAAAAGATTGACGTTTTTCCGTTTTCGTGTACCCTGGTTCCGGATACATTCAAGCGAGAGAGCGTTGGAGCGGCGCGACCATGATGGGCGGCGAGCAGTTCGACTATGGCCAAATTGAACCCGAGGTACGGGACAGGCTGGAGGAACTCGCGGGTGTCATCCTGGAGGGCGAGAAGCGGCTGACATGCAGCGCCTTGGTGATCGGCGCCGCGCTGGTCGAAGCCAAGCAGCATTTTGCACACGGTATATTCGCGAGGTGGTGTCGTGTGGTCTTGAAAATCGAGCCGCGGACGGCGCAACTGCGCATGAATGCCGCGCATCTGTTCCAGCGCCACGGCGATGACGTGTGCCTGCTGCCGTTGACCGCCGCGCAGTATCTGGGCGCTGCATCCGTGGACGAGGTTACGGTGCTCGAAGTGCTCGCGCGTGTGCGGCGCGGGGAGCGGGTGACGGTCAAGTGGGTCGAGCAAACGATCCGCCGCGACAAGGGGGGCTCCGCCAAAATGGAGACCGACGAGGCTCAGTCGGCCCAGATCGCGGCGATGATCACGGCGACGTTGGACCTCCGCGGTTGCCGGCTCTTGCACGCCTTTCTCGAGGAGCGGCCGTCGGCTCGTCAGTTCATGGCGGATCTTGCCGACCGTGCAGCCACGAAGATTCGCACGAGCCGCGGCGCACGGGTGACGCCCGCCATGCTCAGCCTGCCCGCACCCTGATCGGGCATTCCAACGTCGTGACGTGCGACATTCGAAGGAGCCGGACGACCTGTTTTTCGTTCATCATGTGAGAGCAACGGCGCGATGATTCTCGACGAATTGCTGCAACCGATCGTTGATGCGCTGGCCGCGACCGAGCTGGGCGCTCCGAAAACGCAAGCCGTGATCGACCGGCATATCAAGACGTTCGACGGGATGTTGGAGCTTGGCTTGACCTACAAGCAGATCGCTGAGGGTCTGAACGTCCGCGGAGCGCGGGGGCGCACCGGAGCCAAATTCACCGAGCAATCGCTCTACACCTTCATCAGCCGCGCCAGGGCGAGGAAGGATCGCCCGCCTGCGGCAGAAACAAAGCGGCCGTCCGCTCGAACAACCGATTTCGGCCGGCCGTCGCCGCCGAGCGCGGCGCAGAATTCGCCGATACTCGACCGGTTCAGGGAATGCATCGAGCAGGCCCGGGCCCACGCCGCCATGGACGAGCTTCTGTTCCGCCGCGGAAAGTCGCGGTAGCGGGCATGCTTGCCGAGGAGGACCGCACCGAGGTTCAGAGGTTATTGCGCCGGGTCCGCCGTCCTACCGTCGACGTCGCGGTTCAGGTCCACGTTCTCGAGCAGGCCGCATCGTCCTTTCGACGCCGAAGTGCGCGGCGCAGATCGTCGGCTCGTATCGGAGAGGTCGTCCTGCAATTGTCCGCGCTCGTGAACGCGGCACACCAAGCGGCTCGCGCCGGCGCGTGCTCCATCCCGTCGGAAATATTGCCCGAGACGTTCGACGCGCTGGTCGGGCGCTATCCATTCTCGAACGTCGACATGGCCCCGGTCACGGGCGAGACGTTGAAGAATACGGGCGGTCGCGCGGGTTTTTCCCGGACGGCGGTGATATCGGCGCCCGTCGAGCCCCATGTTGTGAATGCGGCGCTGCGCCAGTTCCCGGGTCGACCGCATCTGGTGGCGGTCAGGTCGACAGCCTTTCCGTTTGACGCGGCGCAGAACTACTTCTTCGAGGGGTTGGAAAGGCCGACTGCGGACGATCTGAGGAGGCGGCTCGAGGATTTTATCGTTGGAATGGCGGATGTCGCGCCTGGTTTTCTCGAACATGTGCGCGATCGCGTGTGTCTGGCGACGCGAGATCCGGAACGGCAGAACCGGGGACGGCGAACGCTCTACGACTGGGCCGAGCCGTCGCCCGAGGCCCGTCTGGTGTGGGACGTGCTCGAGGCGGTCCTGCAGCCGATGACGGAGCGGCCGAAGGCGGCGGTTCAGGAGGTCATCGTTAGGATCGTCGATCTGCTGGCGGGGTCGATCGTCGCAGACGGCATCCGGTCCGACGTCATTTCGGCGATGTCGACGATCTGGGTCGCCAGCTGCCAGCACCATATCGTTGCAAGGCGTCTGTCGGGATTGCTCGACGATGCGCCACGGCAGCCGCGGACGCCGCGCCGCCTGCGTCGGCGCGGCTTCTGGATCGCCTGCCATGGCGCCGTGCGCGACTCGGCCGCAGAACTCTGGCGCCGTGCGTGCATGGGCGACCATCGCCACGTCGCGCAGCTCGGCGGCGCTTCCAAGCCCTTCGATGCGAGGTCAGCCTCGCTCGCCGTCGACATCGGCAACCCGCCGAAAGGCCGCGCTACTGGACTTCCGGTGCCGACCCTCGATCTCGCCGCCGCGGCCACCGCCGGGACGACTTTTCGATTTCTCCGCAGCCTTGCAAAATCCTGCGCGGTTCGGCTCTGCCCGCAAGCCGAGCCCGACGTCCTCAGACGATAGATATCGCTTCTTCGACGGATGGCGACAATCTACGACATTTTCGACGCAGGGTTCGTGGGAGCCTTGTTCGTCGAGCCGTGCCCTATTCAGCTGCTCATCGATAGAGGAGAAGTGGCTGGATGCCCGGTTGGTACTGCATCGTCATCTTGTCCGCCATTGGCGGCCAGGGAAAGAGCCTGTTTTCCGAGCTCGTGGCGCTGATCTGGCGCTCGCTCGGATGCCAGGTTCGGGTCTTTTCCGCGGACGTTCAGCAGCGGTTGGCAACCAAGCTCGGAAGCTGCGTCACCACGATCGACACCGATCTGCTCGACGCACCCGACGATCCCCTTGCCCTGTTGCGGGCATTTTCGCCGCTGTCTCTCGCCATCGACCAGGCGGCGAAGAGCGGCAGCAGCATCGTGCTGGACACGGCGGCCACGTGGGACAAGCCGGTCGTCCGTTTCCTGCGCGACATGGGCCTCGATAAGGTGGTTGCCGAGGGCGGGGGCCAGATGATCGTCGCGCTTGTGACGACCTCAAATCGGGACGCCATGCGCGCATTGGCGACGACCACCGGCGTAGTACGCGCTGCGCTGCCGCTCGCCCGCCCGGTGTGGGTGCTGAACGAACGGGTCGGTACCGTGTTCCCGGCGGATTTCGACCCGGGCATCATCGGCCTGGAGCCGGAGCAGTTCGACGAGATGCGTGCGGGCGTGTCGGAGATTGTGCTGCCGCGCCTCGATGATCGCCTGTGGCAGCCCGTGGACCGTGCAGGACTGAACCTCGTCGATTTCGTGACCGCCGATCCGGCGAAACTCGCCGTGTTGTGGGGTGATGCCGCAGGCCGTCCGCTCGACCGGCTCTCGGCGGCGGCGGTGCAGCGGCGCATCGCGAGCTGGATCGCCAACATGATGGAGGAGGGCACGCGGACCCTCAGGTTTCCCCAGGCCGATTAGGCTCGCACCGCACTTTGCGCGAGCCGAGCAGCGCGGGAACGAGGCGGCTCGCAGGCTAATCCGGCGTCTGGCCCGGTCTAGCAGCCATCATAGTTTGATCCGCGACCTTCCATGGGAGCTCCAATTGTTGACACGAGCCGAACGCGAGCAAGTCCTCAGACTGCGGGCCCAAATCCGTCGGAGCCGGATCGGCCCGTGCGAGCGTAGGCTGCGGCAGATCGGCCGCTGGATCGACGCCGTCTGGAGCAAACTCGCGTGAACGGGGACAGCTCCAGGCAGGGCCGCACAGAGCCGTTGGCGAAGCATCCAGAGATTGGCTGTAATACGCCAAAGGGGACCAGCGCCCCCGTTTCCGTACGCATGGCGAAGGATCTCAAGGACGACGCCATCGAGCGTGCGGCCTCGAGGGGGATCGATCTCGGTCAATACATCAGGGATCTGATGGAAGCCGACCTGTACGAAGCGCGTCCGCGCAGGAGGCGCGCCAAATACGACGGAATACGACAAAAGCTCGCGGAAATACACGCGGCCATCATTGGCTGCGCGAACGAGGTCAAGCGGAGCGGCACCCGGGTCGCGGATACCGAACATGATGGGGAGATGATCACCTTGCTGCGGGATGCCGTATCCGCGTTGGTGCTGCTCGCCCGCTCGATCGGGCCGCGGTGATGATCGCGCGCGCCTTTTCATATCGAGCTTCATTGACGGACGCCCGCCGTCTCGATGCGCACCTCTGGAAGGCGAAGGACCAGCGTCCGGAGCTGCTGGAGATGCGCAATCTTTGCGTCGATCGGACCATCGACGGCATGCAAGCGATGGCGGCCCTGACGGCGGCGTCCCGCGCCAAGATCGCGTTCTGGCATCTCTATATTTCGCCCCGGCGCACGTTGACGGCCGCCGAAGCGACGCAGGTCGTCGACCTCGTCGTAACGGAACTGAAGGCCAATGGTCACCCGGTGCTGGTGTTCGCGCACAACGACAAGCCTCGGGCGGGCGGCGGGGGGGCAAATCATCTGCACGTCGTGATTGGTCACGTCTCGCCGACAACTTTTCGCGCACTCGACATGCGCCACCATGCGCCGCGACTGCATAAAGTCATGGCGCTCGCAGCCTATCTGATCGAGGGGGAGGCCGTCCCGAGCCCTTGGCAAAAGTCGATAATCGAGGCGCTTCGCGCCGACGGCAACGATCACGTCGCCGACTGGCTGGTCGACGAGCTCGGGAGCATGCCGGTCATCAATGCGCCGCGCATGACCGATTCCATGCGTCGATCGGCTCAGGCGGTCGGCTTTCCCCTGAGCGGGTTTCAGTCGGGGCTGGAACGACTATGGAACAGCCCAGCGACGGAAGCGGAAATCGCCGCGTTCCTGGCTCGGAACGGCGTGACGGCAAGACGCGGAATTGCGGCGAATGTTGTCGCGTTCCACCATGAAAAGCTGTACGTCGGATCGCTGCACCGCATTCTCAGGCAAGGCGCCTCGATCGTCCATCAAGAAGCGCAGCGCCGGATCCCCCGATTTCTCGACGCCTATGAAAGCATCGAACCGGATGCCGCTCCATTGCGCGCTATGCCAGAGTTCCAGAAGCCGACGGCTTCCGAGCGGCGTGCCCGCCTCAATTTGCAGAAAAGGATCGATGCGATCGAGGGGCCGCTGGCCCGCTTGAAGACGGAACGCCTATCCCTGATCTACCGGCCGGGCCATGCCAGCCCGCACGAGCAGAAGTCCCAGGACGAGATCGCCATCCGCATCCATCGTCTTGCCCGGGCTGAGACCATTCTGGAGAATGCGATTTCGCTCTTGTGGCAGGATGCGGGGTGGATGGCCAGACCGGAGCTTGAACTGATGCAGGCCGCCGAGAAGGTCGTCGCCTCGGCGGCGGAGGACATTCCGCCCGATCGGTCGGACGTTGAAATCGTGCTGCGCGAGGGAGACGAACAGGCGCCCGCTCCGGGCTGGAGCCCCTAATCGCGGAACTTCCTCCCGGTTGAGAGGCTTCGAAAGCGTCGTCAAGCTGCAGGCTACGAACCGGAGAGGTTTCGATGGCGACGCCCGAGGCCTCTGCGCGCCGGTCGGACCCGGCGTTCGAGGGAGATCGTTCAATGGCGGCTTGCCTGGCCGTCGCGTTGGCGCAGCACGATCTCGACGAGGCGGCGGAGCCGCCGCACCGATCCGCCGCGCCAATGCTGCGCGATGGCGGATGTTTCGGCCGGGCTCAGGCCATCGATCCAGCGCTGGTCCAGCCCCTGGTCGCGCAGGATGTCGGTGACCACCGCGGGCAGTAGAGCCTGAAGGTCGGCCTCTGTCGGCTTGGGGAAGTCCACCTGGCGGAAGCGATCGAGCAAAGGGGAGGGCAGATTGTCGATGAAATTAGCCGTCGCAACGTAGCAAACGTGCCGCAGGTCCACGGTGGTTTGAAGCGCGGGGTCCGGATATTGCCGTGCCGAGTCGATCTCAAGGAACCCGAGAAGGCAGTCGAACAGGCGGCCATGGTCTCTTCCGATCGCGGCCTTGTCGATCTCATCGAGCAGGATCAGCACGTTGGCGTGCCCGGCGCGGGCGATCGCCAGAAGCGGATGGCATGGCTGCGCGGTCGACCATCTGCGGTCGGTCCCGGAGAAGGCCGCGCCATCGGCGCCGCTGGAGTCCGTCCGCCACAAGCCGATGCCGAGAAGCTGCTGCAGCCGTTGCGCGAACCGGGTCTTGCCGCCCCCGGGCGGCCCCACCATCAGCAACGGGCGGAAGCCGACGGTGGGACGGCCGACCAGGTCGGACAACACGAAATCGACGACATCGGCCGCGTAGCCGAATTCCGCCATCAACTGACAACGCACCTCCGCAAGCGGCGGCGTCTTGATCAGCGGCAAGGGCACGTCGATCAAGGCCTTGAGCGGCGTAATGATCTCCTTGAATTTGTGGCCGGCCATGGTGACCGGGTCCGTCCGCACCACGACGACATGGCCATCGGGAACGGGCAGCGGCATAGCCGCGTCAATGTCGCTGCGCGCGGCCTTCCGCTCGTCGGCTTCGCGCAGACGCTCGCGCGAGCGGGCAAATGCCTTCTCCTCGGCTTCAGTGATCCTGCGCCGGGCCATTCGGGCGCCGAGCATCGCCGCCGCCAGGATTGCCGGCGTCTGGAAGGCGCCTACCACCTCGTGCGCGCAGACGGGAAGCGCCGCCCAGCCATAGACCACCGCCTCGACCTCGGCGGCGAGCTTGAAGGAGATGGACTGCGGAAGCTTGCGAAAGGCTGCAGCAAGCGCGCCCGCGACACGGCGGTGCTCCTCACCTAACGCCCTGTCGCGGGGTAGCGCGAGCGAGATCAGCCGGACGCAATCGGCAAGGCTCCGGCACTCCGACTTGTCTTCGCGGACCGCCCGGTGGTCGAGCTCAACGGCAAGCGCGCATCCGCTGGCGGCATCGGGCGTGTCGATCCAGGTCGCGGTCATGGCGATGCCGGGGCAGACGGTCTCGATCTCGGCGGCGAGGCGGTGATAGACGGACTGGTCGGCGCGCGAGGCCAGCACGGCGTAGCGCAGCACGCGTGGCAAGCCGGCGGTGTCTTGCTCGCCGGATGCGGAATCCTCGGCCGCGCCTTCGATGAGATTCTCGTCGAGGTCGCTCAACGGCAGGTCATCCAGATCATCGACCATGAGGTTGCTCGGCTCGCGTCGACGCCGAAAGCACGGCGGCGGCCGGTCCTGTTAATTTGCGGATCGCTCTTGCCGCCGCGGACGCGGGCAGGCCCCGCCGAAGCGATCGACGAACATGGACGCCGCAGGAAACTTTCTGCGGCGTCCGATCGCGCTCGGGTCTAGAGCTGCATCAACGGGCGCTGCGTCGGATCGACCGGCCGCCACTTCGAGCTGTCGACATGCGCGCCGCACACCGACTTGGCCGCGGTCGCCATCGAGGCGAAGGCGATGTCGACGGTGATACGCATGCGATCGACGGCACCGGGGATCGGCGTCAGCACGCCGGCCTCGAACAGGGCGGCGCGACGAGCCCGGGTCATCGGGCTCGCGCTCGGATTCGTGGCGATGCGGAAATCCGAGCCGGCCGCCACGACGAAACGGTCGTTGGCCGGATAGCCGCGCGCCCAGATCGTGTCATCATAGCGCAGCTCGAACTCCGCGCCGCCCGGCGGCAGGTGCACGTCGATCTCCATCGGGCCGCTCTCGGCGTCGTCGGTCGTCTCCGGCGACAGCGCCGGCGCGTCCACCTGCGGGATGCCGCCCGGGGCGGGTTCGAACGCGGTCACGCCGGCATCGAACAGCAAGCGCTTGGCGTCTTCGAGCATGCGTTCGTACAAGGGCAGTTCGAGCGGATCGATCTCGGGCATCCGCGGCGGGCAGCCGGCGACCACCTTCATGACGCCGCAGCGATCGGCCGCATGCGTCAGCCAGAACTGCAGGTAGGCCGCGGTCTCTTTCGTGAAGCGCACCTCCTTCGAGGTCCCGCGCACCACCGCCATCAGGTGGGCCCACGCCTTCTGCGGATCGGCGAGGTGTTCGCCGACGCGCCGGCTGAAGCAGTTCGTTTCGCCGAGATAGATCGGAGCGCTGCCGTCGGCGGCGTTGCCGGTCATGGCGTAGAACGCCGGGCAGGCGAGCTCGCTCGCCACGAGCTTGGAGGCGAGGCTCATGGGAAACACCAGCACCTTGACGTGAGCGGCGCGGTCGATCACCTCGCGAACATCAGCAATACCGCCATAAGGGCGGTGCACATGGCTCGTGGTGCGCGTGCTGACGGGCGGCTTTTCCTTGAAGTACGACATGTTGAAGATCTCCTGTTCGTTCGATTGCCCATCGAGATCCGAACGACGAGCCGTCCCGGCATCTCACATGCCGAGAAGCTATGCCGTTCGGAAAGCTCGCTGGAGCGGGGGCTAGTGGATCGCGATCGACGACGGCGAAAGATCGCCGTCCGTGCGCATCGGGTGGTCCGGCGAGCCCACGAGCCGCGGGCGCGCGAGGCGAGACGGGACAGCCATTTGGGAGACAGGAAGATCAAAAGCGAAAAGCGCCGACGAATCGGCAATATACTGACGGATAGCCATTGGTAGACTCCTATTCAGTCTGCTGTGGTTAGGTCGCCGTCCGATCTGGTACATCGGCGGCGGCCGCCTTTGCGGTCATCGCTCGGGCGAGACAAACATAGAACAAATTGTGGCCGTGCGCCACCTCGAAATATCGTTAATTTCCACGAAATCCCACCCCTGGGATCTAGGCCTCACCAATTTGTGCGGCCAAGCCCTCGCCAATGTGCAAGCCGAGGCGACGACTGCAGGCATGACAGTCGCCTTATGGATGATGTGCTGCGAGGCGTTTTGGCACGCAGTTGGGTCGCGATCATCCCGAACGAATGGTCTGATCGGCTAGTCTAGCCGCCTCGCGCTTTCAATAGCTAGACTGCCAGTGCAACGACCCGGATCAGTTGACCGCCTGGTCGCCGATGCAGCAGAAGCGCTTCGGTCTCTTCGCCCAAGCGAAGGGGAGAGGTGCAGTCGCAAAATCCCACGGGCGACATTTTAGGGTGCGCAGCGCTCAAGTGGAGCGACATCGCTATCCCGCGTTGGCCTTCAGGCGAGCGGCCTGGATACCAGCGACCGCGCAGGCCTCGTCATTGTCCGAGGTGTCGCCGGAGACGCCGACGGCGCCGAGGAGGGTGGTGCCGTCCATGATCAGCACGCCGCCGGGGACCGGGACCAGCGCGCCCTTGGCGATGGTGTTCACGGCGTCGATGAAATAGGCCTGCTCCTGGGCGCGCTGATACAGCGCACGCGAACCCATGCCCATCGCAAGGGCGCCGTAGGCCTTGCCGTGGGCGATCTCGGCGCGCATCAGGCTGGTGCCGTCCTGCGCGGCCGCGATCTTGAGCACGCCGCGTGCGTCCAGGATGGTGACGACCAGCGGCTTCAGCTTCAGCTCGGCGGATTTGGCGAAGGCGGCGTCGAGGATCTTTCGGGCGGTGTCGAGCGTGAGGTCAGCCATGACCGGGTTCCTTTGCAGCTGGAGAAGCGGGTTTGGTTTCGGCGCGGTCGAGGCTCATCGCCAGCACGCGGGCGACGTGAAGCGCCTCGCGCTGCGCGCCGTCGTGGATCTGGTGGCGGCAGGAGGTGCCGTCGGCGACGACCAGCGTGGCCTGGTCGGCGCGGCGTATCGCTGGCAGCAACGACAACTCGGCCATCTCGATCGAGGCGTCATAGGTCTCAGTGCCATAGCCGAACGCGCCGGCCATGCCGCAACAGCTCGATTCGATCGTCTCGACCTCGAGGCCGGGCACGAAGCGCAGCACCTGCTCGACCGGCCTGAAGGCGCCGAAGGATTTTTGGTGGCAATGGCCGTGGACGACAGCCTTTTCAGTGACGGTGCCGAGCGGCAATTGCAGCCGGCCGGCCTCGGCCTCGCGCACCAGGAATTCCTCGAAGGTGAGCGCGCGCGCGCCAACCGCCTTGGCGTCGCTGTCCTGGCGCAGCGAGGCGAGTTCGTCGCGCAGTGTCAAGAGGCAGCTCGGCTCGAGGCCGACGATCGGCACGCCGCGGGCGGCGAAGGGCGCGAAGGCGGCGACGAGACGGTCGAGCTCGGACCTGGCTTCATCGACGAGCCCGGCAGACAGGAAGGTGCGGCCGCAGCACAGCGGGCGGCTGCCGCTCGCGGGTCTGGGCAGGTGCACGCGATAGCCGCCGGCCGCGAGCACGCGCAGCGCGGCTTCGAGGTTTTCGCGCTCGTAGATGCGATTGAAGGTGTCGGCGAACAGCACGACCTCGCGGCCGGTCTCCGGACCGACCGCTTCGGCCGGCGGCACGAACACGTCGCGGCGGAAGGCGGGAAGGGCGCGGCGCGCGCTGATGCCGGCAACGCGCTCGAACAGCTTTCGCAGCAGCGGGCTATGGTTGCGCAAGTTCGCGAGCGGCGCGAGGCGCGAGGCGAGGCCGGCATAGCGCGGCAGATACCCGACCAGGCGGTCGCGCAGCGTCAGGCCATGCGAGGCCGCGCGTGCCGCCAGCACCTCGATCTTCATCTTGGCCATGTCGACGCCGGTTGGGCATTCGTGGCGGCAGGCCTTGCAGGAGACGCAGAGCTTGAGGGTCTCCATCATCTCGTCGGAGGACAGTGCATCAGGGCCGAGTTGGCCCGAGATCGCCAGCCGCAGCGTGTTGGCGCGGCCTCGCGTGAGGTCCTTCTCGTTGCGGGTGGCGCGGTAGGACGGGCACATCACGCCGCCCTCGAGCTTGCGGCAGGCGCCGTTGTTGTTGCACATCTCGACCGCGCCCTGGAAACCGCCGCCGGCGCCGGGCCAGGCCGACCAGTCGAGCCTGGTCTTGAGGTCGGCGACGCGATAGCCCGGCTTGAAGCGGAACAGCGAGCGGTCGTCCATCCTGGGCGCGTCGACGATCTTGCCCGGATTGAGCACGCCAGCGGGATCGAAGCGCCTCTTCACCTCGCGGAAGTCGGCGACGAGGCGCTCGCCGAACATGCTCTCGTGGAACTCGGAGCGCACCAGGCCGTCGCCATGCTCGCCGGAATGCGAGCCCTTGTATTCGCGCACCAGCGCGAAGGCTTCCTCCGCGATGGCGCGCATCGCCTTGACGTCTTTTTCGAGCTTGAGGTTCAGCACGGGACGGACATGCAGGCAGCCTTCGGAGGCGTGCGCATACATCGTGCCGCTGGTGCCGTGCTTGGCGAACACCTCGTTCAGGCGCTGTGTGTAGTCGGCGAGATGCGGCAGCGGCACGGCGCAGTCCTCGACGAAGGAGACCGGCTTGCCCTCCTGCTTCATCGACATCATCACGTTGAGGCCGGCCGCGCGGAAATCGGCGATGCCGCGCTGCAGTGCCGGCTCCGCTATCTCGACCACGCCGCCCCATTTGCGCGGCCCGTTGTTCCAGCCGAAGCCGAGATCGCCCATCAGCTCGCCGAGCTGCTTCAGGCGTTGCAGATTGTCCGCCTGGTCCTCCTCGGCGAATTCGACCACCAGCACGGCATCCGGATCGCCCTTGATCGCCGCATCGATGATCGGCCGGAACATCGCGATGTCGCGGCCGAGCGCGATCATGGTGCGATCGACCAGCTCGACCGCGATCGGCTTCAGCTTGACCAGGTGCTGGGCCGCATCCATGGCCTCGTAGAAGCTGCCGAAATGGCAGACGCCGAGCGCCTTGTTGCGGATCACGGGCCACAGCTTCAGTTCGACCTTGGTGGTGAACGCAAGCGTGCCTTCGGAGCCGACCAAGAGATGCGCCATGTTGTTGGGTGCATTACGCGGCACCAGCGCATCGAGATTGTAGCCGCCGACGCGGCGCTGCACCTTGGGGAAGCGCGCGGCGATCTCGTCGGCCTCGCGCGCGCCGAGATCGAGCATGTCGCGGAACAGGTTGCGCATGGCGCCGGCGTCGAGTTCGGAGAGATCGCGCGAGACCTCGCCAAACCGGCTCAGCGTGCCGTCGGCAAGCGAAGCCTCCAGCGACAGCGTATTGTCGCGCATGGTGCCGTAGCGAAGCGAGCGGCCGCCGCAGGAATTGTTGCCGGCCATGCCGCCGATGGTGGCGCGCGAGGCCGTGGAGACGTCGACCGGAAACCACAGGCCGTGTTTTTTGAGCTGGCGGTTGAGGTCGTCGAGCACGATGCCCGGCTCGACCACGCAGGTACGGCCTTCGACGTCGAGCGACAGCATCCTGTTGAGGTGCTTCGACAGATCGACCACGAGCCCGTCATTGACGGTCTGGCCGCATTGCGAAGTGCCGCCGCCGCGCGGGGTGACCTTCGCGCCCTCGTCGCGGGCAATCGCCAGGGCCAGCAAGGCCTCGTCCATGGTTCTGGGGACGACCACGCCTGACGGCATGATCTGGTAGAACGAGGCGTCGGTGGCGTAGCGGCCGCGGCTGAAACCGTCGAACAGGACGTCGCCGGTAATTTCCCGGGCGAGGCGTGCCGACAGGCGGTGCTTTTGGGCCGATTCTTGTGGTTTTCCGGCCACTTCCGCTGCCATGGTCCGCTCTCGTCTGTTCGCGGGCACCGTCTTGCCTACTGCCACCGCCGTTTGCAAGGCGAGCGATGCTTCCTGTGCATTGACGGCCATCCTTAGTCGAGGGACAAGCCGGTCGAATAGTGATATGCGAACGGCTCGCTGAGGCCCCCGATGGGGCTGTCGTGCTCAGGGCAATACAGACTCAAAGACCGGGAAGGACGCCGATGACCGTGCACACTGGAAGGCATTTTCTACAGATTCCAGGACCGACCAACGTGCCCGACCGGGTGCTGCGGGCGATGGACATGCCGACCCTGGACCACCGCGGTGCGGAGTTCGCCGAGCTCGGTTTTGCCGCGCTTGCCGCGATGCAGCGAGTGTTCCGCACCAAGCAGCCCGTCATCATCTTCCCCTCGTCCGGCACCGGCGCCTGGGAAGCGGCGATGGTCAACGTGCTCAAGCCCGGCGACAAGGTGTTGATGTGCGAGACCGGACAGTTTGCCGTGCTGTGGCGCGGCATCGCCGACAAGTTCAAGCTCGATGTCGACTTCATCCCGAGCGACTGGCGCCATGGGGCCGATCTCGCCGAGATCGAGAAGCGTTTGAGCGCCGACAAGCAGCATGCGATCAAGGCGGTCTGCGTCGTCCATAACGAGACTTCGACCGGCTGCGTGACGCCGCCCTTGGAGGTTCGCAAGCTGCTCGATCGCGTCAAGCATCCGGCGCTGCTGATGGTCGACACCATCTCCGGCCTGGGGTCGATGGAGTATGAGCACGACGCCTGGGGCATCGACGTTTCGGTCGCGGGTTCGCAGAAGGGCCTGATGCTGCCGCCGGGCCTCGGCTTCAACGCCGTGTCGGAAAAGGCGCTCAGCGTTGCCAAGGCCAACGAGGGCATGCGCTCCTATTGGGACTGGCAGGAGGTCATCTCCTTCAACAAGCTCGGCACGTTCCCCTACACCCCGGCCACCAATCTGCTGATGGGCCTGCGTGAGGCCGTCAAGATGCTGGAAGAGGAGGGCCTCGAGAACGTCTGGTCCCGCCACAAGCGCCACAGCGCAGCGACGCGCGCCGCGGCCAAGGTCTGGGGCCTCGAGACGCAGTGCGTCGATCCGGCGGCGCATTCGCCGGCGCTGACCGGCGTGCGCGTGCCTGACGGCCATGATGCCGACGCCTTCCGCAAGGTCGTGCTGGAGAACTTCGACATGTCGCTCGGCACCGGCCTCAACAAGGTCAAGGGCAAGGTGTTCCGCATCGGCCATATCGGCCATTTCAACGATCTGATGCTGATGGGCACGCTCGCCGGCGTCGAGATGGGCCTGGATCTTGCAAAGATTCCGCACCGGAGCGGCGGTGTGCTGGCGGCGATGGACGTCCTGAAGGGACGCGACGCGGTGCCGATGACCAAGGCTCAGGTGGCCTGAACTAGCTTGGAAGGTGAAAAGCGCGATGAACGCACCGACGACTGCTAACGAAGACCTGCTCTACTCCGTCACGGACGGCATCGCGCGGATCACCTTCAACCGGCCCCAGGCACGCAACGCCATGACCTTCGCCATGTATGACCGCATGGCGGAGATCTGTCAGGAGATCAACGCCGATCGTTCGATCAAGGCGCTGATCCTCACCGGCGCCGGCGACAAGGCGTTCGCCTCCGGCACCGACATTTCCCAGTTCCGCGCCTTCAAGACCCCGCAGGACGCGCTCGACTACGAGGCGCGGATCGATCGCGTGCTCGGCACGCTCGAGCGGTGCCGCGTGCCCGTGATCGCGGCCATCGCGGGCGCCTGCACCGGCGGTGGCGCCGGCATCGCCGCCTGCTGCGACCTTCGCATCGGCACCGAGACCACGCGGATGGGCTTTCCGATCGCGCGCACGCTCGGCAACTGCCTGTCGATGTCGAACATCAGCCGCGTCGTCTCGCTGGTCGGCCCCGCCCGCACCAAGGATCTGATCTTCAGGGCGCGCCTGGTCGAGGCGCAGGAAGCGCTGTCGCTCGGCTTGCTCACCGAAATCGTGCCCGATGTCGAGACGCTTCAGCGCCGCGCCGACGAGACTGCAAAGCTCGTCGCGAGCCATGCGCCGCTGACGCTAGAGACGACCAAGGAAGCGGTGCGCCGCATCCGTCCGACGCTATCGCGTGAACAGGGCGAGGATCTCATCCTCAAAGCCTATATGAGCGAAGATTTCCGCGAGGGCATGGACGCCTTCCTCAACAAGCGCACGCCCAACTGGAAGGGCAAATAACTCTCGGAAGTTGTCGGTCCCTACGTTCGACTGTCAGGCGTCCACCGGCGGGCCAGTTCGACAGCAGTTGCGCCGGATCAGCCCTTGGGATTACGGAACAGTCGATAACCCCAGAGAACCTGCGCCCCTCGCTTCGACGGCGCAGCTCTGGTGAACACCTTTACTGCGGTCGGTTGGTTTCCGACCAAGACCAGCGCGTCACTGAAACAAATGTTCACGCTATTGCGGCGACACGATCCGGCTTGCACTCCATCGCGTCCAATGTAGAAAAGAATTGCGTTAGTCTTGTGTGTCGACAGCGACAAGCGAGTCACAAAGCCGATGCCGGTGACGTCGCCCGTGACAACGCTCCTGCTCATCAGCACAGCTGATGGCGTGCCCTCTGATGGAACGCCAATTCCAGACTCATTAAGAAGGCTCGTTCGATCAGCCATGTTTCGATTGATTGATGCTTCTTGCGGCGCGATGGACCAAAGACCATTGCCGCTGTTTGCGCCAACCATGGTGTCACGTGCAGTCATATGGACCGCGCCAGTTCCTTCACTGCCATCTACCCTAATGCCGAAGCCATTTGTTTGTATCTAAACTCGATTTGGCGATGCCCTCGATTTGGCGACGCGCTCATTGTGTTGGCGTCGGTGTTTTGCGCTCCGACGAACATTCCGCCGCCGGTCGAGCCAATTCCGTTACCTGAAATCGCGGTGTCGGACACGGAGTTCGAGCAACACCACTAGGGAACGCCATCGAGAGCAGGCTGCTACCCGTCAATCGCTCCTGACCAAGGCCGAAACCACGTGAAGCGCCGCCATCGGTCGCGGTGCGGGCTGGTTGGACAGCGGTGGGCGGCTCGTGAAGCGCCGTCGCCGACCCACGGAGCGCGATCGGCAGCGGCCGATGACGCTACCGCCGGCGGCTGAAGTGTTGAGCAGATGTGCCAGCCGGCTCACGCTGGCGGGCCGTTTAATACTGCCAAAGCGCCGCCACGGTCGTAGATAACTTCGCATCGTTTTGATTTACGTCCGCCCCCCGGATCGCCGCCTCGCTCTTTGCGGAAGTTGTCAATCCATCCGGGGGCAGGGGCGGCGATCACTAGGGCGTCGAGCCTTCGGGGCTTGCGGCGCGATCCCAATCGTACATCCTATTCGGTAACAGGCTAATGACGTGGTGCGAACAGAAAAGAGCCTGCCGTGGCATTAAGCAGGCGGCCATGCAGCTTTTGGGATCTGCAGAACGCTGATGGTAGCAGCTGCAGCAGCGACGCATAGCGGCGCATGCGGCTTTCGCATGGCGCACTTTGATACGCCTCAAATCGGTGCACGCCGGCGAGCTACGCGAGCTCAGCAGTTTTGATGCAACTTTCTTTAACCTTTCCCGCCGAGATTGGCGTGCATGGCATTGGTTGAAAGATTACATTGGAACTACCCTAGTGTGTATTTGCGCTGGACCGTTGTTGCAGCGATTCTTGTGTCGGTCATGTTGGCCCAGATACCCATGGTGCTCAACGCGGACTTGGGCTGGCTGCTTACCGTGAACGAAAAGATTCTCGCCGGCAAAAAGCTTGGAGTCGATCTTTTCGAGTCTAACCCGCCTTTATCGGTCTACATGTACATGCCCGCCGCGATTCTGGCCGGCATGACTGGCGCCCCTCCTGAATTCATCGTGATCGTTCTCGTGATCGGCGGGATCCTCAGTACGCTCCTCGTAATCGACCGCGCGGCCAAGCATGCGCGGTATGAAACCAAAGACCGGAATCTCTTGGCGTGGTGCTTTGCACTTCTACTGGCAGTGCTTCCTGGTGCCACATTTGGACAACGCGAACATATTGCTGTAGTAGCGCTGACGCCCTTTGTGGCCATGACCGCGATACGTTGGAGATGCCTGAACCCCGGGCCAATCGCCATCCTTGCAGGACTGGGGGCGGGGCTAGCCATCAGCATCAAGCCCTTCTTCGCTCTAGTCATCGGTTTTCCGATCGTCGTCGCTATCATGCGTCAACGCTCGATCAGGCCGCTGCTGACGATCGAAGCATCGGCAGCCGCTGCCACCGCAATCAGCTATGCGGCGTTCGTCGCCGCCTTCTTCCCTGCCTATTTGTTTAACTATGCTCCAATGGTTACGGAAGCATATCTGCCGATCAGAAGGGAATTTGGCAGTCTAGTTGTTATTCCGATCTCCGTGATAGGCGCTTCGCTCGGGTTTTTGCGCATCGCAGCTTCTCACAAGGTCATGACCTGGAGTGAGGCAGCGCCTTGGCTCGCCGCATCGGTTGGGGGAGCTGCTTCCTTTTTGGCACAGGGTAAGGCATGGCCATATACAGCTCTTGCCCTTTGTGTGTTCGCGGTTTCAGGGCCTCTGCTGCTGTACTGGAGGAACAGGGCGAGCACGTCGGTCGTAGCTGCAGGCTGCTTTATCATTCTTCTCATCGGCATTTTTTTGTCGAAACCGGCGCCTGGTTTCCCACCGCTGGAGCTGCGTGTCGAAGCCCTCGTGAAGCATCCGCGCCTGCTGACGATCACCGACCACATAGGTCTGGGACATCCGCTTGTGCGCGAACTCGACGGGGTTTGGGTGGGGAGTTCCTGTGCCCAGCTCTTAGCCGCCGGCGCAATCTTGCGCGAGCAAGATCCGCAATTAAGCGACGACATTCGAGTAAAATTGGACAACATTATTGCCTTTGAGCGACGTCAACTGCTGAACGGACTGCGGGACGGGCGTCCCGATGTAGTTTTGGTCGACACCTATCTCTTCAGCACGAATCGCTTCGACTGGTTGACATGGGCGAAATCGGACCCTGAAACTCGAGCCGAGTTAAACCGCTATCGTGAAGTCGAGGGTGTCGGTCGGGTTCGGATTTTTGTAAGTGAATCGCAGGTAGGGGAGCGCGCTCGGTTTTAGCGCCTGTCCGAAGGCGAAGTGCTTGCGCAGTTACGACTTGCGGATAAACCGCGCGTCGATAAGCAGCCGGATCAAGAAGCACAAACTCCACCGCGCGAAGTCTCGCGGGTGACGGTTAGATCGGCGCCGTCGTTGCTTGGTCCGGGGGAGCAGGAGCATCCTTCGGACGTGTCCCAGTCCTGGCGAGCCCCTGATCCAAGCCCGACGACACTGCCTGCGGCCGGCGGCAATGCACCGTCGCTCCTGAATCCTATTGCTTCCACGACCATCAATGACCGGAAGTAAACTTAAGCCAAGCAACTGAAACAGCTAATGAAGATTTCTGGTTGACGGAACTTCGGATATCAGCGGATCTATCTTGCCGTCGTCGCTTTGCCTAGCGGCTGTGACGGTGCGGTGCTGGCGCCGTCTTCGGCGCTTGCCCAGCGTTTGCGCGAGGCCGACAATCGATGCCGCGATACTTACTTGTTGCCTGTGCCCATATGCGGACCTGCCGCCCGCTGCCAATGCGTTGGAATCCCCAAGACGCGTCCGGTACTGCTCTTTTTCATGCGAGACGTATCTCATTCCAAAGTCATAACGTGCGTGATAGCGGATAACTTGAACTCGGCCGCATTTGTCAGCACAATGCGGATTGAACTCAGCTCTGAATTTCCAATTACAAGAAGAAGTTGGGGAAGACGCGTGGCACATGGAATGAAGGCCGCAATCACCTTGGCGGCTGCGCTTTGGGTTGCGCCGGCCGTCGCCGGCTGGGAACCGACGAAACCCGTCGAGATCGTGGTGGCGGCGGGCGCGGGGGGCGCCTCCGATCAGATGGCTCGGATGATGCAGGCCGCGATTCAGAAGAACAATCTGATGAAGCAGCCCATGGTCGTCTCGCTCAAGGGCGGTGCGTCCGGTGCTGAAGCGTTGATGTACATGAAGTCCAGCGTTGGTGATCCGAACAAGGTGCTGATCGCCTATTCGCTGATCTACATGCTGCCGCTCTCGGCCAAGATCCCGTTCAACTGGCGCGAACTGACCCCGGTTTCTGTGATCGCGCTCGACCAGTTCGTGCTGTGGGACAACAGCGCCGGCCCGAAGACGGTGAAGGAATTCGTCGCGGCCGCGAAGGCCGCAAGCTCGCCGTTCAAGATGGGCGGCACCGGCTCCAGGCGCGAGGATCACGTGCTGACGGTCTTCCTCGAGCAGAAGACAGGCGCGAAATTCTCCTATCTGCCATACAAGTCCGGCGGCGAGGCCGCGACGCAGCTCGTCGGAAACCACACCGAATCCAACGTCAACAACCCGAGCGAGAATCTCGAAGTCTGGCGCGCCGGCCAGGTGCGTCCGCTCTGCGTGTTCGACAAGGAGCGCATCTCCTACACCAGCAAGGTGACGGACGCGCAGTCTTGGGCCGACATCCCGACCTGCAAGGAAGAGGGCATCGACGTCCAGTACCTGATGCTGCGTGCGATGTTCCTGCCCGGCAAGGTGACGCCGGAGCAGCAGGCGTTCTATGTCGAGCTGTTCCACAAGGTGACGCAGACCGCCGAATACAAGGAGTACATGGAAAAGCAGGCGTTGAAGCCGATCTTCCTCACCGGCAAGGACATGGTGCAATTCCTCGAAGAGGACGATGCCCAGAACAAGTCGCTGATGACGGAAGCCGGCTTCGTCGCGAAGTAACCCGGTCACCTCGCCCCGCGTGCGGGGAGAGGTCGGATTGCGTCGAAGATGCAATCCGGGTGAGGAGAGCTCTCAGCGAGTTTAACCCTCTCCGTTCCCTTGGAGATCCCCCTCACCCTAACCCTCTCCCCGCAACCGGGGAGAGGGGATTGGCTACAGCTTCGCTCACTCATGTCCCAAACCGATCTAGAAATTGTCGTCGACGATCCGACCGCGCCTGAAGACAACTCCCCCTCCGTCACGAGCATCCGTACGGTCGAAATCATCGTCTGCCTGCTGCTGCTCGCGCTCGCCGCAATCCTCGGCTACGACAATTGGCGCAGCGGCGCCTCCTGGGATTCGACCGGGCCCGAGCCGGGCTATTTCCCGTTCTATCTCTCCCTCGTCCTTGCGGGCGGCAGCCTCTATGGCTTGATCTCGGCGCTGCTTGCGCGCCGCGAAGCCATCGAGACCTTCGTCACGCGCGCGCAGGCACGCCGCGTCATGGCGGTGTTCGTGCCGACGCTGCTGTTCTGCCTGGTGACGCAGTTCCTCGGCCTCTACGTCGCGAGCTTCCTCTTGATCTCGGGCTTCATGCGCCTCGTCGGCAAGATCGCGCTGTGGAAATCGCTTCTCACAGCTTTGCTGTTCACGGCGATCATGTTCGTCACCTTCGACATCGTCTTCGACGTCATCATGCCGAAGGGGCCGCTCGAAGCGGCCTTCGGCCACTAGGGCGGGCGCGCGATGGAAGCCTTTGGTCTGCTGCTTCACGGCTTTGCCGTCCTGCTGACGTGGAAGACGCTCGTGCCGATGTTGGTGGGCTTAGTGCTCGGCATTTTCGTCGGCGTGCTGCCCGGCCTCGGCGGCCCCAACGGCGTTGCGATCCTTTTGCCGCTCACCTTCACGATGGACCCGACCTCGGCCATCGTGATGCTGTCCTGCATCTATTGGGGCGCGCTGTTCGGCGGCGCGATCACCTCGATCCTGTTCAACATCCCCGGAGAAGCCTGGTCGGTCGCAACCACCTTCGACGGCTATCCAATGGCCCAGCAGGGCAGGGCGGCAGAAGCGCTGACCGCGGCGTTCACGTCGTCCTTCATCGGGTCGCTGGTCGCGGTGCTGCTCATCACGTTCCTCGCGCCGATGATCTCGTCCTTTGCGCTGAAGTTCGGCCCGCCTGAGTTCTTCGCGGTGTATCTCCTGACCTTCTGCTCCTTCGTCGGATTGGGACGCGAAGCCAAGCACAAGACTGTCATCTCGATGTCGCTCGGCCTTCTGCTCGCCGGCGTCGGCATGGATACGGTTTCGGGCCAGCTGCGGATGACCTTCGGCTCGTCCGAGCTCCTGCGCGGGATCAACTTCCTCGTTGCCGTCATCGGCCTGTTCGGCATCAGCGAGATCCTGTTGACCATGGAGGAGCGGCTGGCGCTGCGCGGCCACGCGGCGAGCATTTCGCTGCGCGTGGTGCTCGGTGTCTGGAAGGATCTGCCGAGATATTGGGTGACGCTGCTGCGTTCCTCCTTCATCGGCTGCTGGCTCGGGATCACGCCGGGCGGCGCGATCGCGGCGTCCTTCACGGGTTACAATCTGGCAAAACGCTTTGCCAAGGATCCCGAGAGCTTCGGCAAGGGTCGCATCGAGGGCGTGTTCGCGCCGGAGACGGCGGCGCACGCCTCCGGCACTTCGGCGCTGCTGCCGATGCTGGCGCTCGGCATCCCCGGCTCCGGAACGGCCGCGATCCTGCTCGGCGGGTTGATGGTGTGGGGGCTCAATCCCGGGCCGCTGCTGTTCGTGGAGCACAAGGACTTCGTCTGGGGCCTGATCGCCTCGATGTATCTCGGCAATGTCGTCGGCCTCGTGCTGGTGCTGACGACGGTGCCGATCTTCGCCTCGATCATGCGCGTGCCGTTCGCCGCGGTGGCGCCGATGATCGTGGTGTCCTGCGCCATCGGCGCCTACGCGATCCAGAACGCGATGTTCGACATCTGGCTGATGCTCGGCTTCGGCGTGGTCGGTTACGTCTTCAAGAAGATCGGCATTCCCTTGGCCCCGTTCACCTTAGCGCTCGTGCTCGGCAACCGGGCCGAGGATGCCTTCCGCCTGTCGATGATCGGCTCGGGCGGGAACCTCGGGGTGTTCTGGTCGAACGGCCTCGTCGGCTCGATCACGACGCTGGCGATCGTGCTGCTGTTCTGGCCCGTGATCGACGGCCTGCTCGCCAGCATCGAGTGGAGGCGCGCTCGAAAACCCCCGGCCGATAGGAGCGGTATTTAGATGCCTAATCTGTCGGACATTGTTGCTCCTGCCGCGGCGCGAAGGCTCGATCAAGGATGTCGGGGCAGCGGGCTGTATTAGCTTCGACAGATGTCTTGACCAGGCTGGGCTCGAGCTCCGGTTCGTGGTTAGAGCCGGTTGAACTGACGCTGAATCTGGACACGTGTGGCCGCCAGGTTACAGCCACTTCTTGCGATTTAGATAAAATCGGCAATGAGTTTTGGCTGGAAATTGTTTCTGACGTTCAAATATGCCGGCTTCGGAGAAACCAAAATGAAGCATTTGTTGGTTGTCGCGGCTGGAGTGGCCGCCCTTGCTATGTCTGTTCCCGCCAACGCGGCGGATCTTGCCGCTCGGCCATACACCAAAGCACCGCCTCCGGTCGTGGCCGCAGCCTATAACTGGAGCGGCTTCTACCTCGGTCTGAACGGTGGCGGTGGCTGGAGCCACAAGTGCTGGGACCTCACCGCGGTCGGCGCTGTCGCGCTTGCCACGCCCTTTGCTGAGGGATGTCACAATGCGAGCGGGGCAGTCGCTGGTGGCCAGATCGGCTATCGGTGGCAGAATGCAAGCTGGGTATTCGGACTCGAAGCGCAGGGCGACTGGGCAAACCTCAAAGGGTCGAACGTAAGCAACAACTTCTTCCGTGTAGCCGGGGATAGCACCAATCAATCGAAGATAGATGCGATCGGGTTGTTCACCGGGCAGATCGGCTACGCCTGGAACAATGTCCTTCTGTACGTCAAGGGCGGTGCGGCCGTTGCTCACGACAACTACGATGGCTTTATCGTCAACGCGGCTATCGCAAATCCGAATGTCGATCACGCGTCCGAAACGCGTTGGGGCGCTACCGTTGGCGTGGGTGGCGAGTTCGCCTTTAGCCCCAACTGGTCGGTAGGTATCGAGTACAACCATGTCTTCATGGATGATCGAAACATCACCTTTACATCTACAACCGCGCCTTTCGCTGTGACGAGGACCGATCGTATTGGTCAGGATATCGACATGGTCACGGCCAGGATCAACTATCGTTTCGGCGGCCCGGTTGTCGCAAGGTATTGAACCAAACGAGGGCGTCAAACAAAGAAGCAAAGCCCGGCCTCGCGCCGGGCTTTGTCGTTTCCGGCTCGCCCCCTCGCCGGCTTATTGCGCGGGCGCGTCGATAATCGTGGTGTCTTGTGTTAGCCTACGGAACTAGAACGCGATGTTCGCTATGGTGGTTTCGCTCGGCTTCGGCGTGGTCGGCTACGCTCTCGAGAAGATCGGCATTCGGATTATGGTGCGCGAGGGAGCCAGAAAATCGGTGGTTCGGTTCTCGTTCGCTATAGCCTCCGCAAAAGCCAACTTTGTGTTACGAGGCGGCTCGATGGGCGGCGATAAGATTACTTGGTCGCTCATCGTGTAGATAGGCACGTACGACGTATGCCATTGCGCTATGGTCTCGCCACAAGCACTACATGAGAATTGCCCCGTCTCCGGCCTGGCGGCGGCTCGTATGGAACGTAAGTAAACCGACTGGCAGACTATGTGAGAGGTATTTCGATCGGCCATGTTGCCCCTTGCACTGACTGGAAAGTGGCATTTGAGCGAGGTTATCGAGATGCCAGTAAGCGGTCAATTTCCGCCCCTGTCCGGCGCCTCGGTCTTATCTTCCGGTCTCGCAGCCAGACATTATGCAATTTCGTGGTTCATTAAATAAGGCTTGCTTGGCAGAGCAGAGTGTTTTGCACGGGGGCAAAGTCAGGCGATCATGCTTAAGGCACGCTCGGTCCTTACCTGACTGCGACCGCATCTCGTGGATGCCCACGGGATGAGCGAACGGCGGGCGTGTAAAGCCATCGGCTGCTGCCGCATGACCATGAGATATCGGACGACCCGGGCGGACGATGCCGGCGTTCGCCAGCGCATGCGGGCGATCGCTCTGGAGCGTCGCCGCTTCGGCTATCGGCGCCTGCACGTTCTGCTCAAGCGGGAGGGCTATCTGATCAACCACAAGAAACTGTTCCGGCTGTACCGGGAAGAGAGGTTTACGGTGCGCCGCCGTGGCGGGCGCAAGCGGGCGATCGGGACCCGGGCGCCGATGATGGTGCCGATGGCGCCGAACGAGCGCTGGTCGCTCGACTTCGTGTCGGATCAACTCACCGATGGCCGCCGCTTCCGTATGCTTACCGTCGTTGATGATTGCACCCGCGAGTGCCTCGCGCTGGTAGCCGACACCTCGCTCTCCGGCACCCGCGTAGCGCGGGAGCTGGACCGGCTGGTGATGGAACGCGGCAGGCCGAAGATGGTGGTCAGCGACAACGGCAGCGAGTTCACCAGCAACGCCATCCTGACGTGGGCCGATCAGAGCCGTGTTGCATGGCATTACATCGCGCCGGGCAAGCCCATGCAGAATGCCTTCATCGAGAGCTTCATGTAAAGACGGCCCCGCGGATGCAAGGGGTTTTAGCAGCACTTTGAATACCGGTCGGGTGCGTTCATGTATACGGCCTGTTAGTGCGACCGATACCATGGCCGCTGGCCCTGATGGAGATCGCGGATCGAGGCCTCATCAACGGGTCGCGCTTGTTGCGCTTAAAGCTCTTCGGGCTTGCTCGATCCCCAGCTCCGCCGGTGTCCATCATGCTGTCATTTGCCCTCACACCATCAGGTCGCCATTACACGCGGAAAGTTAGGCCGCGAGCTTTGGCCGATAGAGTTCTCCGGTCGTCATCATCGCCCAGACGATCCGGGCCAACTTGTTGGCAACGGCGATGGCGACGACCATGGGCCGACGCCGTGCAAGCAGGGCTTCGATCCAGCCACCTCCAACCCGGGAGCGTGCCTTTGGGTACCGAACAACGTTACGTGCTCCGATGACAAGCAAGTGCCTGAGATAGGAATCGCCTTGTTTTGTAATCCGGCCAGGCCGATCCTTCCCGCCGGTAGAATTCTGCTTAGGCGTCAGGCCAAGCCAGGCCGCGAACTCCCGCCCGGAGCGGAACATGGTCGCGTCCGGCACGGTTGCGACTAGGGCCGTAGCCGTTATGGGGCCGATGCCGGGAATCGAGGACAGCAACTTCGCCATCGGATTTGCGCTCTGGATCCGAGCCAGCTCACGTTCGATGGCCTCAACCTGTCGGTCCAATTCCCTCAGTTGGTTCACAAGCAAGGCAAGTGCGATGCGGGCGTGAGCCGGCAGCGTCAGATCTTCGTCGTCCAACAAGTCCACCAGACCATCCATTCGTTGCCCGGCCTTGCCCGACAATGATTCCGAACTCAGCAAAGTGAGTCGAATGGCGCAAGCTGTCATGGTGCGTTGGCGGACCAGCAAGCCTCTTGCACGATGAAGCATCAAGAAGCCCTGGTTCTCGGCGCTTTTGATCGGGACAAAGCGCATATTGGGACGGCTAACCGCTTCGCAGATTGCGGCCGCGTCAGCGGCATCATTCTTGGCTCCTCGTCGTAGGTAAGGCTTAACATAGGCTGGTGGGATCAATCTCACATCGTGTCCAAACTGCCGAATCTCCCGCGCCCAGTGATGGGCAGTCGCGCAGGCCTCAATGCCGACTAGGCAAGGGGTGAGTGAGGAGAAAAACGACATGATCTCACTTCGCCGGAGGCGTTAGCGACTGGCCACTTGGCCTTGGCTGTCAACTGCGTGGATGTGAAATACGTGCTTCGAGATGTCCAAACCAATTGTCGCGGCTCTCATTGGTGATTGCTCCTATCAGCGGGTTCGTCCATCGCCAGCATATCGCAGGCGCCGGGGGAGCGGGGCCGTCTTCCCCATCAACGGTCGGCTGCGGGATGAACTGTTGAACGAGACGCTGTTCACCTCGCTGGCCCAGGCCCGCGTCACGCTCCGATGCTGGCGGGCCGATTACAACGAGGCACGACCACACTCGCGGCTCGGATGGAAGACGCCGTCCGAGTTCGCAATTACCTGCCACCCGCGCCGGGATCTGGCGCTGCGCTATGCGAGGGCTCCGCGCCAGCTCCCGTCGCTACCACCGCCCAACCGGGCAAATCCAACAGCCGGAGCGAACTCAGGATTGGATAAAACTTGGGGGCAAGGTCATCATGAAACACCTAATCTCGGTGTCCATCAAACCGGCAGCAGCTCAGGCAGCGGAATACCAAAAACGGCGGGAGAGACTTCCCAATCTGTCCGGAAGCTAAATCTTCTTTTCGCTTGCATCCGTATCGACTTGGCTGAGTTTCGGAAGTCGGTCAGCTAGGGACGATTCTGTGATCCGCGTTGACGGGGAAAGTCGGCACTTCATTCCTTCATTCTGCCCTTCTGTTCTTCTCGACAGTGATCGTCCGGCAGATTCGTCGCTCTGCCGAATCATTCTCCCTGCTGCGAGACTAACGCCGATCACATAGATCCAGCCGGGCACAAAATCGAACAGATGCGAGTTCAACAGCGAACTGACCGCATTCTGCACGACGACTATGAAACCAAGCCATGGATAGAAGCCGGAACCCCGAAAAAGGCTAAGATGACAAATCCACATTGCGTATAGGGCGGCAAACCCGATCCCCCCCCACTGCACGGCCACGTTGAGAGTCTGATTGTGTGGATTGCTGACCGTCTGCGCGCTAAGCCCGGTTTGACCCAGTGCGGCGCGATCAAAGAGCATTTGGGTGGATCCTGTGCCGTGCCCAACGACTGGAGCTTCGCTAATGAACCTGAGAGACTTGCGCCAGTACTCGAGCCGCAATCCAGTCGACGTTATATCATTGCCGGCACCGTACTTTGAATATTCAAGCAAGATACTATTCGTCCGATTTTGTAGATTGGGTGAGGCAAGCCAAGCAGACCCTGCAAGCAATATGCAACATGCCATCGCTCCATAAAAAAGTAAGCGCGGCAAATAAAATGCTCCGAAAAGAAACAGCATGATCGGAACGTATACTAGAGCTGTCCGAGCGAGTACGACGAAAGACAGATTGGCAAGGAATGCAACCGATAGCACCAGCAGAGGCAGCGCCAAATGGATCTTTCGGTCTTTGATAAGTTCAAGGATCGGCCAAGCTAATACCACAGCACACAATGCAAACGATTGGCTTTGATCGATGTAATTCTTTACTGGAACGCCCGGCTGCAAACTTGCTGTCGAGGTGAGATTGGGCACAAACGCTGTGACCCACGACAAAGCCAGGAGAACAGTGCAAGATGCAAGGAATCCTACGGGAATCCAAGCTGATCGCGATGACCTTCGAAAGTGATATAGGAAGAACGGCATCATAAGAAACTTTAGCGTAGGATTTACGCCTCGCAGTCGAGCAGTCCAAGAAACGTCAGTCGCCCACAGAGTACCGATCGCAGCTAACGCGAACAGCGCCACCGCAAAGCCGCTTCTAGAGCGGCCTACGAGGCTAGCAAATTCTCCGAGCCGTATCCTTGGTAATACGCTAAGTACCCAGAGGGCGCTGAAGACAGAGGTGATGGTTGCGGACCACGGCAGCGATGCGACCGTGATCACAGCGAGAACGTCGCTCGTTGCTGTCCAGTTCAATTGTGTCGGAAAGCGCCAGAAATTACGAGCCCAGCCGTACCACTCTTTGTCTACCGTAGATGAGCCAAGCTCGCTGTCCATAGTTCCTCATGGTTTGCATGGTAAGACGTTTCCGAGCGCGCTCAACACTGCAGCTCAAGCAAGAGAGCGCGTCAGATGACTTGGGCTTCTCTTAACCTTGCAATCTCTTCTGTGCCGAAGCCAAATTCTTTCAGAACCTCCTCCGTCTGCTCGCCGAATTCCGGCGGCCTCGCCACTATCCTGCTCGGCGTGCGCGACAGCGTCACAGGTTGGCCGACCAAGCGGATGTGGCGGCCCTCGTCGTTCGGCACGTCCTGCGCGATGCCGAGATACCTGACCTGGGCGTCCTCGAACATCTGGTTGATCGCATAGATCGGCCCGCAGGGCACGCCGGCCTCGTTGAGTTCGCGGACCCAGGTCTCGGTCGATTTCGTCACGGTGCGCTTCTCGATCTCGACGTTGAGCGCGTCGCGGTTCTTGGAGCGGGCAGGGGCGGTTGCGTAGTCGGGATGGGCATAGAGCTCGGGTGCGCCGATCGCCCGCGCGCAGCGTTCCCAGATCCGGCCGCCTGTCGTGGCGATGTTGATGTAGCCGTCGGAGGTCTTGAACACGCCGGTCGGGATGCTGGTCGGATGGTTGTTGCCGGCCTGCTTGGCGACCTCCTTCTCCATCAGCCAGCGTGCGGCCTGGAAGTCGAGCATGAAGATCTGGGCCTGAAGCAGCGAGGTCTGCACCCATTGGCCCTTGCCGGAAACCTCGCGCTCGAGCAGCGCGGTGAGGATGCCCATGGCGCAGAACAGGCCGGCCGTCAGGTCGGCGACGGGAATGCCAACCCGCATCGGGCCTTCGCCCGGCGCCCCCGTAATCGACATCAGCCCGCCCATGCCTTGTGCGATCTGATCGAAGCCAGGCCGCTTGTGGTAGGGGCCGTCCTGGCCGAAGCCGGAGATGCTGCCATACACGATGCGCGGATTGATCGACGCGAGGCTGTCGTAGTCGATGCCGAGTTTCTTCTTCACGTCGGGCCGGAAATTCTCGACCACGACGTCGGCCTTGGCGGCCAGGCGCTTGAACACGGCGAGCCCGCGCGGGTCCTTCAGGTTCAAGGCCATGGCCCGCTTGTTGCGGTGCAAATTCTGGAAGTCGGAGCCCCGCCGCGGTCCGCCGGGCTGCTCGCCGCCGGAATCCTCGGTCAGCGCATCGACCTTGATCACGGTCGCACCCCAATCCGCGAGTTGCCGCACGCAGGTGGGCCCGGAGCGGACGCGGGTCAGATCGAGCACAGTGAACCGCGACAGGGCTTCGGAAGCGTGAGGAAATGGCATCGTGGTTGGCTCCGGGAACAGATTGCGGGCCTACCATAGTGCCGAAAGATCATGCGGCAAGCATCGATTGGCGGCCATGCGTCAGGGTCACGGTGGCGTGGCCTTTGAGAACCCCACAGCAGGTGACGTCGCTGGCATTGACCATTCGCACGGGCGAGGCGGGCCTAGCGCGACAGACGCTGGAGGTCGGCGCGTGCCTTCGCGGCGAGCGGGTCGTCACCATGGCGCGCGATGAAAAGCTGGTAGGCTTCAACCGTGTCCTTGCGGCGGGCAGCATCGTACTCCTCCGCCACGGCCACAGAAGGATCCCGCGCGCGCGGAACCGTCGGCGAGCGCATCTTCTTGGCGCTCTCAGTCGCATTGGCTTTGGAATTCACAACGGGCGATCCTCCAAAACTGGCGAGCGCGAACAGCGCGCCGAAAGTGCAGGCAAATAGTCGAAGTATCTTCATGGTGTCCCTCGCAGCCCCGGAATTGTGCGATACCTTGTCACAAGCCACGCAGCTGTGCCGATAGAACCCCGCCAGACCGACTATGCGAGAGTGCACACTTGCGCAAAAGCCCAGTCGATTTCAATAGTCACGAGTCGTTGGCAGGCGCCAATCTGCTGCAGTGGTCGCGGCGGCGGTCGGCAATCAGGGCGGCTCCGTGCAGTCCTCGCAGGTCGATGTGTCAGGCGCGAGACCAGGACGGCTTCGTCGGGCCTCGTGGTGAGCTGCGAGCTCGAGCAGCCCGCGCTGCAAAAGGTGCTCTACGATCTCGAGGCCGGCACGCCCTTCCTGTTCGGTCGACCAGCTCGACGTCCAGGTGCCGCAGACCATGGCACTCGACGACGCCCCGAGTGGCCGCGTCAGGGTGATTTTGGGCCTCTCCGGCCAATGGCAGGCGGGGAAATCGGGCGACAACTCACGGTTCCCTGCAATTTCAGCCATTTGGCCCTCAGGCAACAGCTTCGCGAATCGCAACATGCGGAACGGGAGGGCATGCCTGGAGCAGATTGAAGGCGGGGCGCATCGGATTTAATTTGACGCGTCTGCCGCGCGCCGCTGCCCCGGTCGAAGGGGTTGACGTGCAGCGGCCCGCCGAAGCCCGTCGAAGCGCCGCCGCCGCTGATGCTGGTCCGGGCGCCGTGGCTGCGGAGGGCGGCAAGTTGACCATGCCGACCACGGCAAATCCGGACGCCATTGCCTAAGCCGCTCAACCGCCTTAAGACGTGGCTTCAACGTCTTATGTCGGGAGAAGGACGCGGCTTGACCGACACGCAGACTGACGCGCCCGGCAAGGCCGATGGTTTTGGCGGTATCGGTGCTGCCGGGCGCGCGCGCCGGCTCGTTCACGGCTGGTCGGCGAACCTGGTGCAGATGGTGCTGGGACTGACCCAGCAACTGCTGCTGATCCCGGCGTTCCTGCATGTCTGGAGCGGCGAGCTGCTCGCGGCTTGGCTTGCGATTTTTTCCGCTGGTAGCCTAGTGGTCGTGGCGGATTCGGGGTTGCAGCTTCGCGCGATCAACCGGTTTCTGGTGTTCCGGTCCTCTGCCGACTGCGACGGCCGTACCGCGCGCTTCTATCATGCCACACTGCGAATTTATCTCGCCATCGTCGCAAGTCTCGGCGTGTTGCTGTGCGGGGCAGTCTATCTCGCGCCGCCCTCGGCGGTGCTCGGCTTTCACGCGACGCCGACCTTCGATGTCGCGATGCTGGTGATGACGCTGGGTATGCTAATGAGCCTGCCCGCCAATCTCGCCTCCGGCCTCTATCGCGTGCGCGGCCAATATGGCCGCATCATCTGGCTGCAAAACGCCGCATTACTGCTCGGTCAGATCGCGCAGCTCGTTGCACTTTTCGTGTTCGGAAGCGTGCTCGCAGTGGCGCTCGCCTTCATCTTAATGCAGCTGCTGTTCACGATCTTCATCGTCGCCTTCGACGCGCCGCGGTTGTTTCCGTTCATGCGCCGTACGGGAATGTCACCGTCTGTTGTGCCATCATGGCGCTGGAGTGTCGGACAGCTCGGTCGCGCACTGCCCTTCGCGGTCACCAACATCGCCGAGCTCGCGCTCGTCAACGTGCCGGTGCTGCTGGTCTCGGCTCTTGTCAGCGATCGTGTCGCAGTGGCGCAATGGGGGCTGACGCGCGTGATTGCAAGCCTGGTGCGTGGGCTCTGTCTCCAGATCGCCCTGCCGTTGGGCGCCGAGCTCGGCCACGACCACGCGATCGGCGACAAGGAGCGGCTCCGCCGCCACTATGCTTATGGCTCGGTGTTCGTAACCGGGCTCGCCTGCCTAGTCGTTGCGGGCATGTTGCCGTTCTGGTCCGAGTTCTTCGTGTTGTGGACCCATGGCAGCATTCCCTATGATGGTCTGCTCGCGTTGATGCTGTTGCTTGGCTCGGCCGCGGTCGCGCCTTCGCTGCTGGCGCTGGTCTTTGCCAGTCACAGCAACCGCGGCGAGCTTCTGATCCGGACCAAGGGGTTGCAGCTTGTCGTCTTCTTGGCTCTGTCCTTCGTGCTGATCCCGCGGCTGGGACCGCTCGGCGCCGCGGCTGCGATGGTCGCGAGCGATATCCTGCTTCAGTTCGGCCTGCTCGGATGGGGAATCATGCGGCAGACCTTGCGCGAGCCATTTAGGCACATTGCCTTCCTGCTGCTGATGGCAACCGGCGTTGTGGCGTCGGGCTGGCTGATCGGTCTTGCGATCACCGAGCTGATACCGGGGAGCGGGATTTCGCATTTCATGGTGGAATGCGCGGCCTGGCTGGTTGTGGTTGGCGCACTCGCAAGCCCGCTGCTGAGCGAGGCGCTGCGCGCGCGCCTGCGGGTCCTGGTGCCGGCATAGCGAAGATTTCAGCGCGGCGTCAGCCCGAGCCGGTGCTTCAGCCGCTCGAGATGGCGGGCGAATTGTGCCTGACCCGCCTTGGTCTCCTCGGCAAACTGCGCGAGCCGCTGATGTCCCGCTGCGCTCAAGCGCTCGCGCGTGCCCTCGGTGCGGAGACTGACGATCGCGTCCGCGAGCGACCGCGGGTCGTCATAATCGAACAGGATCGCGGCATCGCCGGCCTGCACCTTGAATGCCTCCGGATAGATCACGGGCGTGCCGACCGCCCAGGCTTCCAGGGGCGGCAGATTGGTCGGGCCGAAATAGCTCGGCATCACCAGCGCCGCCGCGCCGCGATAGAGCGCACCGAGTTCGGCAGATCCAATGAAGCCGATGATGGAGACCTGATCCGACAAACCGCAGCTCTTGATCGCCGCATCGATCTTGCCGCGTCCCCCGCGATCCGAGCCGCAAAGCACCAGCCGTTCGGTAACGCCACGCTCGCGCAGACGAGCGAGCGCTGCGAGCAGCGTCATGTGGTTTTTGTGCGGCCAGAACTGCGCTGGATAGAACAGGTAACCGGGCTCGAGCCGGTACTTTGCCAGCACGGCCGCATCATCGCCGGCAGCGGGGGCGGACTGGCTCACATAGGCCGAAGGCGAGAAGGGGATACAAACCGCGCGATCCCGCTCCATGGCGTAGCGGCGGGAGAGACCATCGATCAGGTCGGGCGCATTCACGATCACCACGGCGGCCTTGGTGCTCGCAAGGCGGAACAGGATCTCACGTCGCTCGAATTCACCGAAGGTGCGGACTTCAGGAAATTCCGGCGCATCGCGATGGCAGCCGTCGAAGATCGTGATGATGAAGGGCAGCTCATACAGCAACAAGTGCCGCTTCGAGGTCGAGGTGAAATGCACGACGTCGGTGCCATCGCGGATCAAGGCGCGCTCGAACGGCGATTTCAACTTCAGCGCGATCTGGATCAGGTCGAACGGTCGGCAATATTTCAGGAAAAGGAAGAGATAGTCGAGCACGCCGAATTTGAGCAGGCGGACGGTGACGCCGAATTCCTTCAGGATCTCAATTGTCTTCGGATAGGGCGAGTACACCTCGATTTCGTTGCCGGACTTAGCTGCCCAATCGCGCAGCCAGAGCAGGTCATTGAGAGGCTGCTGAAAGCCGCCACCGACCTCGAGTGCCTGCTCCAGCATCACGGCAAGGCGCAGCGCTCTCACGGCTTGCCGGCCTTTTTCGCCATGGCGTAGGCCGCCCAGCTCTTCGAACTCGGCCCGTCCTGCGTCAGCCATGCGGCATGAGTAGCGGGCTTAAAACCGCTCCCCGCGAGCGCTGCGTCAATCTCGAAGGGAAACCAGTAGCGCATGTGGTGCGCTTCATCGACCCGACGAATGGTGCCGCGATCCGTCTCCTCGCAGAACAGTGTGTAGTTCACGGTGACTGTTGCGGCCTGCTCGTCATGATCGGATTGCGCGATTCGGGTGAGGCGCAGCGGCTTCTGCTCGATCACCTTGACGCGCGTCTCGACTCCTCGCGCCAGCACGGCGCCGCCATACCAGTAATCGAAGAAGAACACGCCGCCCGGCTTCAGCGCGGCATGCGCCGTGCGGAACATCGCCGCCAGCGCATTGCGGCTGGTCTGGTAGCTCGCGACGTGGAACAGCGACACCACCGCGTCGAAATCATGTTCGGGGCCGGCCTCGCAGGCATCGCCCTGCCGGAACGGAATCGAGAGCCCGGCCTTCGCGGCGCGCGCCTTGGCGCTTGCGATCATCTCATCGCTGAGATCGACGCCGGCAACGCTCCATCCCCGACGGGCGAAGGCCAGCGCATGCAGGCCGGTGCCGCAGCCGAGATCGAGTAGCTTGCCCGAGGCGACGCCATGGTCGCGCAGGCGCGCCTCGACGAAAGATGTCTCGGCCGCGTAGTCCTTGTCCCGATAGAGCAGGTCGTACCAGGGCGCGTAGTCGGCGAAGACAGTCACGACAGGATCTCCTCAAGCGCCTGCGCGGAGCGCACGATGTCGTGGTCGGTCAAGCCAAGTCCACTCGGCAGGTAAAAACCGCGACGGGCAATGGTTTCGGCATTCGGATGCGATTCGTCGAGCATCAGGCCCATCCGTCGCAGCACCGGCTGCTCGTGCATGCACCAGAAGAACGGCCGCGTGCCGATGCCCTTTTCGCCGAGTCGGCGCATCGCCTCCTGGGCATCGAACGGCACGTCGTCGCCCAACACGATGCCGTAAACCCAGTAAATGTTGTCCGCATAGCTTGTCCTGGCGACCGGACGGCGGATGCTGTTGAGGCCGCCGAGATGCTCGTCATAGAGCCGGCCGATGCGGCGCTTGAGTTCGACGGAGCGGGGCAGACGCTCGACCTGGGCGACGCCAAGCGCCGCCTGTAGATTGGTCATGCGCGCGTTCCAGCCGAGCTCCTCGTGGACGAAGCGCTGCTGCGGCTGAAAGCAGAGGTTGCGATAGCCTTGCAGCCGATCGGCGAGCGCGTCGTCGTCGGTGAGGATCATGCCGCCTTCGCCTGTCGTGACATGCTTGTTGGGATAGAAGCTGAAGGTCGAGACGTCACCGAAGCCGCCGCAGGGCGCACCGCGATAGGTCTGGCCGTGCATCTCGGCGGCATCCTCGATCACCTTGAGACCGTGCGTGCGGGCGAGCGCCAGGATCGGTTCGAGATCGACCGGCAGGCCGTAGATGTGGACCAGCATGATCGCCCGCGTGCGCCGGGTGATCGCAGCTTCCACGCCCTCGGCCGTCATGTTCCAGGTCGCGGCATCGCAATCGACGCCAACGGGCACGAGCCCGGCGCGGACGACGGCCGCGGCGCAGCTGATGATCGTGAAGGTAGGGATGATGACCTCGGAGCCTTCCTCGAGCCCGAGCGCGTGAACGGCGATGTCGAGCGCGACCGAGCCATTGGTCACCGCGACGCCGTGGCGCCGCCCCGCAGCCTGGGCCATCGCCTGCTCGAAGCGCTTGATGAATGGCCCTTCCGACGAGATCCATCCGGTTCGGATGCATTCGGCCAAATAGTCGGCTTCGTTGCCGTCGAGCAGCGGCGTGTTGACGGGAATGAACGGCGCGGTCTCAGGCTTGGTCACAGATTTGGACCCTTGATCCGAATTTCGGACGGCGCGACTTCCGCAAACCTTGTCTTGTCGTTCTCGCCGGAATAGGGGCCTTGCTTGATCTCGAACATCTCGACCGGCTCGAGCACGTGGAAGCCGTGGGCGCCGCTGCACAACAGCATGATGTCGCCGGCACTCAGCACACGGCTCTCCAGATAGTCTTCAGCCACCGTGTAGAAATCGACCTGGAGCTTGCCCTTCTGGATCAGCAGCACCTCCTGGGTGTAGTGCACCTCGCGCGTCACCTTGTTGTGGCGATGCGGCTCGATGCTCTTGCCCTTCGGGTGGCTCATGTAAGCGAGCTGCTGGGACAGTTCCGGCGACGAAAAGAAGTGGATACCCGGCTCGCGAAACGAGGCGCGCACGATGATCGCATAGAGCTGGTCGCCGAATCGAACATGTTCGACGTGTTCCATCCTAGGCCCTCGACAAAAAGTGCTGTAATTAGAGTGACATAGCGTCAGCGCCGGGCACTTTGGCCATTTTGGTCGGGACCGTCAAGGGCTGACCCGATACCGCGAAGAATGGGGCTTGTCAGGATTAGGCGGCGGTCGCCGGTCCCGGCCTTGAGAAACTGAGATGGACAGCCTGATCGTCACGGTTCAGCGGGCGCCGTGTCTGCAGTGGAATTCCACGATGGAAGCCGTCTGAGAAATCAAAACGTCATGGACTAACCAGTCCTCGCCACGAGAGGCGAGAAATCGGTCTGATCCACCAGGACCGGGCGGCCGATCCGCTTGATACGGCATGCGGCGCGGGAGTCGACGTTATCCTGATTGAGATCGAGGCCTGGGTTGAGATCCTCAATCTGCACCAGCAGGGCCTGCTTCGCTTCCACGTAGCTGAGCCCAACCTTCCGCGCGAGGGCCTCGTATCAGCTTGAACGGTGGCACCGCGCGCAGCCAGCCAGAATAATAGTGCAGGCGGGAGGGATGCGCAGGCGGCGGAGGAACGGTGACGGCAAGGCCATGCTCGCGCGCCCACGCTGCCCGCAACTATGCCTGTGCGCCAGGCGAACGGAGCGACTATCCCGAAAGCTGCCCCGTCATCCAGCACGCCAGTCGGAACGCGTGTGTATTGATCAGGGTGACAAGCGCTTCAGCTCGGCGTGCCGTCGGTCAGGGGATCGCCTTGGCGCGCGATGAAGAGCTCGAACGCCTCCGTCGTCTCCTTATGTCGAGCTAGCCCTTGCAAATCATGACGAGCGGCTGGAACCGGTATTGCCATCCCGACCCGTATGACTACGGGATTTGATGCTTAACACGGTCTTGCGGAAGAGCTCGGGATGCTTCGCCCCATTTAAACCAAACGTATGTTTCTCAACGTAGAATCAGCTGCCTATACCCCGAATCGAGCGGGGGCTTGCTGCTTCGGAGATTCCTTTGGCGACCTCAGTGAAAGTTAGTGCGACCAACAACGCAGATATCGACGGACTGCTGGCGGGTGTCAAATGGTCCGGTACGATCAGCTATAGCTTTCCCAGCTCGTCCGGCACTTATGCCTATCCTTATTCCGGCGGCGACGGTGAACCAACCACGTCGGGATTTTCGTCTGCGCCGACCCAGATGCAGGCGGCGATCAACTACGCCATTGCGCTGATCAAGAGCTACACCAACGCCAGCATTGCCCATAACGGCACCGGCTCCTCCGACATCATGATCGCGCAGTCGCCGGCAGCCAATCCGACTTCTTACGCCTATTACCCCGGCAACTATGCGGCCGGCGGTGACGTCTGGTTTGGCACGCAATACGACTATACGCAGGCGCAGCTCGGAAATTATTATTTCACGACCGCGCTGCACGAGCTCGGTCATGCCTTCGGTCTCAAGCACAGCCAGGAGACCGGCGGCGTCGCCAATGTCGCGGTCCCGACCGCCCATGACGACAGCGAATACACCGTCATGAGCTATCGCAGCTATGTCGGTGGTCCGCTCACCGGCTACACCAACGAGCAGTATGGATATCCTGAGACCTATATGGCCAACGATATCCTCGCGCTGCAGACGTTGTGTGGCGCCAACTACAACACCCAGAGCGGCAACACGGTCTATACTTGGAGCCCGACCACCGGGCAGGAGTTCATCAACGGCGTCGGACAACTTGCTGATGGCGGTGGCGTCGGCGGCTCGGCCAACCGCATCTATGAGACCATCTGGGATGGCGGCGGTGTCGACACCTACGACCTGTCGAACTACACAACGAACCTCAGCATCAACCTCAATCCCGGCGCCTCGTCGGTGTTCTCCACGGTGCAGCTGGCCAATCTCGGCGCCGGCCATTACGCCTCCGGCAACGTCTATAACGCCTATCTTTACAATGGCGACGTACGCTCCTACATCGATAATGCCACAGGCGGTTCCGCCAACGACACCGTCATCGGCAACGCCATCGCCAATGTGCTGAAGGGCGGCGCCGGCAACGACACGATCACCGGCGGTGGCGGCAACGACATCATCGATGGCGGTGCTGCCACCGACACGGCGGTGTATTCGGGGAACAGGGCGGACTACACCGTTACGTATAATTCAGCGACGCAGACTTTCACGATTGCTGATCAACGCGCCGGTTCACCTGACGGCACCGATACGATAACGGGGGTGGAGAACTTCCATTTTCTCGATGGCAGCGTTGCAGCTGGGTCTATGGTCCCGAATCACGCACCCGTGCTGACGGTCCCCTCAATCAATGTGATGGCTACCGCTGGTCAAGCGATACCTGCCTCGAGTTTGTTCAGTGCTTCCGACCACGACGGCGATGCGCTGACTTACTACATCCTTGACAACACCACGGCGCCGAACAGTGGTCATTTCGAAGTAAACGGTGTGGCGCAATCGGCGGGCGCTGTTCACGCGCTAACCAGCTCGCAGCTTGCACAAACCATTTTCGTTGCTGGCGCCGCTGGGGTTGCCGATGATTTGTTCGTCATCGCCTCGGATGGCAAGGCACTTTCTGGCGCCGATTACGTGGGCTTTCAAGTCAACGCGGCACCTAACTATGCGCCGATACTAACGGTCCCATCGACCAATGTGATGGCTACCGCGGGTCAAACGTTACCTGCCTCGAGCCTGTTCAGTGCTTCCGACATCGACGGTGATGCACTCACTTATTACATCCTTGACAACACCACGGCGCCGAACAGTGGTCATTTCGAAGTGAACGGTGTGGTGGAATCGGCGGGCACTGTTCATACGCTGACCAGATCGCAGCTTGCGCAAACCAATTTCGTTGCTGGCGCCGCCGGCGTTACCGATGATTTGTTCGTCATCACCTCCGATGGAAAGGCGCTTTCTGGTGCCGACTACGTAGGCTTTCATGTCGAGGCAGCACCTAATCATGCGCCGGTACTAACGGTCCCGTCGACGAATGTGATGGCTATCCCGGGTCAGACGTTACCTGTCTCGAGGCTGTTCAGTGCTTCCGACATCGACGGTGATGCGCTCACCTACTACATTCTTGACAACGCCACGGCGCCGAACAGTGGTCATTTCGAAGTGAATGGTGTGGTGGAATCGGCGGGCGCTGTTCACGCGGTGAGCAGTTCTCAGCTTGCGCATACTACTTTCGTTGCTGGCGCCGCCGGCGTCACCGATGATTTATTCGTCGTCGTCTCCGATGGAAAGGCGCTCTCCAATACCGACTACGTGGGCTTTCACATCCTTGTTTAAGGTAGCCCGGAAGCGAGCGACTGCAAACAAGAGCTGTTGTCAGAGCGCGGCGAGGAGAAGAGGGCGATATCCAGGTTCGATGGCGCAGGCGATAATTGCCTATTCTAGCGCAGTACACCGCTGAAGAGCATGGGCCACCAGTCCGGCGCGCTAGATTTGAGCGACGAATCGCAGGATCTCGCCGACGCGCTGTGCGTACGTGTGGGTCGATAATGTTCGCACCCGTCCCGCTGCGGCAATCGCGCGGCGTTCGTCCTCGTTCGCCAGATAGTGGTCGATCATAGTAAGGCAGTCGTCGACCGAGCGCCAGGCCGCGACCTCGCGCCCCCCCTCGAACAGAGTGTGAAGATTGTCCTTATAATCTGTCAGCAGGAACGTTCCGACTCCGGTAGCTTCGAACAGTCGCGCATTGCCGGCCTCGCGGCCGGCCTGGTCGATATGCGAATTGAGCGTGATGTGGGACGAGCGGAGCGCCTGATACATCTCTACTCCCCAGACCTCGCCTTGGTAGCAGCGGTGTAGTGGCGAGGAAGCGGGCAGCGTATGCAAGCCGCTGCCGAAGAGCTTCAGATCGTAACGCCTGGCGACGGCTTCGAGCTGCGCCACCCGCTGCTGATGATCAGCCGAAATTGCGCCAACGAATGAAACGTCAATGTTACGCGGCGGCGCTGGCGGAAGAATGTCCAAGATTTCTGGCTCGAACCCCAGGTGGATCATTTCGGAGCGCGCGCCCTGGACCTGGAGATAATCGACTACGGCCGATATCTGTGAAATTAGTAGATCATAAGCCGACCAATCCTGCCCGCGCGACGGCAGGATGCCGACCTGGCCGAGGAGGATGGGGCGGCCGATCTGCTTGATACTGCGAGCTAGACGCGTGTCGACGTAGAAGAGATCCTGATTCAGTACAAGGTCCGGCTTGAATTCCTCGATCTGCGCCAGCAAAATCTGCTCCGACTGGGCGTCAAGGCGCGGGCTTAATCCGATCTCGCGCGCAAGAGGCCTCAGGATCGGCTTGAATGGCGCGACGATGCGTTGCAGCCATCCAGGAACGGTGTCGCGCACGATCGCACCCGGCGGCGAGGGTGGCTTCACGTCGAGACCGTGCTCTCGCGCCCAGGCAGTCTGCATCCACACATTGTTGACGTGGATGTTAGCTGCTGTGTGCCCGAGCTTTTCGAAATTCCGCGAGTAGAAATCGGCAACTCCGAATAGACTCGCATTGCGCGCGGCCATCTGGGTCGCGTAAGGCGCGTCGGCAAGATCGGGGGCTCGACGATACAGCCAAGCAAGGAAGCGTCGGTAGTCGGCGTTGAGGATGAGAACGCGCACAGTGTTGGGTCTGCTTGCTCGCTAGCTGCAAATATGGAAGCTAAGATGATCAGATCAATGTCGAATCCCGGCTACCGGAGAGCCGGGCGAAGAGTACTACCGGGCAGGCAAAGGCCACACAAGGACAAATACCAAGAAAGGTCTCTAAAGTGTGATGCCATTAGGTCCGATGTCCCCAATTTTGAGGGTAGTAGTCGGCGTTGATTTCGTATTTTGCGAAGTCGCCTTCGGCTATCACCATCCATCTGATCACGCTACAGTTGCGGCTTTCGTTCAGTTTTTTTATTCAGCATGGCGCGCAGGTTAAGTGCCGTGGACCGCTTGTGAACGAATGGTTGTGTTTTCAGAACTCGGCCGGATGAATCAGCGAATGCGTTTGGTCCGATGTAGGCAAAGATGCCGAGTGTGATCGCGCGCATATTTCTAAGTCTTGGCGATGAAGGTTGGGTGGAAATCGCGAGGAAGCCAACCGAAGTCTCGTGCAGCGTCGCTGGAATCGAATACCAGATCCTCCGACATCCTGGTTCCCATTGCCGACGTTGCGCCGGGGAGGAAAAGCGCCGCAGCTGAAAACGCTAGCTTCCATACCGGAATTGGGACGGAAATGACACGGCGGGGTAGGCCCACGCCGTCAAAAACTCGCCCCACCATTTCGGCATAGCTGAGCGTTTCCCCGCCCGGTACATTGTATATCTTTCGAGCCGCCCTAGGGATGCGCGCGACCTTCGCTGCCGCTTTGGCGAGATCGGTGCCATGGACCGGCTGTCGCAATCCCTTTCCCTTTCCGGCGAGGGGAAAGAAGTGGAAGCGCCGAATAAAATGGGCGATTCGCGTCAGATTTTTATCGAGGCCTTCGACGTAAACGAGTGTGGGTCGCAAGATCGTCCAAGCGATGTCGCGTTGCTCGCAGAATTCGATGAGCCGCTGCTCTCCCTCGATGAATTGCTGGGCCGCGGCCCGCTCGTGTTCTACCTCAGACTGCTGCTTACTGGCGGCACTGGTCGATGAAAATGCCACGATGCGGGTAACCTCGTTCTTGACGAGAACTTCGAGGGATTCCGCAAATAGATGCAGCGGTCCGGTGGAGTAGATCGTGGTGATCGGCGGAATCTCGTTGGAAAGCCCGCCAAGATCTTGAAGATCAGCAGCAATCCATTTGTCGTGTGCAGCGTTTTCCGGCGGAGTTCTGCAAAGGCCGAATACGGTGCTCCCCTGTGCCGACAGTTCTTCCATGAGAAACCGCCCAACCAGGCTCGTTGCTCCAACGATGAGAGCATTTTCGTAGGGCATCGTTGCTTGGACCTTCTTCTTGCCTTCCACCGCCGAGACGTTTGATGTCGTGGCGCCAGGCTGTGAGCGGATGGCGCCTGCCCCGCAAACGGCTGTCTAAGGAACTGCGCCAACGGATCGCTACCGAGCGGGCGCATAGTCCCTGAATGTATCATTTTGTGCAATTCTCTTTTCACGGGCCAGCGTCACGCCTTGCGGTACAGCTTTTCAGGCCGGAGGCACAATCTGTCCCGTTCGAGAACAAATTAGCTGCCGTTGCGGCTGAGATGCTCCGAGGTCGACAGACGTAGTTTTCTGGAGCCAGCTTTGCCCGCGCGAGGTGCGATTTGCACAGGGGCAGGCTCTAGCGAGCCAGGCGACGCATGAAATCTAAGGTTGCTTTAGCGACTTTTTCGATGTTTCCCGGGGCAGACGTGGACGGTAAATTGGATGGATCGGAGATCACCCCGGGAAACGACTGAGCGACGCTCCAGGCGAGGAAATCCTCGCTCCTCTTGTGATCTTGACGCGATGTCATAGCGCTGGCTTCGTTGGCGATTACGCCAAAGTCGGTGTAACTGGCTGCAAAAGGATCGAAGCCGTTACGCAGCAAAATCTTGCCGAAGAACATTTCGGCGATCGTTATCGCCGGCCTGCCGAGCAATCCGGCTTCGAGGCACGCAGTTCCTGATATAGAGATCGTCAAAGCTGCGCGTGCAATGAGGCGATGCGTGTCCGCGAAAGGCTCGATCAACCGCAGGCCCGGCAACCGTTTGAAATCCCTGTATTCGGCGAGAGAGCGATCGCCTACGGCGTTGGGGTGCTCCTTCACCCAGATTTCCCAGTGGACGGGTAGCAGCCTAGTCAGTGCGCGAATGACCTCGTACTGGCTTGTGTACGGCGCGCCGATGACATCGACAGAGGACTCGGGTTGCTTTTGCAACAGGAACAACGCAAACGGCCGATCATTCGTTGCCGGTTCGGACTCGAAAACACCTGATTGCATGACACGTGCCGAGCGCATGATCGACGTCAGCCGTCGGACGGCCCGCATCTGGAGCGGCGGTTGCGTGTGGTCGAACTGCGCCGCCGATGGTCGCGCAATCGCCTGCCAAGCCTCGTCGAACCACCACCTCCGCAAGCGGTTCTGATTCATATTCAGGAAAAAGTAATACGGCCGTTCACCGCGCTCGCGCAGATTCTGGAGCGCCTGTCGCGCAATGGCACGATGTTGCTCGCTTACCTCGGCAGAGATTGTCTCGATGCGCTTCTGAAACACGCCACGGAAGAAAGCAATTCGGTCGGAGGGAATGCGGATCGTATGGGGGGCGTGGAAGTGTCGACCATTTGCGTGCATCACCGCGGAGGTGATAATTTCGGGCGCCCAAGTGTCTTCGCCGAATGCAAATCCGATGTCGTGCTCGAGCACGAATCGCTCAATCGCCAGTGCTGTGACTTGGGCATAAGCCTCGGTATTCCAGCCACGATTGAAGCTGAGCTCACGGTCCATGATCACCGCGTTTTTCAGTCCAATCTCGGCGGTCTCGTCGATTTGCTTGAGCCTTGAAGCCTCGTCGGCGGATGGCGCAAAGGCGCCTATCCAACGTTTACCGAGCAGCGAGATATCCAGGATGCGCTGACGGTCCCAGCCTTCGCCGCGCAAGTACTCCGTCCAGCGGTGGCTAGTGCTGAGCCAGAAGACCTCGACACCAGATGTCTCCATCGCTTTTGCCCAAAGCGAATAGAAGGGGGTCTTGAGCAGGTTCGTGACGAACAGTGCACGCAACGCGCGACCTCCAAGCCTCAGCAAAGGTTCTTCAGTTCGCGCACTTTGCTGACGACGTACCCTTGATCAGCCTCGGACAACCCGGGGAACATCGGGAGCGTGAGAATTTCCCGGTAAGTCGCCTCGGCCTGCGGGCAGAGGCCCGGCTGGTAGCCAAACCGCTCGCGATAGAAGCTGTGATGATAGATAGGGGCATAATGTACGTTGGCCGCTATGCCAGCGTCCTTGAGATGATCGAATGCGCGGCGTCGGTCCACTTGGAGCTGACCAAGGTCGAGGCGAATCACGTAGAGATGGTAGGCGTTAGTCCTGTCAGGACGTGTGGCGAGTGGGCGGACGAAAGGTAGGTCGGCAAACATCTTGTCATAACGGGCTGCAATTGCCTGCCGGTCGCTGATCCATTGCGGCAGGCGCTTCAGCTGCGCGATTCCGAGCGCGCATTGAACGTCAGGCAGCCTGTAATTATAGCCGAGTTCGACCATGTCATAGGCAAAGGTACCAGCCTTTTCCCGCGAACGATGGTCGGAATCGATTCCGTGATTGCGGAAGCGCCGCATGTGCGCAGCCATTTCGAGATCGTTCGTCAGCACCATGCCACCTTCGCACGTGGTAAGGTGCTTTACCGGATGGAACGAAAAGGCTGAGAGGTCTGCGATCGTTCCGACCTTGCGGCCTTTGTAGGTTGCTCCGGGGGCATGACAGGCATCGGCAACGAGCCCGATCCCTCGCTTGGCGGCAAGCGCGCGCAACGCATCGTAGTCGGCCGGCTGCCCGCCGTAGTCGACAGCAACTATTGCGCGGGTGCGGGGCGTGATCTTCTGCTCGACGGAGGTTGGGTCGATCAGCAGCGTGTCAGGCTCAACGTCAGCGAAGACGGGCTTGCCGCCCTCATATATGGCCGCGTTGGCCGAAGCGGCGAACGTAATCGCGGGTACGATCACCTCGTCGCCGGGACCGATCTTCAGCGCGCGCATCGCGGTGTGAAGCGCAGCGGTTCCGCTGTTGACCGCAACGCCCTGGCCTGCCCCGCAAAACTCGGCAAACGCACGCTCGAACTCGCCAACTCTGGGTCCCGTCGTAAGCCACGCCGAGCGTAGCGCCTCGGCTACCGACGCGAGGTCCTCGTCGTCGATATTCTGGCGGCCATAGGGGATCGGGGCCCTAGCCATGAAGGCTTGAGGGATTGTCGAGCATGGCTTTCAGCGCCCTCGCGTCGAGCCAGTCCGGATTGTTGTCACTGGCGTAACGGAAGTTTTCGGCGACCGGCTTGCCGATTTCGCCGTAGCCCTCATAATTCCACCATGCGAGCGCCGGCTGCACGACGTAGCGATCCTCAAGCTCGATGGTGAAGCGCGCATCGTCTTCGGTGATCATCACTTCGTGGAGCTTCTCGCCGGGGCGGATGCCCACAATCTTCTGAGAACAATTCGGAGCCATTGCGCGCGCAAGGTCGACGATCGACATCGACTTTATCTTCGGAACGAACAATTCTCCGCCTTGCATCATCGTCGCGCTGGAGAGAACGAAATCCACGCCTTGATCGAGCGTAATCCAGAAGCGCGTCATACGCGGATCGGTGATTGGCAGATGGTCGCTGCCTTTTGCAATGAGCTCGCGGAAATACGGGACGACTGATCCGCGCGACCCAACCACGTTACCATAGCGAACAACCGCGAACCTTGTCCCCGTGTTGCCGGACAAATTGTTGGATGCGATGAAGATCTTGTCGGAGGCGAGCTTGGTCGCGCCGTAGAGATTGACGGGATTGCAGGCCTTATCGGTCGATAGCGCAATGACTCTCGGAACCCGATTCGTGATGGCCGCCTGAACCACGTTTTCCGCGCCGACAATGTTCGTCTTCACGCACTCCATTGGATTGTATTCTGCAATGGGGACGTGCTTCATTGCCGCAGCATGGACAACGAGGTCGATCTCGCGCATCGCCATTTTCAATCGATCAAGATCGCGGACATCACCGATGAAGAAGCGCAACCGGCTGTCGGGCAGTGCTTGTGCCATCATGGCCTGCTTGTACTCGTCCCGCGAGTAGACGATGATCTTCCTGAGGTCGTGATCCCGCAAAAGAACCTTGACGAGCTCAGTTCCGAACGAGCCGGTCCCGCCCGTGATCAGGATTGCCTTCTTATTCAGCATGGTTCCATTTTGGGGTAATTGAATCAGCTGGTACTAGTCAGTTGGGACAGATATTGCAAGGGAAACTGGAGCCCGGGTGTTGCGCACCCCCTCCGGGTTTGCTTAAGAAGAGTGCTGCCTGCGGCTGGATTGCACAGTAGGCAGAATCTCCGGGCAGTTGTGATTCCTGAGCATCTTGAACATTCTCATGAGCATCCGCGGCAAAGTTCATCGATGGCACGCCGGGCGCTGATAACAGGGGTTACGGGACAGGACGGCGCCTATCTGTCCCGGCTGCTGCTTGAGAAGGGCTACGATGTGGTCGGTGGATCACGTGCTTCTCCGGCGCGAGATCTTTGGCGGCTGAAGGCTCTGGGTATCGACCGCGATGTTCGAATAGTCGATCTGGAGCTGCTGGATTCCCGAAGTATCGTTTCTGTTATCGAACGTGAACGGCCGGATGAGATCTACAATCTCGCCGCGCAGAGTGTGGTCAGTTCATCGTTCCACCTTCCGGTTCTGACTGGCGACGCAGACGCTCTTGGAGTAGCCAGAATCCTTGAAGCAATCACAGGAATCGACCCCTCAATTCGCTTCTACCAGGCGTCGTCTTCGGAGATGTTCGGTGATGCCCCAGCCGCGCCCCAATCGGAGGGGACGCCGTTCCGACCACGTAGCCCATACGGCGCCGCAAAGCTCTATGCGCATTGGATGACGGTCAATGCGCGCAACGCCGGCGGGCTGTTCGCCTGCAGCGGAATCGTGTTTAATCATGAGAGCCCGCTGCGTGGACTAGAGTTTGTAACTCGGAAGATCACGCACGGGTTCGCCCGCATCGCGGTAGGACGCGGGGACGGCATTGAGCTTGGCAATCTCGATGCGACACGTGACTGGGGCTCCGCCCCCGACTACGTCGAGGCGATGTGGCGGATGCTGCACGCCAAGCGTCCCGATGATTATGTCTTGGCAACGGGCCAGTCACACTCTGTCCGTTCGTTTTGCAAGGCTGCCGCGCAGGCCGCTGGTTTTGATCTGACCTGGCATGGCAGCGGAACCGACGAAGTTGCGGTCGATGCGAAGACAGGACGTGTGGTGGTCAGGGTCAACGAGAAGTTTTATCGTCCGAACGAACCGATCCCGCTTGTCGGAGACCCAACCAAGGCACGGCGGGAACTTGGCTGGCAACCGCGCATGAGCTTCGAAGATCTTGTGCGCACAATGGTCGAAGAGGATCTGAGGCGTTTGCGCCGGTAATCCCCGATTCCGCTTGCCTATCGCGATGATTTGATCCTAGTTGAGCCACAGTCGCAATTGTGTGCATTCGATCGGCAAATCCGGCAGACGTAAGCGTTTATAATCATGCAGATCCTTCACGCTTTCAAAGTCTACGCGCCCGACGCGCACGGCGGCATTGTGGAAGCCATTGCGCGCATTGCTGAAGGAACCCCGAGTCATCATTCAGCGTCCCTTCTCGTCTGCAGGTACTTGGGGCTGGGCTCGACATTAGACGTGAATGGCCTGTCGGTCGAGCGAACGACAACGCTCGCCCAATTCAGCTCTTTGCCTCTCTCGCCGGGGTATATTCCGATGTTTCGCAAGCGTCTGCAGGATGCCGACGTCATTGCCTTTCACGCCCCCTTTCCCTTCGTTGATATCGGAATTTTGCTTGGCATACCGGACGACAAGGCGCTCGTCATTCACTGGCATGCCGAAATTACGGGAAGAAACCTTTTTCGGCCGATCTTTCATCCGCTACTCAAGAGATCAGTTGAGCGTGCGGATTGTATTATTGTCTCCCACCCCGCGATGATTCAGCATTCCGAATATTTGGCAAAATACTCGGAGAAGTGTGTTGTTTTGCCCTATGGCATCGATACCGACTTCTGGACCGGACGAACGCCCGAGGACGATGCGGTCGTTGCCAAGCTTCGTCAGCAGTATCCGCGCCTGATTGTGGCGTGCGGACGTTTGGTGCCTTACAAGGGATTTGATGTGCTGCTGCGGGCGCTCAAGCATGTCGATGCGCACCTGATCATTGCGGGGACCGGCCCGCTCGAGGCTGAACTGCGCGAAATTGCGGAGCAAGCGAGGGTATCTGATCGCGTGACTTTTGCCGGCTACATGTCGCGGGTCGAACAGCGGCAGGCTTTCGGGGCTGCGAACCTCTTTGTGCTGCCATCTGTTAACGAAGCCGAAGCATTTGGTATCGTCCAACTCGAAGCGATGTGCAGCGCGATCCCTGTCGTCAACACAAATTTGCCGACGGGAGTGCCGTGGGTTGCAAGAGATGGTTTGGAAGGTCTCACTGTCATGCCTCGCGATGAAGTGCCTCTTGCCGCTGCGATGTCGCGTTTGCTTGACGATCCGGTTCTGGCGGCTCGCCTGGGCGCCGCCGCGAGAGATCGTGCCGTTCAGCTATTTAAATGGCAGAAATTTGCAGCTGACGTCGCCGAGCAGTACCAGGCGGCACTAGCTCGACGACGCCGTGTCCACCAATAAGCGTAAAAAGCAGACGCCGACGATTTATCACGTCATCTCGATCCAGGCGACTTAGGGCGCGTTGATCGCGACAATCTCAGGATGACCTTCGAGAAAGTCGAGCACGTCTTGCTGGATGAAATTGTTATTGCGCTTGGCCAGTCCCTTGAACACTTTCTCGACCATTTCAAAATCGGCTGGCGTATCAACAGTCCAGCGCAGGGCGCCAAGGTCAGGCTCCTGGGTCAGATGCGCGAGCCGGAATGTTTCCGGGTGGCGGTAGATATAGTGCGTCACGTGCTCTCGCGCGCTCGCGTCGGTCGCTTCGCGATGGGCCCGTTCGAGCGCGGAAAACGCGACGACTTCGACGTCCAGGCCGTCGGGATATGTGCGTTCGATGCCATTGCCGGCGAGATCTGATTTGGCGCGTCTCTGCAAATCTACGGCTGCGTCAATGATCGTCCAGTCGATGAGGGGGCAGTCGCCAGTCAGCCGGATCACATGCTCGGCCGGGCCGAACATTTGCGCTGCGCCGTGAAAACGCCCAAGCACGTCGTGCAGTGCGCCACGGTAACAAAATACCTGATTGGCGTCGCAGAATGCCTGGATGGGATCGTCGGATGTCTCCTGGCTGGTCGCGACCACGAGCCGCTCGATCGTCCTTGATCGCCGAATGCGGTCGATCTGCCAACAGAGCATCGGGCGCCCGAGAATCGGCTTCAGCACCTTGCCGGGAAGGCGGGTGGAGGACATGCGGGCCTGAAGGATGGCAAGGATCATGGGCTGTATCTGGCTACCAAAGTGACGGAGTGAGTGTGACAGGATCGTCGATTGCACAAGCGCGCCAGTCAAAGTCGGGGAGCCGTGTCGCCGAGGCCGAGACGATCTCGGCGAGCTCGTCTCGGCTGGTGACACCCACAATCGCGATATCGACATCGTCCTGCGCGAGAATAAAGCCGATCGCGGCCTCGATGGGCCGCAGGCCCGCCTGCTTAATCCGAGCCTGGGTGGCTGCAAGTGCAGGTCCGGCGTGGGCAAGCCGCGCCGGCAACCGCTCGGAGTCCATGAAGAGCAAACCTTGCAGGAAGACCGAGCGGGCGTGAACCTCGATTCCAAGCTTTTTCAGCAGGGCTAGCTCGCCGTTTTGCCGCAGCCGTTGATCAAGAATGCTGAAGGGAAGCTGCATCAAGTCGGGGCGGTATCGCCGAGCCAGTTCGAGGGGCCCGTCATCAAGATAAGCCGAGATACCGATGCGTCTGTACAGGCCCTCGTCGCGAAGCCGCTCCAGCAGCGTCCACAGGCGAGGTCCCTCCGAGCCGGCAAGATCGCGCGCCGCGTGAATCAGAATGGCGTCGGCAGGCGAACGGCCGAGCAGATCGAGTGATCGCCGTGCCCGTCTTTCGACCTCTTCGAGGCCATGGCTCAGCGGCAGTGCTTTGGTCACGATCGCGAAGTCCTGGTCAGGGGCAAGCGCAGCGCCCAGAACCTCCTCCGCGGTGCCATAGCTAGCTGCGGTGTCGAGTACGCGAACTCCCGCTGCATGCGCAGAGCGGAGTATCGCTGCGACTTCCGGGGCTGGGACCTGGCCCGCGGCGTTTGAGACGCCGTAGTTTGTGCCGAACTGCACCGTGCCCAGTCCGATCCTGGACGCAAGCGAGGTCGTGATATCGTTCCGCGCCGTCATCAGCGAACACGGAAGAGCGGCTCCAGCGGCTCGCATTTGAGGTATTGGCGGATGGCGCGATGATCAACCGCCTGTCGCAGGATCGGAAAGATCGCTTCATAGGCGGCGAGCAGCGCATCGACGTCCGCCTCGCTGTGCGAGTAGCTGAGGTTATGCGTGCCAAACGACAACAGCCCGCGCTCCATCATCTCCTGCATCCAGAGCGTCTTGATCTCGAAGGCGTTGGTTTCTTCGATATCCTTGAAAATCAGGAACGACCAGGTCGGGTGACCGCTCACCGAAGCAAAATGCCCGATGCCGTGCTTGTCGATTAACTTCGGCACCTCGGCGAGAATGCGCGAGCCGCGTTCGTTCATGGTCGCGATGACGGGCTCGCGTTTCAACTTGCCGATCGTTGCTTTGGCTGCCGCCAGAGAAAGCGTTTCGCCGCCCATCGTGAATGAAAAGAAGACTTCCTCCATTTCGTGCATGACGTCGCCGCGGCCGCACACCGCCGACAGCGGGAAGCCGTTGGCGATACCCTTGCCAAGCGTAGTGAGATCAGGGGTCACGCCGAACAGCTCCTGTGCGCCGCCGAGCGCATAGCGGAAACCGGTGATCGTCTCATCGAACACCAGCAAGGCGCCAGCAGCGTGGGCAAACGCCTTGACGGTTTCGAGATAGCCTGGCGCGGGCTCGACAACGTTCATCGGTTCCATGATGACGGCTGCGACCTGGCCCTTGTATTCGGCTAGTGCTTTCTCGAGCGCCGGCAGGTCATTGTAGGCAAAGCCATGAGTGAGGTCCCGCGTCGCCTGGGGGACGCCCTTGCTGCGCGCGGTTGAGCCGATGTACCAGTCCTGCCAGCCGTGATAGCCGCAGACCAGCACGTGGTCGCGCCCGGTGAAGGCGCGAGCAACACGGATGGCGCCCGCGGTGGCATCCGATCCGTTCTTGCCAAAGCGCACCATTTCCGCGCTCGGCACGACCTCGCACAGGAGCTCCGCCACTTCGGTTTCGAGCGGATGGGAGAGGGTGAAGATCGTGCCATCCTCGAGTTGTGCTGCCACCGCCGCATTCACGTCCGGATCGGCGTAGCCGAGCGTTACCGAGCACAGACCATTGATGAAATCGATATACTCATGACCATCGACGTCCCAGACCTTCGACCCCTTGCCGCGCGAGATGAAGTAGGGTGAAACGCCGAACGGATACTGCGTCACGCTCTTGGAAAAGGTCTGCGCGCCGAGCGGGATCGTCTTTCGGGCGCGCGCGAGAAGTGCTTCCGATTCTGCGTAGCGAAGGGACATGTTTTTTCCAGGCGCGGAGGTTGAGTGAGGGGCGGATCGATCAGGCGATTGCCGACCACGTTAGCGCCTCACCATAGGCGATGTCACGTGCGGCGGTGCGCCCGATGATGTCAGGCAGGTGCTTGGGCGGGAGGCCGAATCCCGGCCGGATCACGCGCACGTTCTCCGCCGTAAGCGGCTGGCCCGCCATGATCGGCTTGACGGCATAGATCGAGCGACGGAAGCGGGTGTTGGCCGCCTCGCTGGGCGCCAGGCTGTAGTCAACCGTGCCAAGCGAAGCCCACGCCGACTTGCAATCGTCGACGAGCGTCCTGAACTCGTCCGGCTCGAGTGAGAAGGCCGCGTCGGGACCACCATCGGCGCGCGAGAGCGTGAAATGCTTTTCGATGATGGAGCCGCCGAGAACGGTGGAAGCGACGCACGCTGCGGAGCCAGGCGCGTGATCGGAAAGACCCGATACCACCCCGAATGCGGCCCCAAGATGAGTTACGGTGCGTACGTTGGCTTCCTCGATCGGGGCAGGGTAAGCGCTCGTACAATGCAGCAGCGCAATGCCGCTGGCGCCGTTGTTCCGCGCTGTCTCGACGGCATCCTGGATCTCGCCGAGATTCGCCATGCCGGTGGAGATGATCATCGGCTTGCCGCGGCGCGCGACATATTTGATCAGCGGCAGATCGATCACTTCGAACGAGGCAATCTTGTACGCGGGCGCCTCGAGCCCGGCGAGCAGGTCGACGGCAGTTTCATCGAAAGGTGTCGAAAAAATCGTGATGCCGAGTTCGCGCGCCTTCGCGAACATCTGCGCATGCCACTCGAACGGAGTGTAAGCTTCCTTGTAGAGCTGGTGCAGCTGGTAGCCGTCCCACAATCCGCCCTTGATCTGAAAGTCCGGGCCGTCGTGCGGGATCGTCATGGTATCGGGCGTGTAGGTCTGGATCTTGAGCGCATCCGCGCCGGTCGCGGCCGCAGCCTCGATCAGGTCCAGGGCCTTGGCGAGGCGGCCGCCATGGTTCGCCGACAATTCGGCGATGATGTAAGGGGGATAATCGGGGCCGATCTTGCGGCCGGCGATTTCGAATTCCGGGCTCCGGCTCATGGCTCAACCTCTCGCAACACGGTGAATGCTTCCGCGGCCGCAAGGCCAACTGTAGCGCCGCGCAGCTTTGTAAGTGCCGCGACGGCTTCGTAGGATCGAGGATGCGGAAAGTCGCGCATCTCCGCATCATACGCCCGCAGGGCGTCGAGCTTTCGTACGAGTGTGCTCGCCACGCCCACGAAGTGATTGGGGCGGAACGCGTTTCCCCGGCTCTGAAAAACCCACTCTGTGCTCGACAAAGTCTCGAAACCGTAGACGGCGACGACCTTCTGGCCTGGCATCGGCCGTACCGCGGTCATCGTCGCTTCGCTCACGAGCCGGTGGTCGGCGTTGAGGTCGTCGCCGTGATGCGTGTAGACAAGATCGGGTTGGAGCGCAGCCAGGAGCGTCTCGATGCTTTGAGTAATATCGAGTAGCGAAATCGTATCTAGCCGCTGATCGGGGTAGTCGAAGAAGTGCGGCCGCTCACAACCGATGATGTTCGCAGCCTTGAAAGCTGCCTCACGTCGCTCAGTGAGAAGGCGCTCGCGTTCAGCATTCATCGCCTTTCGCGATTCGATCCCGTCTGCCACGAAGACGACGTGTACGGAATCCCCGCGATCGACGTGGCGCGCCATAGTGCCGCCGCAGCCCAGTATCTCGTCGTCAGGATGGGCGGCGCATACAAGAATGGTTCGGTGCGTCATGCTGATGCTGATCTCAAGACTGGGGCGACAACTTTGAAAATTCGACCTTTGCACTTACGACGCTACCGTCGAGCGAGGCGCCGGTAAATTCCATGTGCCAGCCGCCGTGGTCGACGAAAGCATGTGGATAGCCGGCAGCGTCCAGCATACGGATGTGATCGTAGAGTGATTCTGCCGTTCCGCTACCAGGGATCTCGCTTTGTTCGGGCTTTCGGCGCACAAAGACCGTTGGCTCGCCAGTTTGCGCAGTTGGCGACGGCTCGGTCGCAACCATCCATTCGACAATGTCCAGGGTGGTCGATGCGGCACGGCGAAAGATGTCCTCCGCGCTGCCGGAAAGCTCGAGCGGCCGCTTGATATAAACCGGCCCGGCATCGAGTTGCTCGGTCATACGCAAGGCCGAGAGCTTGGTCTCCCGGATGCCGCGGCCGATGAGGTTTTGCAGCGGGCTACCGCCGCGCCCGAACGGCACGTCCGTCATGTGAAAACATACACATTCGTATGCGTCGAGAATCGACTTCGGAACGATGGATGACCAGTGTGGAAAAAAAACATAGCGAGGTGCGAGCGGACGCAGGAGTTCGGGCGTTAGATCCGATTTGCTGGTTACGGTGATCCACTCACCCGGCAGATTGTTGCGCCGGCGCAGAAATTCATCGATCGGCCAGCCAGTCCTGCTGGCAAATACATATCGTGTCATTGCGCCTGTCCCGAAATTCTGCTGGCTTTTTGCCCGCTCGCGTCCGCGGGCAATTGATAAACGAAATAATCGGCATCTTCGACAGCAAGCGCGAAGCCGCTCTTCAGGAACGTTCGCTGCGAAGCAAGATTCTCACGCTTCACCCGCGCCTCGATGCGTTCGCAGAACCCTTGCCTGAAGGCTTCTCGGCAGGCCAAAACGAGGGCGCCTGCGCCATGTCCCTGGCCACGGATGTGCCTAGCCAGTGCAATACTGACCGTCGCGGTCCCCGTCAATTCCGTGTGAAAGCGCACGTTGCCGCAAGGTCTACCATCGAGTTCAAGGATGAAGATCAGTGTGGTCGGGTCAGCGAGACGGCTGGCAAACCATGCGGAATGGGTATCCCATGGCACTGCCCGGGTATCGCCGAACAATGCTCGAGTGCCAGGGTCATTGCGCCAAAGCCACAGCCTTCGCGCGTCTTCAACGGCAGCACGGCGCAGCGTCAGGGTGCCGGCACGCTTCGGCAGTGCAAGCTCATCGATGGCCGCCGCAACGCGTTGCACACCGTTCCCGTCGCAGACGCTGGCTGCCTGCCGCGACATACGTGCGAGTTCGTCGAGATGAAGAGAGAGTTCGCTCAGAATTCGCGAAATAGCTTGAGGCAAATCAGGGCCTGGCGTGACAACTCGTGCGGCTCCCGCTCTTTCTAGTGCGCGAGCATTGTCTTGCTGGTTGGCGGCGACGACGAACAGGATTGAGGGCAGGCCGAGGCAGCAGCGTTCCCAGCTCGACGTGCCGGGCGTTCCCACTGCCACGTCAGTGCTTGCCATCAATTCGGCGATTTCGGGAGGATCGACATGGACTTCGATACGGTTCGAAGCTTCTCGGAGTGCGACAATCACGTCGAGAGAAGGCGCTATCGGCCCGGTCACCACGATGATTCGTGCAATGTTCTCCAATGCTAACAAGGATCGCGCGATAACGGCGGTCTGCCCCCCGATGTCAGTGAGCCCGAGTGAGATGAACAGCGACGATAGCTTCGGCACCGCAGTTCGTCGCGCTAACGAGCCGGCGCGCAGTTCTCCGAAAACACTGCGCAGCAACGTGTAGGAAGCGCCCGCTAGCACGCGGCAATGCGCTGGAACCAGGCCGGCGTAATCGTGGCTGCTGCGATTGAGCGTCATATCGACGAGCATGTCGCAATCATGTGGCCGGCTCGGCGCATCTTCGATCACGAGGATCGGGCACGCATGCTGGCGCAGTGCATGCTCGAACGGTTCGCCGAGCCTGTAGGAATCAACTACGATAAGGTCAATGTGCGTCCCGGCATGCTTGCCGCCGAGGAGGGCGGCATTCCAGTCGTTTTTGTCTGCCTCGAGCAACGCGATGCCCGAACGGGCGAGGGCGGGTACGGCGTCGGCCGTTCCGGTCGCGCATACGAATATGATCTCGGCACCACGCTGCTGCATTTCGGTCGCCAGCGTCAGGCACCGCACAACGTGGCCACCTCCGATGACCGGATCGGCATCGGCTCGGAACGCGATCAGCATTGTGGGTTCGTGCTCCGACCTGGGGTTGGCTGCATGTCGTGGATCATCACGGCTGTATAAACCAGCCGACCGCGCTAATCAAAACCGAGCCGAAGGCGATGGCGGCGGCGGATCGCGGCATCTTCGCCCCGCGTCGCCACAGCGTGAACAGTTGGATCGCAACCCCGCCGAGCGTCTGCAAGGCGATCAGGATCGCTGAGAGGCGCAGGCTCAGCATCCCGTGAACGCCCAGGCTGGCCACGAGTGCTCCGATAATCACCATCAGCACGATGGTTCGGCGGGCGGCCGGCGCCGAGCGCCTCGCTCGCGCCAACCGCAGTTCCAGTGAAGCCCACGCACTCCAGCCGTAGGCCTGGACCATCAAGACGGGAAAGAGGCCGACCACAGGCTGCATTTTGTCGGTCGCGATGGAACGGAAGTGCACGTACTCTACGGTGAACGGGAACGCTGCAATCATTGCCACCGCAACGATTGCGATCGCAATTAAATAGTAGCTGAGCAAACGGTCGTACAGCCGCGACCTCATGCGATAGAGCCGCGCAAACAGACCGGTCGCGACGACGCTGTGCGCGATCAACAGCGCAGATGCGACGCGGAAATCCACCGAATAGACGGAGAGGTCTTCGACCGTGAGAAAAGCGCCAACATAGATCCTGCCGCTCACCGCCGCCCAGATCGATGCCAATGTGAACGCGAGGAGCGGCAGTCCGATCCCGAGGGCCGATTGCATTCGGCTCGTCAGTCCGGCCTTCTTCCATCGCGCGAAGAACATCAGCGCGACGATGACGACAAGAGCCGAAACAAGGGTCGCTGCAGCGCCAAGCGGTGCGATGCCGTTTAGGCCCACGAGTGCCAGGCACGTGGCGATCCCGGTCATGCCGTAGATCGAGATGCTTTCGAGCCACGGCGCCAGATTCCGATGCGAGAAGGTGCGCATATAGGAGGTGAGCGCGACCTGTGCGAGCGCGATGGTGCAGGCACCAAGAACGACCGCCTGCGTCGGTGCGTCCAGCACAAATGCCGCAATCACCGCTGCGACTGTCAACACGGTTCCCGGGCCGGCAACGCACAGGGCCATGATGTCGGCCACCGGAACCAATCGTCGCAACAGGGAAAGTTGCGGTATGGCGGCGGGAATACCAAGCGTCAAGAATGTCGCAGCTAGCGCAGACCAGGACCAGGCATACTCGACGATGCCATAGGACGAGCTATCCAGGCAGGCTGCGAGCAGCAGCGGTGCCAGATAGGCCGCCGCCTTGGACAATCCAAAGTTCGTGAAATAGACCCCAACCCTGAGCATTGGGTTCCGGCCGGAGATGAGGCCAAACGCGCCCTTCTTCGACTGGCTGGTGTTCGGTGGATGGCCACGATCGTGCAAAATAAGGCATCTCCCAACCAGAGCCCCCTCGTGGGCCGGTCGCGCGCGACGTTGACCTACAGCGATTTCCGGCGCTTGGCAAAGGCTTGAGCAAATGGCACAAGCTCTTGGAATGATTAACAATTGCGTGAGTCGAATCGACCGATGACAGAGCGGAGCCAAAAAGAGGTCTTCCTCGAGAGCGAGGGCGATGCATGGTACGCGCGCAACCAGGACCATTTGCGCGGACCCGGCCAGGACATTGTCCTGGCGACATTGCAGGAAATCGGCGTCTCGCCGACTTCGGTGCTCGAGATCGGATGCGCCAATGGCTACCGCGTTGCGAGAATTTGCGATCGATTTGCCGCGAGGGGTTTTGGGATCGAGCCTTCCTCCCAGGCCGTGGCAGACGGCCGAAGCCGGTATCCGTCCCTGTCGCTTGAAATTGGAACCGCCGACCGGCTGCCATTCGCCGACGGCCAGTTCGATCTCGTCATCTTCGGCTTTTGTCTCTACCTGGTGGATCCGCGCCTGCATCTTCGCTGCGTCGCCGAAGCCGACCGGGTCCTGGCCGACGGCGGAGTCCTTGCAATCTACGACTTTATCGAGCCGGTTCCCTACCATAACCGCTATTCCCACCTCGAAGGGGTACGCTCCTACAAGATGGAGTTTTCACGATATTTCCTCGCCAGCCCCGCTTACCGGCTGTTGCGGCGCAATATGAGCGTGCCGGCGCCTCAGCCTGATCATTCAGTGGGTGTCGACTTCCTCTCCAAGAACCTCTCTGCGGCCTTTCCGCCAAACCCGTTCGTCTGACGCTTTGATCCGCCTCAATGGAAGCATTCGAGAGAGTTCTATGATTGACAGTTTTAGCGGGATTGTTGTTAAAGGCTGCCGCCTTGGGGCGACCAGCCGATGATCGCCAATCTACATTTTCCGGTGAGGCAAAATGCTTAGAGACAAGCTTGCGCGTGGCCTAAAAATTCTCACAGACCAACGCTATCGCCAGTTTTATACGCAGCGTCGAATCCGCGGTGTACCTTCGCGCGAGCGAACGGCCGACAGCCTTGCTCGTCGGCTTCCGGCCTTCAAGGCGACGAGCGACATGTCCGAGCAGACGGCCGTGCTGAAGGATCGCGGCTATCTGTTCCTCGATGGCCTAATATCGTCCAATCAGTTGCAATCCATGCGCAAGTTCTTTTCAGAGAACAAATGCGCCGATCCATATCGGCCTGAACTCGGCCAATTCGTTGCACCCGGCAACGCTCCCCCGCAAACCCATGTCGCTTTTTTTCCGAACGAGACTGTGATCCGCGCGCCACACGCCGTGGAGATTGCAAACGACCCGAAGGTCCTGAGCATTGTATCCGGTTTCCTCGGAGCCAAGCCGACGATTAGCTATATGACTGCATGGTGGTCGATGCCGAACAAGGACGGTAAGGCCGAGCAGGCGGAGCAATTTCATCGAGACGTTGACGACATTAGGTTCGTCAAGCTGTTTTGCTACCTAACTGACGTGGATGAGACCTCGGGGCCCCACATGTTCGTGCCAGGGTCGCAGAACGTCGACAAACTAACGACCATCCGCCGTTATGAGGACCGCGAGATCGTCCAGGCGTTTGGCGCCGATAGTCTTTGTACATTTACAGGCAAAGCCGGAACGGCATTCTTGGAAAACACCTACGGTTTCCATCGTGGCGTGCCTCCAAGGGCCAAGCCGCGCCTGCTGTTCCAGGTCCTGTATTCACTGCGCAACTCGATCTACGGACCGGAGAAGCCAGCAGGGAAGATTGGTGCGAATGGAATCCCCTCGGGGATCGACCCCTTTATCAATCGGGTCTATCTGTCGGCGGACTGACCGCTTCGCGCTCGCGTGACCAGTTCCTAACGCCCATTCCGGATACCACACTGTCGGCGGGTACTGAACGGGTAACTACCGCCCCTGCCCCGATCACACTTCGCGCGCCCACTGTGACACCGGCAAGGATGATCGCGCGAGCGCCCACCCACACGCCGTGTTCAAGAACGATAGGTCGATAGATATGTGGGTAGGGTGGTTCATGGGAGAAATCCAAGCCGGCAGATTCGATGATAACACCCTCGGAAAGTCGCACGTGGTCACTCAATGTAATGCCGCCTACGGCTCCGAGCGTGCACTTTGGCCCGATGACTACAGCACGTCCGAGAGTTACATTCTCGGCGGCTTTGATCGTTACCGACCAGTGACAATAGGGCAGCTCGCGAGCACGCGGGAATAGCGCGGCCGTCCGCAGAACGCTCGCCGCACGGGATGTTGCGTCAGCTGCGGCCATCAAGCTACGGACTGGCAGCGTCACCAGGCGGCTGCGCGCTAGATTGCGGATTGTTTCCTTCAAATATCCTCCTGGTACTCAAAGTTCCCCGAATCTAGCGCGCCAGCGGCGCCCAGATCGACCACTTCGAGAATAGCAGGCCATTCAGAGGCGACAGTAGCCGCCAGTGCACTCCCGGCGTCACGCTGTGGAAGGCGGGCACGAAGCCATTGGCCGCGAAGTAATATGCGTATTGTTCTTTAAGGAACGCGTTCTCGGCGACCCCCGATTGAACTTCCTGGGTCCGAAGCAACCGACGCAACGCATAACTTGCAGTCAACGGAGCAACGTACTGCTCGCGCAGCGCGGCGACAGCGCCGTCCGGCGCTAGGATGCGCCTGCATTCGGACAGTGTGAGCCATATGTTACAGGAGTGGTGCAACGAGGCGTCGAATACGACAATATCGAACTGTTTATTTTCGAACGGCAATCTGTTGGACATGTCGCATTCGGTAAGCTCAATGCCCTCGGGCGAGACGCCTACGAGACTCGCTGCTTTTCCTAGCAGCAACTGCATGCGCGACAGTGAGATGTCGACGCAGGTAAAGCTTGCTTGTGGATACATCTTTCGCAGTGAGAGCGATGTCAGGCAGGTCCCGGCACCAAGTTCGGCGAACCTGACGTTGCCGCCGCGAGAGCGGTAGAATTTTTCCAAGGGGTCTGAGACCGCCGAGATGTACGATTTCACCACATCCAGGTGAGACCTGATGTACCTCTCGTTCTTGGGATCGAAGTAGTCAACTGATCCGGCATAAAAAGCCTGATCGTTGGCGCGCACGTCCGGACTATCCATCACAGGATCTTGGGATTGGTGAGTTCAGCCGATTAGAAGCTGGGCCCTGATATCAATCGCCGGCCAACTGGTCAATGGAACCAACTACCCAATGTTCCAAACGCAAGAATGCTGCGGCCGCTACGTGCGTCGCTTGGAACCGCGGACAGCGAATTCAAGGCCATCGTCGAGGCCAATGATCGGCCTCCAACCTGTACTTCGGGCTTTACTCGTATCGATTTCCATCGATCCCAACAAGCTGTCGCCAAATTGCGGCCGGCCGGTGATCTTGAAGAAGAGGTCTAGCGCTTTCCTGGGCAGAGGGAATAGACGTGCGCGGCCGCCGCAGGCTTTTGCGATCCGCCGCGCGAACTCGGGGGTCGAAACCTGTTCATCATCCGCGATCAGGAACACTTCGAGCGTCTCCTCAGGATGGCCAAGACGTCTAACTATGAACGAGATCAGATTGTCGATCGCAACGAATGCCCTACGATTTTGAATCGCCAGAAAAGGGAGGGGCAGACCAATTCTGATCGCGGCGAGAAGTCGACGGAAATTGCCTAGGACGGAGGGACCATAGACCAGCGGAGGTCTAAGAATTGTGACACTCAAGCTGGAGGACTTTGCGATAGCCGCAAGCCCGAGCTCAGCTTCTGCCTTTGAAATCGGGTAGGGTCCCTTCGGGGAGGGGGCATCGGTTTCCCGGAAAGGCCCATGCTCGTCTGTTCTGCTGCCATTGACGAGGATGGTGCTCATGTACACGAAATGCATAACACCAGCTCGAGCGGCGGATCGGGCAAGTTGTAAGGTGCCGTCTCGGTTCACCGACTGGTACAGGTGGTTTTCCTGATCGGACTCGGGATGGTGAACCCGAGCTGCTAAATGGACAACAGCATCAACGTCGCGCAACGCCGCCGTCCAGTCCGTCCCGCCGTCGATCGACTGAATAAGCACAGTATCATCGGCGGACGAGGCTCGGCGTACGGCTCGCCGCACAAGCCAACCTTGATTCACCAGCGCCGGCGCTAGATGCCGTCCGATGAAGCCACTTGCTCCCGTGACCAAGACAACCGGACGACCATCAATCACTACAACTCTTCCTTTTTCCTTTATAGGCACGGCACAATCTACCAGACTGCGAGAAATTTCATACGTCTGGACGAAGTCGCGCGCTCGCGTTGGCGGCTACGCGAATTGTCCGATTTGAACGTATGAAGAACGCATTGGTGTGCAAGTATTCTGCTCATTCTCGTGCGGGCCGTCAGGACTGGACCTACTCAACAGCAAGAACAACTCCTTATTCCGACCAGTCCACAAGCCATTTAAAGTGGCGGCGGCAGCCGTGCTCATCTTCGCGAACGAGTCGAACGCGACCGCCTGATTGCAGAGATCGATTTCGCGCCGGTCAACGGTGAGGAGATTCACATTCTCCCGCGACAGCCGGCGTACGATCGCGCTGCCGACCATGCCGCGACGGCCGGCGACGTAGACGCTTTTGCCCTTGAGCTCAAACGGTACGCTTGCCATTTACGACGTCCCGTTTGGCCTCGGCCAGATCGCTGGCCATCATCTCCTCGACGAGCTGGACAAAGGTCTGCTTCGGTTTCCAGCCGAGCACCTTTTGCGCCTTGCTGGCGTCGCCGACGAGAAGATCGACCTCGGTCGGGCGGAAATAGGTCGGGTCGATCTTCACCACCGCCTTGCCGCTGACGGCATCAATTCCGGTTTCATCGACGCCGGCACCGCGCCATTCGATGCGGCGGCCGACATAGGCAAAGGACAGCTCGACCATCTCGCGCACCGAGCGCGTCTCGCCGGTGGCGAGCACGAAGTCGTCGGGCTTGTCGGCCTGCAGGATCAGGTGCATGCCCTCGACGTAGTCCTTGGCATGGCCCCAGTCGCGTTTGGCCTCGAGATTGCCGAGATAGAGCATTTGCTCCAGTCCGACCTCGATGCGGGCTACGCCTCGGGTGATCTTGCGGGTCACGAAGGTCTCGCCGCGGATCGGGCTCTCGTGGTTGAATAGAATTCCATTGCTCGCGAACATGCCGTAGGCCTCACGGTAGTTCACCGTGATCCAGTAGCCATAGAGCTTTGCGACGCCATAGGGCGAGCGCGGATAGAAGGGCGTGGTCTCCCTCTGCGGGACTTCCTGCGCCAGGCCGTACAGCTCGGAGGTGGAGGCCTGATAGAACCGTGTCTCCTTCTCCATGCCGAGGATGCGGATCGCCTCCAGCAGGCGGAGCACGCCGATCGCGTCGGCATTCGCGGTGTATTCCGGGCTTTCGAAGCTGACGCCCACATGGCTTTGCGCGGCGAGGTTGTAGATTTCGGTCGGTCTGATCTGCTGCACCAGGCGGATCAGACTGGTCGAATCCGTCATGTCGCCGTAATGCATCAGGAACGGCACGTTGCCGACATGCGGGTCCTGGTAGAGATGATCGACGCGGGCAGTATTGAACGAGGACGATCGCCGCTTGATGCCGTGCACGACGTAGCCGAGCGACAGCAGATGCTCGGCGAGATACGCACCATCCTGACCCGTCACACCGGTGATGAGAGCGCAGCGTTGTGTGGAACTTCGACTATTCATGGCACAGCCTATCAACAAGCTTCAGCAGCGGCTTGCCCGTCCCGCGCCCTACTGGGGCCTTGTTTTGTGACCGGATTGATTGTCAAGTAAATGCCTCGATCTGTTCGACGGTTGAATTTAGAAAGCAACATTTGTCATGGAAACCTTATCGAAATCTACAGTGCGCAACTCTATGTAAGTGCCGATCCAGCTGCGTCGCCGCTTGCCGCAGTGTCGAAAGAATGCAGCGCCTGACGTTTCAGCGTGCACCTCTCGTGCACTCCCACCGCAAATCCCAATATCGCAAACAGCATCCTATCTTCACCTAGGATGCCATGCGGGACACTTAACATCGCCATATATACCAGTCCGCAAATCGCAAATCTTGCCTCATTACTTCGCCGAAAAAAGGGCCACAGGCCAATCAACGCGATCGCAATGGCAGCGCAGAAGCAGAGGCCGCCAATCCAGCCGAACTCAATGAGAGCTTGCAGATAGCTGTTGTGAACCTCCATGGACACGCAGGAAATTTGATCGAATGCACCGAAGCCGAACCCGAATGCACCTGCCGCAGGCAGGAGCTTGAACGCATCCTGCAAAGCCATCTTTCTCTTAGCGATTGAATCACCAATTTTCACGTTCGTTGTGCAGCTCGGGACTAAAACGCCTCGGGAGGCCATCCGAGGGTGCGCTTCTGGTTGTTCTTGAGGAGGAGGCGTCTCCCCTGTCATTTTCTCGCGAGCCGTTTGCCTCTCGACCATAGCTCTATCTCTAAAATAGGCTGGTACTTGGCCGATGACGATGGCGACCAAAAGCGTACCGATCACAACAGCAAAATACCTTCGTTGTTTCGATTCAGAGATGATCAACGCGAATATTAGTGTCGCAGTGATCGCGATGAAAGTCGCTCGAACGTGAGAGGCAGAGAACACCGCGGCAGGCAAGAATATAAATGCGGACAGTAGCAGCGACTTTTGTCGATCTAGGCCGCTAGCGGTCACTGCAAAAATCATAAGTCCGCAGACCATTAGGAAAAAGTGCGCCGCAGCATCAGTAACGCCAAGGACGACGGGTCTTGCGTATAGACCGTCCCACTGCGTGAACATCGCGTAGGCTGCCAAAACCGTCCCGAGCGCGACAATGGCGCCCGTTATCGACGCAAATGTTTCTCGGGCCCCCGGGTTCTCAAATGAGAGATACCGACAGGCGGGATACGCTCCGAGGGCAATCGCAAGGAGCGCAATCTGTTTAGGGTCGAATGTAATGACGTTGAGGACGAACGATAAAGCGATACTAAGGACGAATCCACCGAACAAATAATCGGTAGCCTGCAGCCTAACGCTCCGGAACGTTAGGCAGAAAAGCAATAATTCGCTCGCAGCCAGGTATCCCCCGGTGACAAGGGGGTTCCCCTGGACGCCAGCCAGACCAAAGATCAAGACTAAAACAGCATTGGCAGAAACAAAAAGCGCCAGTGCTCCGCCGATCAAAATATTTGCGTTCCGCACAGTCCTTCTTGCCCGTACAGCCATTTCCAGAATATCCATTACATCAACCTTTCCGAGCCCCTGGACATTCCGCTTATGGCTAAATACCTCGACGTCCAGCTACAATCAACCAGCCCAAAGAAAGGCGAGGCTGCGTATGATTGATGTCGAAGTAATCGAGCGCTACCTTTCTTGTACCAGCGCAGCAACCCGGCCAAGCAGCCTGCATGGCAGAAATTCGGAATTGTGCATGGATGCTTGGTGGCCCAAAGTAGTGCGGTCCTCTGGACGAGAGATGGTTGGCTGGCTGTCGGCGATATGTTTCTTCATTTCGAGCATTTGGTACGATTTTCTAAAGTTCTATTTCCATCTCGAATTCAACAGGAGCGCCGTTTTCGCAGGTGCACTTGGACTCGCGGTCGTCCGCATAGCGCTAACTCCGGCCGAAACGCTCAAGGAGCTACAGAGCTATCGATGGGTTGGACTGCTGGCCGGTTATTTTGTGATTTCCTCGGCATTGCACGTTGCGCTAGGGCTTCCTCCCGACGCAAAGAATCTATCGATGTATGCGGCGCCGGTTGTTGCTATCTTGTTCCTGTTCAATCGCCGGCCGCTCGTGCACCTACTAGTCGCGACAGTTGTTGTCTCGGCGCTGATAGAGATTCACGAGGCCTACTTCCAAACTTACTGGTATGTCTGGCGCGATGAATTCATCACACATAATGAGGCACTCTACGTCTCCAAAGCAGGCATCTTCAGAGCTAAAGGCCTGTTTGCAGGTCCATTGAACGGATACGGACTAGGGCTGCTGGCTCTGCTTCTCTCCGAATTTTCTATTATGGCTGTAGCGGCGGTGTCACTTTCTGCGGCGCTTGCGGCAACAAAATCCGGCATTGTCGCAAGCTGTGGCGCGATCTTGCTGCGGTCGTTCAATCGCGAGAAGATGATCGTCTCTCTCCTGCTATCTTCAATCCTGGTTGTCGGCTACCTCGGTCTCTCACAGGCCATCATAGCCAGGTTTTGGGTTAAGCATCCGGCGGAAACAGCTCCTCAGGTTGATCACCGGCCGCAGCTTGAGGTTCGGCCGCGAAGCTTGCCCGATTACTTGAGTATCGTCGTGGACCCAAAGGTTAGTTCGACCAGAGACCGAATTATCAGTTGGGAAAAAGGTATCCTAGATTTCTCTCAGTTTTCGGCGTTCCATATCGTCTTCGGCGATCCGAATTTCGCCTACCGAGTGCCTGACTACATGGATCGCGGTGTGGAGAGTTCGATCCTGAAAGAGGTTCAAGATTATGGCTTGATTGGTACTCTCATCGCAACCGTCGCCAAAGTCCTAACCTTTTTCGCCTTGTGGCGCCGTTCCCTAAAGATGGCAATTGGGTTTGCCGCTTACTGCGCCATAGCCGCGGTTTCACCTGTGTATGTCCCGCTGGGGGCGAACGTGTTTTTATGGCTGTTCATGATGGGCGCGATAACACCTGACCTTGCCCCTCGGGCTTAATCCAGTTTGAAGTTCGTTCTGGCCCATGACAAGGACCAGAGCATGAAGCGCAGCCGCTTTACGGAAGAGCAGATCATCGGGATTTTGAAGGAGCATGAGGCCGGCGTGTTGGTCGCCGATCTTTGCCGCAAGCATGGCGTCAGCGACGCCAGCATCTACAAATGGAAGGCCAAGTTCGGTGGGCTGGAAGGTGTCGGAGGCCAAGCGGCTGAAGACGCTGGAGGACGAGAACACGCGGTTGAAACGGTTGCTGGCCGACTCCATGCTGGACAATGCGGCGTTGAAGGACCTCTTGGGAAAGAAATGGTGACGCCCGCGGCCAAGCGGAAAGCTGTTGCGCATCTCGTGGATGCCCACGGGATGAGCGAACGGCGGGCGTGTAAAGCCATCGGCTGCTGCCGCATGACCATGAGATATCGGACGACCCGGGCGGACGATGCCGGCGTTCGCCAGCGCATGCGGGCGATCGCCCTGGAGCGCCGTCGCTTCGGCTATCGGCGCCTGCACGTTCTGCTCAAGCGGGAGGGCTATCTGATCAACCACAAGAAACTGTTTCGGCTGTACCGGGAAGAGAGGCTTACGGTGCGCCGCCGTGGCGGGCGCAAGCGGGCGATCGGGACCCGGGCGCCGATGATGGTGCCGATGGCGCCGAACGAGCGCTGGTCGCTCGACTTCGTGTCGGATCAACTCACCGATGGCCGCCGCTTCCGTATGCTTACCGTCGTTGATGATTGCACCCGCGAGTGCCTGGCGCTGGTAGCCGACACCTCGCTCTCCGGCACCCGCGTAGCGCGGGAGCTGGACCGGCTGGTGATGGAACGCGGCAGGCCGAAGATGGTGGTCAGCGACAACGGCAGCGAGTTCACCAGCAACGCCATCCTGACGTGGGCCGATCAGAGCCGTGTTGCATGGCATTACATCGCGCCGGGCAAGCCCATGCAGAATGCCTTCATCGAGAGCTTCATGTAAAGACGGCCCCGCGGATGCAAGGGGTTTTAGCAGCACTTTGAATACCGGTCGGGTGCGTTCATGTATACGGCCTGTTAGTGCGACCGATACCATGGCCGCTGGCCCTGATGGAGATCGCGGATCGAGGCCTCATCAACGGGTCGCGCTTGTTGCGCTTAAAGCTCTTCGGGCTTGCTCGATCCCCAGCTCCGCCGGTGTCCATCATGCTGTCATTTGCCCTCACACCATCAGGTCGCCATTACACGCGGAAAGTTAGGCCGCGAGCTTTGGCCGATAGAGTTCTCCGGTCGTCATCATCGCCCAGACGATCCGGGCCAACTTGTTGGCAACGGCGATGGCGACGACCATGGGCCGACGCCGTGCAAGCAGGGCTTCGATCCAGCCACCTCCAACCCGGGAGCGTGCCTTTGGGTACCGAACAACGTTACGTGCTCCGATGACAAGCAAGTGCCTGAGATAGGAATCGCCTTGTTTTGTAATCCGGCCAGGCCGATCCTTCCCGCCGGTAGAATTCTGCTTAGGCGTCAGGCCAAGCCAGGCCGCGAACTCCCGCCCGGAGCGGAACATGGTCGCGTCCGGCACGGTTGCGACTAGGGCCGTAGCCGTTATGGGGCCGATGCCGGGAATCGAGGACAGCAACTTCGCCATCGGATTTGCGCTCTGGATCCGAGCCAGCTCACGTTCGATGGCCTCAACCTGTCGGTCCAATTCCCTCAGTTGGTTCACAAGCAAGGCAAGTGCGATGCGGGCGTGAGCCGGCAGCGTCAGATCTTCGTCGTCCAACAAGTCCACCAGACCATCCATTCGTTGCCCGGCCTTGCCCGACAATGATTCCGAACTCAGCAAAGTGAGTCGAATGGCGCAAGCTGTCATGGTGCGTTGGCGGACCAGCAAGCCTCTTGCACGATGAAGCATCAAGAAGCCCTGGTTCTCGGCGCTTTTGATCGGGACAAAGCGCATATTGGGACGGCTAACCGCTTCGCAGATTGCGGCCGCGTCAGCGGCATCATTCTTGGCTCCTCGTCGTAGGTAAGGCTTAACATAGGCTGGTGGGATCAATCTCACATCGTGTCCAAACTGCCGAATCTCCCGCGCCCAGTGATGGGCAGTCGCGCAGGCCTCAATGCCGACTAGGCAAGGGGTGAGTGAGGAGAAAAACGACATGATCTCACTTCGCCGGAGGCGTTAGCGACTGGCCACTTGGCCTTGGCTGTCAACTGCGTGGATGTGAAATACGTGCTTCGAGATGTCCAAACCAATTGTCGCGGCTCTCATTGGTGATTGCTCCTATCAGCGGGTTCGTCCATCGCCAGCATATCGCAGGCGCCGGGGGAGCGGGGCCGTCTTCCCCATCAACGGTCGGCTGCGGGATGAACTGTTGAACGAGACGCTGTTCACCTCGCTGGCCCAGGCCCGCGTCACGCTCCGATGCTGGCGGGCCGATTACAACGAGGCACGACCACACTCGCGGCTCGGATGGAAGACGCCGTCCGAGTTCGCAATTACCTGCCACCCGCGCCGGGATCTGGCGCTGCGCTATGCGAGGGCTCCGCGCCAGCTCCCGTCGCTACCACCGCCCAACCGGGCAAATCCAACAGCCGGAGCGAACTCAGGATTGGATAAAACTTAGGGGCAAGGTCACCTCATCTGCTAGGCCTGCCGGGCTGCGGGCGGCACTGCGGACACTCCATCCTTCAGTCCAGAAGAGCCCGGGCAAGATCGCGACCCATGAACCTCTTGCTGGGGTTATCAGTACAGATTTCCCGTTCACGCTCCTTGTTTGCTCATACTAGCTTCAATGCATTGCAATGATTGGCTGTGGTCGACCCGAACTCGGGCACCGCGTCCTTCAGGATGGTCCTGATGTTGGCGCGATCGTCGCGCGCGATCGCCTGCTCCAGCGCCGCGATCCATTTGCGCAGCGTCTGCATCGGCGGTTCGTTCGGCTGCGCCGCCATGATCCCGGCGACACCGATCTCGCGGGTCGGCTCCTCGGAGGCGAACAGAATCTCGTGCAGGCGTTCGCCCGGCCGCATGCCGGTGAACACAATCTCGATGTCGTAGCCGGGTTGCAGTCCGGACAGGCGGATCATGCGCTCGGCGAGATCGACGATCTTCACCGGCTGGCCCATGTTGAGCACGTAGACCGAGACGTCGGGACGCTGCTTTCCGAGCGCATGCGTGGCCGCGGTGATGACGAGATCGCAGGCCTCGCGGATGGTCATGAAGTAGCGGACCATGTCGGGATGCGTCACGGTCACCGGGCCGCCGGCCTCGATCTGGGCCTTGAACTTCGGCACCACCGATCCGTTCGAGGCCAGCACGTTGCCGAACCGGACCGAGATCAGCCGCATCGGCGGCTTGGCCCCGCGCGCCCCGGCGGCGAGGTCGTGATCCAGCGCCTGGCAGTACATCTCCGCAAAGCGCTTGGTCAGGCCGAGCATGGACACCGGCTCGATCGCCTTGTCGGTCGAAATCATCACCATGGCTTCGGCGCCGGCGGCCACGGCGGCATCCGCAACGTTGATCGAGCCGAAGATGTTGGTCTTGACGCCCTCGCTCCAGTCGCGCTCGAGGATCGGAACGTGCTTGAGCGCGGCGGCGTGGAACACGATGTCCGGCCTGAATTCGGTCATCAGGCGCGCGATGCGCTCGCGGTCGCGAATGTCGGCAATCCGTCCCTCGATCTCGGCGGACGCGCCCCGCGCGGCGAGCGCTTCCGTGATCGCGTAGAGCGCCGGCTCCGAGTTTTCCACGATCAGGAGCCGCGCGGCGCCGAAGGCGACGAGGCGCTCGCAGATCTCGGAACCGATCGAGCCGCCGCCACCGGTGACGATCACCGCCTTGCCGTTGATCAGCGCCTCCAGCCGCGCATAGTCGATCTTTTCGCTGGGCCGCAGCAGCAGGTCCTCGACCGCGACGGCCGTGAGCCGAGGCGTGTCGCCGCTCTCCAGCGAGGGCATGCGGTTGGCGATCATACCCAGCTTGCGCGCCCGCATCAGGATCGATTCCGGATGGGCCTCCGGTTCGAACGCGGACGGCGTCATCACCACGCGGGTGATCGCCTTGCCGCGCTTGGCGAAATCGGCGACGACGTCCTCGATGTCGTCGATGCCGCCCAGCACCAGCACGTTGCGGATGAACTGGCCGCGATCCGCGCTCGACGGCGACAGCACGCCGACCGGCCAGATCCGCTTGATCGATCCGCTCTCGATGCCGCGCAGGAGCACCTCGGCATCAGCGGCGCGGCCGATCAGCAGCGTCGGTGCCGCCTCTCCGTCTCGCGCGTGACGCCGCACCCGCGTATAGCGGAAGTAGCGGTAGGCCATGCGCAGCGCGCTGAGGAAGGAGATCTCGAGGAACCAATAGAGGACGATCGTCACTTTGCCGAGGAAAAAAGCGCCGCGGACGTTGGGGGCGACAAAGATGTAGTCGAGCACGAGCAGTGCGACCGTCAGCACGGTCGCGACGCGGATGATATTCAGCGCATCAGGCAGCGAGATGAAGCGCCATTTCGTCGTGGTCAGGTTGAAGACGAAAAACACGACCACGCTGAAAGCGACGAAGTAGGGCAGGATCTGGAACAGCAGCGGCAGGCGCTCGTAGAAGCCGTCGCCGCCCTCGAATCGAAGATAGAAGGCGACGAACAGCGCTGCCATGGTAGCCAGCAGGTCGTGGAGCGCGATCAGGAAATTGCGCAAGGTGAGATGCGAAAGACGCGTCATTAGTTCGCTCTATCCCAGACTTCATATCTGCCGGTGTAACGGGCCCTGCGGCAAAGGGAATGCCACTGTTAATTTCTAAAGTCCACCTTGGCGTGGCCATTAGATGCGAATGGGGCTTGACGACTATTTCCCCAGGACGTGAATATGCTCGATCATGATCATCATGCGGAAATCCAATCCGCCGGCGAATAATGCCCTGGTACTTCTCCTGCTTGTGGACGGAGTGAGCGCCAGCCAGATAGATCCGGAGGACGACAATTCACGACCGGTTCCCGGCGTCCGTTGACAGTCTTGACTGAGAACGGCACAAGTCCAAAACCGCCACGGACGCAAAGTTCTCGATCCGATTTCAGGTAAAATTGGTAGGAACGCGGCTTCGCATGAGAAGCCATATCGCTTTAATCGCGGGGGTGACCGGCCAGGACGGCGCTTATCTCGCCGAACATCTACTATCGCTCGACTATATCGTGCCGCAAGCACGGGGCCGCTCGCGCCGCTCTGAGGGCCGGGTCCGGAAATCTGCACAGTAAGATAGTGGAGTTTCTGCCTGACGGCGGGCAAAGATTGTCCCGCGAATCAGGAGAGACGATGACGAGACGCGCACGCCGGAACAACACACCGGCCTTCAAGGCGAAAGTGGCGCTTGCCGCGGTCAAGGGCGATCGGACGCTGGCTCAGTTGGCTGAGCAATTCGACGTTCATCCCAATCAGATCACGTCATGGAAGGCCCGGCCTGAAGGCGGAGCCGCCGGTGTGTTCGGTCCGGGGAGCAGCAGCGCAGCGGCGGCGTTGCCCGCTGTCGATGTGAAGTCGTTGCACGCCAAGATCGGAGAGCTGACGCTGGAGAACGATTTTTTAGAGGGGGCGCTCACCAAGGCGGGATTGCTGAGCGCAAAGCGATGATCGACCATGAGCACGATTTGTCGATCACCCGGCAGGCGGAAGCTTTGAAGATCAGCCGCGGCAGCGTCTATTATCTGCCGCGTCCGATGTCGCCCGACGACCTCGCGATCATGCGACGCTCGACCGGCTGCATCTGGAGTTTCCCTTCGCCGGTTCGCGAATGTTGCGAGGCCTGCTAGCTGCCGAGGGTGCAAGATCGGCCGCCGGCATGTGAAGACGCTCATGCGGCGGATGGGGATAGAGGCGCTGTACCGTCGTCCGCGCACACCAAGCCCGAGCCCGGCCACAAGATCTATCCGTACCTGCTGCGAGGCATGAAGATCACGCGCCCGAACCAAGTCTGGGCGATGGACATCACCTACATCCCGATGGCGCGCGGCTTCGTGTATCTCGCCGTCGTGCTGGACTGGGCGACCCGCCGGGTTCTGTCGCGGCGGCTCTCGATCACGATGGAGGCGGCGTTCTGCGTCGAGACATTGGAAGATGCTCTGGCCGTCACGGCAAGCTCGAAATCTTCAACACCGACCAGGGCTCGCACTTCACCGGCGCGGCCTTTAGCGGAGAATGGCGCCGCAACAGAGAGCGGCGCGCCGCATTGGTAAACGCTCAAAATCCTATATTGCGGATTCGGAGGGCTATGGGGGTAGCGGGCGAGTCCAATTGGCGAATGTAGAGGCCTCCTATCGGATTTTCGGAATCCATCGCAAGGCCGTGACAAATGCTGGTCCACAATCGCCGCAAGAAGGCCCCAGGCGGTCCATCTTGGCCCTCCTGCTCAGCTGCTTCCGGCTAAGGGGAGATCAGCGGGGCGTCGTGCGCGCTCACCCCGCTGGTGCCGGAAAGCTTCCCTGCTTCGGCTCGATATATTCGCTGTTCTTTGAGGAGAATTCGCTGATAGCAGTTTGGAATTCCCTGTTATTTTCCATCCCGCCTCTCGCCAGTGGCGCACAAGTCCCGGAAATCTCGGGGTCTTTGCGCAGATCTATGGCTCAATGGGGCTCAGCCTTTGCGAATATTCGCTGTTACCTAAGCCAGGTCGGCTACCGCTCGTCCGCGATCACCTTGCCGTCGTTGGGTAGCGCGCCGGGGCTGACCAGCTCGACATTGCCGCCGAGCTTCGTCACGGCGCGCAAGGTGCCGGCGATCTCTTCGCGCAATGCCTCGCTCGCTTCGGCGCATTCGGCCTTCAGCGTCATCGCGTCAGCTTCGGCTCGGCGCGTGACAACGAGGCGCAGCCGTCCGAGTGCGGGATGGCGCTTGCCGATCTCGGCGATCTGCTCGGGGCGGACGAACATGCCCTTGACCTTGGTGGTCTGGTCGGCGCGGCCCATCCAGCCCTTGATCCGTATGTTGGTGCGGCCGCATTTGCTTTGGCCTGGCAGCGCTGCGGTGAGGTCACCGAGCGCGAGCCGTATCCAGGGATGATGCGGATCGAGCGAGGTCACTACGATCTCGCCGACATCGCCCGGCGCCACCGGATCGCCGGTGCCGGGCCTGACGATCTCCATGATCAGATCCTCGTTCACGACCATGCCGTCGCGCGCGTCGGTCTCGAAGGCGATGAGGCCGAGATCGGCGGTGCCGAAGGCCTGGTAGGCGTCGATGCCGCGGGCCTTGATCTCGGCCTGGAGTGAGGGCGGGAAGGCCGCGCCCGACACAAGCGCGCGCTTGATCGAGGAGATGTCGCGGCCTGCGGTCGCGGCGGCATCGAGCAGGATCTTCAGGAAATCAGGGGTGCCGCTGTAGCCGACCGGACGGTAGGCCTCGATCAGCTCAAACTGCTGCTCGATATTGCCGGGACCGGCCGGGATCACGGCGCAGCCGAGGGCGCGCGCCGAGGCGTCGAAAATGAAGCCGCCGGGGGTCAGGTGGTAGCTGAAGGTGTTGAGCACGACGTCCTCGAAGCGGAACCCGGCTGCGAACAACGCCCGTGCGCCGCGCCAGGGATCGGCCTGCCGCCCTTCCGGCTCGAAGATCGGGCCCGGGGAGGTGAAGAGGCGAGCGAACGACCCCGGTGGGGCCGTCACGAAGCCGCCGAAGGGCGCTGAGGCCTTGTGCAGGGCCGGCAGTTCCGACTTGCGCAGCACCGGCAGGCCCGCCAGCGCCGCCCTGGAGGTCACTGAGGCCGGATCGATGCCCTTGAGACGCTCGGCGTAGGCCGGCGCGGCCATGGCGCTGCGCAGCACGTCCGGCAGGCGGGTGAACAGCTCGGCCTCGCGCGCCGCAGGCTCACGCGTCTCGCGGGCGTCGTAGTGGGCGGTCATGGCAGGTCTTTCCGGGTTGGCATCCGTTGCACGCCACCGCCCGCATGGGTATCAGACGGCCATTGGCGGGGCGCGGAGAGAACACGATGGCGGACGAGAGCATCATTCCGGCGGACGAGACGGCTGGCGTCGTTGCGCGCCTGAAGCGCCGGATGATCGAGGATGCGATCCCGCTGTGGTCCACCGTCGGCTGGGACGGCGCCTCGGGCGGGTTCATCGATCGGCTGCACCGCGACGGCACGGCGGATAGGGCCGCGCCCCGGCGGGTGTTCGTGCAGGCCCGCCAGATCTATTGCTATGCCAAGGCCGCGCAGATGGGCTGGTACCCCGAGGGACGCGCCATCGCGCTGAGGGGGCTCGAGTACCTCCTGGCAAAGGCAAAGGCGCCGGACGGCAAGCCCGGCTATGTGCACCGGCTGACGCCCGACGGCGAGGTGCTCGATGCGCGGCGCGACGCCTACGACCACGCCTTCATCCTGTTTGCGCTCGCGACGGTCTATGCGCTCGACCAGGATGCGCAGATCCGCGCCGAGATCGACGCGCTGCTCGCCTTCCTCGACGGCCATCTGCGCTCGCCGCACGGCGGCGTCCACGAAAGCCTGCCGGTGTCGCTGCCGCGCCGGCAGAACCCGCACATGCATCTGTTCGAGGCGATGATCGCGTGTTTCGACGCGACCCACGATCTGTCGTTCCAGAACCGCGCCGGCGAGTTCTTCGCGCTGTTCCTCGCCAATCTCTACGACAAGCGGAAGTGCGCGCTCGGCGAATATTTTGAGGAGGACTGGTCGAAGATCGAGCCTGTCAGCGTCGAGGCCGGGCATCAGGCGGAGTGGGTCTGGCTGTTGAAAGGGTTCGAACGCATCACGGGCTGTCCGACCGGACAGCGGCGTGCCGAACTGCTGGTGACGGCGCTGCGCTATCGCGACGCGGCCACGGGGTGCCTCGTCGACGAGGGCGATGCCGTCGGCAACATCCGCCGCAGCACACGCCGGCTGTGGCCGCAGACCGAGATGGCGAAGGCGTGGATCGCGCAGGCCGAATCCGGCGAGGCGGGCGCTGCGGACGAAGCGCGCGCGGCGCTGCTGCGGCTCGAACGGCATTATCTCAGCCATCCCGTGAAGGGCGGCTGGTACGACCAGTTCGATCGCGACGGCAAATCGCTGATCGACACCATTCCTGCGTCGTCGTTTTATCATGTTCTCTGCGCAGTGACGGAAGCGGAGCAGGTTTTGGATTAAAGCCAGCGCTTGCGCCGCTTGAAGCTCTTGAGGTTCTTGAAGCTCTTGCGCTGGTCGCCGGCGCCGCCGAGATAGAACTCCTTGACGTCCTCGTTGTCGCGCAGCTCGTCCGCGGTGCCGTCGAGCACGACCTTGCCCTGCTCCATGATGTAGCCGTGGCTTGCCACCGACAGCGCGGCGCGCGCGTTCTGCTCCACCAGCAGGATGGTGACGCCGAGGTCACGGTTGATCTTCTGGATGATCGAGAACACCTCTTTCGCCAGCAGCGGCGACAGGCCCATCGACGGCTCGTCCATCAGGATCATCTTCGGGCGCGCCATCAACGCGCGGCCGATCGCCAGCATCTGCTGCTCGCCGCCGGAGAGATAGCCGGCAAGTCCGGTGCGCTCCTTCAGGCGCGGAAAATAATTGAAGACCATGTCGAGATCGGCGTCGACCCCGCGGTCTTTGCGAGTGAAGGCACCGAGCCTGAGGTTTTCCAGCGACGTCATGTCGGCGACGATGCGCCGGCCCTCCATCACCTGGAAGATGCCGCGGCGGACGATCTTGTCCGGATCGATGCCGGCGATCGGCTCGCCCTCGAACAGGATCTCGCCGCGCGTGACCTCGCCGTCCTCGGTCTTCAGCAGCCCCGAGATCGCCTTCAGGGTCGTCGACTTGCCGGCGCCGTTGGCGCCGAGCAGCGCCACGATCGCGCCCTTGGGCACGTCGAGGCTGAGGCCGCGCAGTACCAGGATGACGTCGTCATAGACGACCTCGATGTTGCGCACCGCTAGGAGGGGAGGCGCAGGTACGACATTGGGCGAGGTGCGAGATGCTTCGAGGATTTCGGTCATGTTTCGTAACACTCCGCTGTCGTCGCCCGGCTTGACCGGCGACCCGGTATTCCAGAGGCGCCTGAGATTCAGGGAGAAGCCGCGGCGTACCGGATCCCCCGCTATCGCGGGGGATGACAATTGCACGCGGTGAAATGGCGAGGCTCACCAGCCAAACCATTCCGGCTTGCGCGGCAGCTCGACCGACTTGACCTTCTCGAGCTTGATCGTGCCCTTGCTCATGAGGTCGTTGATGTCGCCGTCGGTCGCGCCCGACACCTTCGAGCGATAGAGGTCGACCTTCATGGTCCCGCGATGGTCCTTCTCGGTCCAGGTCGAGGGATTGCAGACGCCTTCCATGCCTGCCGGCACCCAGTCCTTCTTCTGGTAGAAGCCCTTGGCGACGTTCTCGCCGGTGGCGCCGCCGTTCTTGGCGGCCCAGTCGAGCGCCTCCTTCATGTAGAGTGCCGAGCAGACAGCTGCGATGTAATGCACGGGGCGATAGACCTTGCCTGAAGGGTCCGACATCTTGGAGATTTCGACGATGATCTTCATGCCGGGCGCATCGCCGCCCCAAGCGACGGCCGTGCGGAGCGGGAACACCACGCCGTCGGCGGCGTCGCCGGCAGCCTTGGCGCCGTTCTCATCCATGCCCCAGACGTTGCCGAGGAACTGAACGTCCACGTTCGCCGCCTTGCAGGCCTTCAGGACCGACACGTTGGATTGGGGCGTGTTGCCGAGATAGGCGTAGTTCGCACCCGAGCTCTTCAGGCTCAGGCACTGGCTGCTGTAGTCGCCAGGGCTCAGCGCGAAGACCAGCGGCGGCAGCACTTCGAAGCCGAGCTCGGTGGCGAGCGCCTCGCCGGCAGCCTTCGGCGCATTGGGATAGGGATGGTTGGCACCCATGTGGACGTATTTCGGCTTGCCCGGCTTGCCCTTGGCCTTCCAGTCCTCGGCCGCCCACATCAGCATCGCGCGCAGCGCGTCGGAATAAGTGGGACCGTAGAAGAAATTGTAGGGCGCGGGCTTGGCCTTGCCGCTGGTGCCTTCAGGGTCGGACAGCGCGGCCGCATAGGAGCCGGACATGTCCGGGATTTTGTCCTGGGCGAGGAACCCGGTCAGCGCTTCGGTGTCCGCCGTGCCCCAGCCCATAATGGCGGCGACCTTGTTGTCCGGTGCGGACCATTTCTTGTAGAGCGCGATCGCGCGCGGCACCTGGTAGCCGTAATCGTTGGTGTCGACGTTGAGCTGCTTGCCGCCGACGCCGCCGTTCTTGTTGACCCAGGCGAAGGTGTCGGCGACGGCCTGGCCGAACGGCGTGCCGACGTCGGCGGTGCCGCCCGAGCGGTCCTCGAGATGGCCGATCGCGATCTGTGCCTGCGCACTGGCCGAAAATGCGGCGATCGCGAGCGCAAGGGAAGCAGTGCTCAAAAGGGCTTTTGTCTTCATGGGTCGTCTCCTCCTGTTATTGGTTTGTTGAACTGGCCGCGCTCAATACGAGAACGGGTAGAGTTTCCAATAGGCCTTGATCTGCCGCCACCGATGCGCGAGGCCATCAGGCTCGAACATCAGGAACACGATGATGATGAGTCCGATCGCGATCTCGCGCAGGAAGGTGAGGTTGTTGTTGAGCGACAGCGCCTGGTCGATCGCGCCACCCTTGAGATGCAGGCTGATCCACTCCATCGATTCCGGCAGCAGCACCACGAACGCGGTGCCCATCAGCGTGCCCATGAGCGAGCCGGTACCGCCGATGATGATCATGGCGAGGAACAGGATCGAGCGCTCGATGCCGAAACCTTCCTGCGACACGACGTTCTGGTAGTGCGCATAGAGCGCGCCGGCGATGCCGGCGAAGAAGGCGGCCAGCCCGAACGACAGCGTACGGTACTTGGTGAGGTTGATGCCCATGATTTCCGCGGAGAGATAATGGTCGCGGATTGCCACCAGCGCACGGCCGTCGCGCGTGCGCATCAGGTTGGTGACGAGGATGTAGCTTGCCAGCACATAGGCCAGCACGACGTAGAAATATTGCTTATCGCCGCGCAGCGCGTAGCCGAAGATCGAGAACGGCTCGGCGCTCGCCGGCACCGATCCGCCTGAGAACCATTCGGCGCGGGAGAAGAAGTCGAGCAGGATATATTGTGCGGCCAGCGTCGCGATGACGAGGTAGAGCCCCTTCAGCCGCGCCGCCGGGATGCCGAAGACCAGACCGACCAGCGCGGTGACGACACCGGCGAGCGGAATTGCGAAGAACACCGGGATCGGCGCGTTGTTGGAGATGTAGGCGGAGGAGAAGGCGCCGAGCAGGAAGAAGGCGGCGTGGCCGATCGAGATCTGGCCGGTGAAGCCGACCAGGATGTTCAACCCTAGCGCCGCGATCGAGAAGATGCCGATCTGGATCAGGATGCTGAGCCAGTAGCCACTGATGAATTGCGGCACGAGGCAGAGCAGCAGCACGCCTGCAATCGCAAAATTGCGGCTGGTCGCGGTCGGGAAGATCGTGGTGTCGGCCGCGTAAGAGGTGTGGAAATCACCAGCGGGGATGAGGGAAGGGCCGGCCATGGATCATATCCGCTCGATGTCGTGGGTGCCGAACAGGCCATAAGGCTTGATCATCAGCACGATGATGAGGATGTAGAACGGCGCGATCTCGTAGAGATTGCCCCAGTGCAGATACTGGCTGTCGACATATTGCGCGATGTTCTCGAGCAGGCCGATGATGATGCCGCCGAGCACGGCGCCGCCGACGGAATCGAGCCCGCCGAGGATCGCGGCCGGAAACACCTTGATGCCGTAGGCGGCAAGGCCCGAGGAGACGCCATTCACCACGGCGACCACGACGCCCGCGACCGCAGAGACGGTCGCGGAGATCGCCCAGGCCATCGCAAACACGCTCTTGACGGAAATACCGAGCGATTGTGCCACCTGCTGGTTGAACGCGGTGGCGCGCATCGCAAGGCCGTACTTCGAGGCGCGGAAGAACCAGGCCATGCCGATCATCATCGCGAGCGAGACCACGAGGCTCATGAGATAGACCGTCTGGATCTGGAGCCCTAACAGGGCGACCGACTGGCTCTCGAACACGCGCGGGAACGGCTGCGGGTTGACGCCAAACATCCATTTCAGCGTCGCCTGGAGCACGGTGGACAGGCCGATCGTCACCATGATGACGGAGATGATGGGCTCGCCGATCATGGGCCTCAGGATAAGTACCTGGATCGCGATGCCGAACACGAACATGAAGACCAGCGTCATCGGCATGCCGATCCAGAACGGCACCTGGTATTTGGCGAGCAGCGCCCAGCACACCCAGGCGCCGACCAGCAGCAATTCACCTTGCGCGAAATTGACGACCTGCGTCGCCTTGTAGATCAGCACGAACGACATCGCGACCACGCCATAGAGCGTGCCGACCACGAGGCCGTTGACCAGAAGCTGGATGAGGAAGGCGGTGTTCATGTGATGCTTTCCTTCGCCTCTCCCAGCTTGCGCAGGGAGGGGTGGATCAATTGCGGCGCGCTCTGCATTGGAAGTGAGTTCACTCCGCGGCCTCCGCCATGGGGCCACGTCCGCCGAGGTCCACGACCCGCAGCGTGGTGCGCACACGTTGCGTGGTGCCGTCCTGGAAGCGGATCACGGTGTCGACGGGGATGTCGGCATCGCCGCGGTAGATCGCGTCGATGATGCCTTCGTATTTCTCGTTGATGACGCCGCGGCGCACCTTCCTCGTCCGGGTGAGTTCGCCGTCGTCGGCGTCGAGCTCCTTGTAGAGCAGCAGGAATCGCGAGATGCGCTGCGCCGGCGGCAGCGTGGCGTTGACGGTCTCGATTTCCTTCCGGAGCAGCTTATAGACCTCGGGCCGCGAGGCGAGGTCGCTGTAGGTCGTGAAGGAGAGGCGGTTCTTCTCCGCCCATTTCGAGATGATGGAGTAGCGGATGCAGATCATCGCCGCGAGCGCATCGCGGCCGGCGCCGAGGACCACGGCCTCGGCGATATAGGGTGAGAATTTCAGCTTGTTCTCGATGAATTGCGGCGAGAAGCGCTCGCCGCGCGAGGTCTCGGCGAGATCCTTGATGCGGTCGATGACGACGAGCTGCTTATTATCGTTGAAATAGCCGGCATCGCCCGACAGCATCCAGCCGTCCCGGATGTCGGCGACGCTCGCCTCCGGGTTCTTGTAATAGCCGAGGAACATGTTGGGATGCCGCACCACGATCTCGCCGACACCGTGGACGTCGGCATTGTCGATGCGGATCTCGACATTGTCGGCCATCGGCACGCCGGTGGTGTCAGGATCGACCTTGCCCTCGGGATGCAGCGTGTAGGCCCCGAGCAGTTCGGTCTGGCCGTAGAGCGTGCGTAGCGGCACCCCCATCGCCTGGAAGAACTTGAAGGTATCGGGTCCGAGCGCCGCGCCGCCGGTCGCGGCCGAGCGCAGGCGCGTGAAGCCGAGCCGGTCACGCAGCGCGCGGAATAGGATCGCATCGGCAAAACCGGAGCGCTTGCCCTGTTCGAGCGCGGCGAGGCCCGACTTCATACCGATGTCGAACAGACGCTGCTTGAAGGGTGTCGCGTCCATCACCTTGGCGCGGACGTCGGCGGCGATGGATTCCCAGACGCGTGGGGCAAAGAGCACGAATGTCGGCGCGATCTCGCGCAGATCGTTCATCATGGTGTCGGGCTCTTCGACGAAGTTGATCTTCATCCGGCAGAGCAGGCCTTTGCCGAGAACATAGACCTGCTCCATGATCCAGGGCAGCGGCAGCACCGAGACGTATTCGTCGTCGGGTCCTTTGGGGTCGAAGGCGAGATAGGTGGCGCAATGGCCGAGCACGCGGCCGGCGGCAAGCATTGCGAGTTTCGGATGCGATGTGGTGCCCGAGGTGGTGCAGAGGATGGCGACGTCCTCGCCGTTGGTGGCATCGACGAGCTTGTCGTAAAGCTCCGGCTCGCGCGCGGCGCGGGCGCGGCCAAGCTCGGCGAATTTCTCGGCCGACATCAGCCGCGGGTCGTCATATTTCCGCATGCCGCGCGGGTCGGAATAGATGACGTGCCTGAGTTCCGGCACGCGCCCGGCCAGTGCCAGCAGCTTGTCGACCTGCTCCTCGTCCTCGGCGAAGACGATCTGCGCTTCACCGTAGTTGAGGAGATAGGATGCCTCTTCGTCCAGCACGTCGCGATAGAGCCCGAGGCTCAATCCGCCGATCGCATGGGTGGCCACTTCCGCGGCAACCCAGTCCGGCCGGTTGTCGCCGATGATGCCGATGACGTCGCCGCGGCCGAGGCCGAGCTCGATCAGGCCGAGCGCGAAGTCGCGCACGCGGGCCTGGTAGTCGTTCCAGGTGAAGGGGCGCCAGAGGCCGAGATCCTTTTCGCGCAGCGCGATCTCGTTGCCGTGCTCCTTCGCGTTGAGCCGGAGCATCTTCGGATAGGTGTCGGCCTGGGCGACGCGGGCTGCGTAATCCATCATGCCGCGCTCTCTTGTGCAGGCGGGGCATCGTCAGGATCGACCAGCGCCTCGTCCTCCTCGCCGAGATAGGCGCGCTTAACGTGAGGATCGGCGAGTACGGCGGCCGGGTCGCCCTCGGCGATCTTGCGGCCGAAATCCAGCACCATGACGCGGTGAGAAATGTCCATCACCACGCCCATGTCGTGCTCGATCATCACCACCGTCATGCCGAACTCCTCGTTGAGGTCGACGATGTAGCGGGCCATGTCCTCCTTTTCCTCGAAGTTCATGCCGGCCATCGGCTCGTCGAGGAGGATGAGGCGCGGCTCCAGCGCCATGGCGCGAGCGAGCTCGACGCGCTTGCGCAGGCCGTAGGAGAGGGTGCCGGCGGTCGCCTTGCGCACCGACTGGAGGTCGAGGAAGTCGATGATTTCTTCGACCTTGCGGCGGTGATCGAGCTCTTCCCTGCGCGCGCCGGTGAGCCAGTACAGCGATCCCGTGAGGAAGTTGTTTTTCAGCAGGTGATGGCGGCCGACCATGATGTTGTCGAGCACGCTCATGTGGTGGAACAGCGCGAGATTCTGGAAGGTGCGGCCGATGCCGAGCTTGGGGCGCGCATTCGGCGTCAGGCCGGTGATGTCGCGGCCCTGGTAGAACAGCTGGCCTTCGGTCGGCTTGTAGCGGCCGGAAATACAGTTCACGATCGAGGTCTTGCCCGCGCCGTTGGGACCGATGATCGAGAACAGCTCGCCCTCGCTGATGGCGAAGCTGACGTCGGTCAGTGCGCGAACGCCGCCGAATCGCAAGGACACGCCCCGCACTTCGAGACTGGTAGCCACCAAACAAATCCCTCCCGGTGATGGCGCGTTCAGCGGCGCTCTTCGTCGGTTCCTCGTGGACGATCCTAGTACGGCCATGCCGGTGAGGCCATGCAGCACATGGTCCCGACCGGAGCCGCGTCGCTTTCGCCCCGTTTGGGATCAAAAGCCGCATCGCCCGAGGTGGTTCTCAATAGGGGAAAGCGCTATCTTGAAATGTCTCCGGCCTGACAATTCTGCGACAAAGTTTTTAGGGCGGCAGCGGCTTCCATCTTTCGTCGGATGGTGGTCGGAACGATTGTGCTGCAGTGCAGCAGAAGGATGGAGTGACGAAACGGTGCGGCTGGCTTCTCGATCATGATCTCAGAGGATCAATTGAAGCGCGTTGCCGCCTGGTCGCGCGAGCTCACGCCAGCCGAGATCGAGGTCGCCCGTGCCGGGATCACGGAGCGGTCCTACGACACCGGCGAGACCGTGTTCATGCGCGGTGACAAATTCGACTATTGGGCCGGCATGGTGAGCGGCCTTGCCCGCATGGGAGGGGTGTCGCGCGACGGCAAGGAGACCAGCCTTGCGGGGCTGACGGCAGGCGCCTGGTTCGGCGAAGGAAGCGTGCTCAAGAACGAGCTGCGTCGCTACGACGTGGTCGCGCTGCGTGACAGCCGCGTCGCGCTGATGGAGCGCTCGGCCTTCATGTGGCTGTTCGAGAACAGCGTCGGCTTCAACCGCTTCCTGGTGCGCCAGCTCAACGAGCGGCTCGGCCAGTTCATCGGCATGCTCGAAGTCAACCGCACGCTCGATGCGACGTCTCGGCTTGCCCGCAGCATTGCCTCGCTGTTCAATCCGATCCTCTATCCGGAATCGACCGCGCATCTGGAGATTACCCAGGAGGAGATCGGTGCGCTTTCCGGCATGTCGCGCCAGAACGCCAACCGCGCGTTGAACCAACTGGAGAAGGAGGGGCTGCTGCGGCTGGAGTACGGCGGCGTCACCATCCTCAACGTCGAGCGGCTGCGCGGATACGGGGATTAGCGCGCATTGGCGGGTGCGTGCACCGGCCAGAGGTCGGCGCGCCAGCGGATGGCGATGCCCAGCATCGCGACGAAACCCGCGGCGGCATAAAGCGACCCCGTTGCTGAATAGCCGATGACGTCGATCAGGCTGCCGGCCGCGAGCAATCCGATCGGCAGACCGTAGATCACCATCATGCGTACCCCCATCACGCGGCCGCGCAGGTGCGCGCTCGCCGTTCGCATCAGGATCACGGCAGCCGAGATCATCGACATGCTCTGGGCGATGCCGGCCAGCACGAGGCAAGCCATGGCGATCGGCATGGTCCTGATTTCGACGAACACCAGCAGCAGCGTGTACCAGGCCAGCGTGGCGCCGATCAGGAGCCGGGCAATGCGCAGGCCGCCGACCAGGCTGAGCGTGACGGAGCCGATCAGCGAGCCCAGGGCGAAGCTCGCCGAGAGGTAGCCGAGGCCGGTCTGGTCGGTATGAAAGATGTCGCGCGCGATGTAGGGCAGCAACCCATTCGTCAGCGGAAACGCGGTGAGATTGGCAAGGAATGCGACGCAGAGCGCGGCCAGCATGGCCGGCCCGTTCCAGGAATATACGATGCCTTCCTTGAGATCGCGCAGCAGCCGCGAGCCCGAATGGCTTTCCACCAAGCGATGTTCCGCGGACTTCTCCGGTCGGGTCAGGCACAGCATCAGAATCGCGGCCACAAAATAGAGGCAGGCGATCACTGAATAGACTTTGCCGATGCCGAAGGTCGCGAACAGTCCGGCTCCCGTCAGCGCTCCGGCGATGCGCGCGCTGTCCTGGGTGGTGCGCGACAGGCTGATCGCTCCGACCAGCAGCTCGGCGGGCATGATGTCGGCGAGAAGCGCGCTGCGAAGGCCGAGATCCGAGGAGCGGATCAGGCCCATGATCGTCACGATGATCATCACCTTGAGCGGCGCCAGATGACCGGTCAGCGCCAGCACCATGATGGTCGAGGCGAGGACCGTATAGGTGAGACGCAGCACGACAAGAAGATCGCGGTGACCCATCCGGTCCCCGATCATCCCGAGCACCGGAGCGATCAGCGTTCCGACATATTGCAGCGAGGCGAGAATGGTGAGCAGCAGCACCGAGCCTGTCTCTACCAGGATGTACCAGCCGAGCACCAGCGTCTCGATCTCAAACGCCCAGGAGGTGAGCAGGTCCGACGGCCACTGAAAGCGATAGTTGCGGATGCGGAACGGCGCGAGCGCGGGAGGTCTTTTTGGTGTGCTCAAGATGCGTTGACGGGTTTCACGGCGATTCCCGGCCCTTATTATTGTTCTTCTGCTCGGCAAGGTAGCCCCGGTGATGCGTCTGTCAATTGGTTCTACCGCATGTCCGCCCCCGACGTGCAGTGCACCAGTGCGCCCGCGGCATCGCTTCGTTGTTCGGCCGATACGGAAACATGGACTGGCCGCGCTTGCTCTTCCGGCGCGCAAAGCCCATTCTGGTCTGCATCCTGAGGCCCATCCCGTCGGGCCAGCAGATCACACCATCGCGTTTTCGCGAGGTCTCGAGCCATGAACTGCTCCGGTTGCGGTTTCGAGGTTCAGGGCGGCTTTGCCTTCTGCCCGAAGTGCGGCACGAAGCAACCGCAGGCGTGCCATGGCTGCGGCTTTCCATGCGCGCCGGATTTTGCCTACTGCCCGAAATGCGGCGCCCTTGTCAGCGGGACCAGGAATGATAACGGGCCGGGATCAGCGCAGTCCTCGCCAACGTTGCGGACGGCCCAACACGCATTTCGACCGCAGTCGGACCATGTCCATGGCGAAGCAAACCGCCGCACCATCACCGTTTTGTTTGCCGACCTTAGCGGCTTCACTGCGATGAGCGAGCGGCTCGATCCCGAGATCATGCAGACGCTTCAGAATCAGTTGTTCGAGGAGTTGACGGCCGCGGTGCAGGGCTTTGGCGGCTTCGTGGATAAATTCATTGGTGATGCGCTGCTCGCGCTGTTCGGTGCGCCTGCCGCGCACGAGGACGACCCCGAGCGAGCCGTGCGCGCGGCTCTCGACATGATCGGCCGGACCGCGCGCCTCAGCGAACGTGCGGAGGCGTATGCCGGCTCGCCGCTGCTGCTCCATGTCGGTATCAACACCGGGCATGTCGTCGCGGGCGGGCTTGGCGTAGGCGTCGCCAAATCCTATTCGGTGACCGGTGACACGGTGAATACGGCCCAGCGACTGCAGTCGATGGCGGCTCCGGGCGAAGTGCTGGTCGGGCCCCTGACCCATCGTCTGACGCGGCATGCGTTCTCCTACGACTCTCTTGGCGAGGTCTCGCTCAAGGGCAAGATGGGCAGCGTATTGGTCCACCGCCTGAAGGAGCCGCTCGACACGCCCCGCGCGGCACGAGGTCTCGACACGCTCGGCCTCAATGCGCCGCTGATTGGACGCGACGCCGAGCTGGCGCGCATGATCGGCAGCCTCGATCTTGCGTGCGGCGGCGCCGCTCAACTCGTTCGGCTGGTCGGTGAAGCCGGCATCGGGAAAACGCGCCTGGTCGGCGAATTCGCCGCCCGCATCCGCGACGACGATCTCTTCGCAGGGGTGGCAATCCGGCAGGTGGCCTGCTCGCCGCTCGGCGAACAATCCTATGGCACACTCGCTGCCGTGCTGCGTAGTGCATACGGGATATCGCAGAAGGCTGGCGCCCTGGAGGCGCAGGCGAAAGTCGCCGAAGCGTTGTCGGAGCTTGGCGTCGCCAGCGACGAGGCCGATCGCCTGATGCCGCTCTATCTGCACGTCCTCGGGCTTGGCGACCCCAACGGCGTGCTCAGGCATGTCGAGCCCGAGCAGCTCCGCAGGCAGATATTTTTCGCGATTCGTACCGTCTTCGAACGCCGCCTGGCATTGTCGCCGCTTCTGATCATCGTCGAGGATCTGCATTGGGCCGATGCGGTGTCGCTTGAGGCGTTGCGGTTCCTGATGGATCGGTTGGAGCGGACGCGGCTGATGCTGCTGTTCACACACCGGCCAGTACTGGAGTTGGACCTGTTCGGTTCGAGCAGGATCAGCCACACGACCATTCGGCTGCCCCCGCTTGACGATGCTGACGGACAAAGGCTGCTCGCGGCCTATTTCAGTCAGGGGTGGTGTGAACCACCGGGACCTCTGTTCGGTCGAATCCTCGATCGCGCCGGCGGCAATCCGCTTTTCCTCGAGGAGATCATCCGCGGCCTCATCGAGGCTGGCGCGCTGGAACGCGACGGAGCGCAGTGGCGGATGAAGTCGGATGAAGCCGCTGCCGATATTCCAGCAAGCATTCAGGCGCTGTTGCTGGCGCGCCTCGACCGATTGCCGCATCAGGCGCGCCACCTGGCACAGGAGGCCGCGGTGATCGGTCCGCGTTTCGATGCGGCGACTCTCGGGGCTGCGGCCACCGAGCCGGCGAGGGTAGAAGCAGGGCTCGAACTTCTTTGCGACGCGGAGATCATCGAGGAAATCGCGGGCTCGAACTCGATTTCACTGCGGACCTATCGTTTCACGCAAACCATGCTTCAGGACGTGATCTACCAGAATCTGCTTCTTCAGCGGCGGATCGAGCTTCACGGACGGATTGGTGCCGCGCTGGAGAGGCTCTATGGCGTTGAGCCCGAGCGTCTTGAAGATCTCATACAGCTCGGACACCACTTCAGTCTGAGCCCGAGCAAGCCGAAGGGTGCGAGCTATCTGCGCGCGGCTGGCGATCGCGCACGCGCCAGCTATGCCAACGATGATGCCCTTCGCTTCTACCAGCAGTCCCTCGCCGTGCTGTCGACCGGCAGTGGGTGCGAGCCGGAACGCCTCATCCTGTACGAGTGCATTGCAGATCTCTGTCGCGTGGCCGGCCGCCGAAGCGCGGCCGAGGAGCACTATCGATGTGCGCTGGAAGGATACCGTACGGCAGAGGACCGCCTCGGCGAGGCGCGAATTCGTCGCAAGCTCGGCCGATTGTTCTGGGACGCCGGCAAGCGCATCAACGCAGAGACTTACTATGCCGATGCGGCTGAACGGCTTGGCGGGATCAGCGCGCCGATCGAATGGGCGCACCTCTTGCAGGAGCGTGGCCGTCTCGCCTTTCGCGTCGGCGATCACGGCGCTGCGGCGAGATGGGCAGACGAGGCACTCAGCCATGCGCGGTCCGTACCGGCGGACGCGGACGAGCAGGCCGGGCTCGAGGCGGCGCGTGCCGTTGCGGAGGCCCTCAACACCAAGGCGGTTGCGCTGGCGCGGCTCGGGCGACATCAGGAGGCCGTACGCGAAGTGGAGCAAAGTGTCGCGGCAGCAGAGGCCGCCGGCCTTTTCAACGAGGTGTGTCGCGGCTACACCAACCTTGGCGTGCTCTACACGATTGTCGATCCGGCGAAAGCCGTCGAGGTCTGCCGGCGCGGCCTCGATGTCGCGCGTCGAACCGGGGATCTCGGCTTCCAGGCGCGACTTCTTGCCAATCTTGCCGTTGCCTGTTGCACCTTCACGGACAGATGCACCGAGGAGGGGGTGCCGGCTGCCGAAAAGGCAATCGAGATCGACCGCGCGCTCGACCAGCGCGAGCATCTCCCAGTGCCCTTGATCGTGCTCGGACAGATCCATCAATGCCACTTTCGCCCTGATCTGGCCGCGCGCTGCTACAACGAGGCCATCGAGGTGGCGAGCGAGACCGGCGAGCCGCAGCAGCTGTTTCCGTGCTATGATGGTCTTGCGACGTTGAACCTTGATCGAGGCGACATGCCCGAGGCCGAGCGGTATTTCGCGCTGGCCCATGATGTCTGCGCCCGGCACGGGCTCGATCCTGCCGGGCTGATCGTATTGCCGTTTCTCGACTAGCCAATGTGAGGGATTTCAACCATGTCAGAACGTCTTGTGGATGGAACACTTCAGCCGGGCGATCGCGCACCGAACATCGTCCTGGATGCCATCACACGCGAAGGAAAGATCGCGCTCGAGGATTATCGCGGGCAGAGTCCGATTTTGGTGGGCTTGTTTCGCGGCCTGCATTGCCCGTTCTGCCGGCGCCATATCGCCGCGCAGGCGCAGCTTGACGGCGCGCTGCGCGGAAAGGGCATCGAAACTCTCACGGTCGTCAACACGCCGATCGACCGGGCGCGGCTCTATTTCCGTTATAATCCACTGCCAAATCTGCTCGCTGCGGCCGACCCGGATCGAGTCTCGCACCGCGCATTCGGCCTGCCCAATATCGAGTTCACGCAGAACGAGACCGAGTGGCCACGCAAGGTCGGCATGGACGTGATCATGAGCATGCCACCAGTCGATATGCCCGGCGAATTGCCTGGGCCGATGGCTCGGTCGGCAGCCGCCGAGTACCTCAACAACAAAGACGGTTACGAGATGACCGAAGCCGATCAGCGCATGGCGGCGGCTGGCACGGGCCAGTTGTTCGGCCAGTTTCTGCTCGATCGGGAAGGAATCGTACGCTGGACCTTTACCGAGGTTCCGGATGGCGGCCAGCGCATGTTCGGAATGCCGAGCCCGCAGGAGCTGATGTCGGCCGCCTCGCAAGTGGCGGGTTAGGCATCGCCGCCTGGCCATTGACCCGCCGGTCGCTTCTCTGCCAGCGCCGCCGCCATCGCCGAGATCAATGGACGCATGAAATAGGCGTCATCCGCAGGCGAGATGTCGGTGCGCAGACCATGCGCGGCGAGTTCGCCCGAGACTGCCGGTCCGACTGAGGCGATCAGTGTCCGCTCGAAGCCGGCGCGCAACTTCGCCTCGCTGCCATGCGCCTTCGCCGCCTCGATCAGCCGGCGGACCTGGCCGAGATTGGTCAGCGCGACGGAATCGATTCGTCCCTCGGCCATGTCGTCGATAGCAGCGACGATATTGGCATCCGCTGCCTTCGAGTCATAAGCATAGGGCAGCACGGTATCGACCTCTGCGCCCTGCGCGGCGAGCGCACTGGTCAGCGCGCCGTGATCCTTGTCGGGATAAATCTGGAGGCCGAGACGATGGCCCTTCAAATCGAGCTTGTCCAGCATCTCGATCACACCCTCGGTGGTCGGTTTCTCCGTGGTCTGCTGCGCCTCGAGCGAGATTTCGCGCAGCGCCTTGCCGGGCTTCGGGCCGCGGGTGAATTTTCGCGATTTGGCCAGCGCTGCGACCAAGGCCTGGTCGAGCCCGCGCGCGCGCGCGAGTTTCACGATCCGCCGCAGACCTTCGCCGGTCATCAGCACGAGGTCGTCGAACGGCCGGTCGATGGCACGGCGGATCCAGGCTTCGACCGGGGCAGGGTCCGGCGCGTCCTCGATCGTGAACATCGGGCATTGCACCACTTCGGCACCTTGCTCGGCCAGGAGCTTCGAGAACTGCGCCTCCTCGCGGGTTTCCAGGATCAGGATGCGGGTGCCGTTCAAACGGTCGGCCATGGGCGTGCTCCGGTCAGTCGAAAATCGCAATCGTCCATTCATCCTGACTCCGTCGTCGGGATTGGCGCAAGGGTCGCCCCGGTGCTAGAGCAGGGCGCAAATCGCGGGTCTGTCCGCGGTCCTTGCACAAACCTTCACCAAGAGCCATCCCTTCAACAGCCATGCCCGATCATCAATATGTTCTGACCCTGTCCTGTCCGGATCGTCCCGGCATCGTCTCGGCCGTGTCGACCTTCCTGGCGAACTCCGGACAGAACATTCTCGACGCCCAGCAGTTCGACGACGTCGAGACCAAGAAATTCTTCATGCGGGTGGTGTTCACCGCGGCCGATCTCGCCGTGGAACTGGCCGCGCTTCAGACCGGCTTTGCGGCGATTGCCGAGCGCTTCGGCATGGAGTGGCAGATGCGTGACCGTGCCGCGCACCGCAAGGTGATGCTCCTGGTGTCGAAGTCCGACCACTGCCTGGTCGACATCCTCTACCGCTGGCGCACCGGCGAATTGCCGATGACACTGGCTGCGATCGTCTCCAACCATCCGCGCGAGGTCTATGCCGGGCTCGATTTCGGCAGCATCCCGTTCCATTATCTGCCTGTGACCAAGGAAACCAAGAGCGAGCAGGAGGCGCAGATCCTGAAGCTCGTCGCCGAGACCGGGACCGATCTCGTGGTGCTCGCCCGCTACATGCAGATCCTGTCGGATGATCTGTCGAGCAAGCTGTCCGGCCGCTGCATCAACATCCATCATTCGTTCCTGCCGGGCTTCAAGGGTGCAAAGCCCTATCACCAGGCCCACGAGCGCGGCGTCAAGCTGATTGGCGCCACCGCCCATTACGTGACGCGCGATCTCGACGAGGGCCCGATCATCGACCAGGACGTCGAACGCATCAGCCATCGCGACACGCCGGAAGATCTCGTCCGCAAGGGCCGCGACATCGAACGCCGCGTGCTGGCACGCGCGATCCGTTATCACCTGGATGACCGCGTGATCCTCAACGGCCGCAAGACCGTGGTGTTCGTGGACTAGGACACTGTCATTCCGGGGCGCCTCGAAGAGGCGGGCTCGATGCTGCCACATCGCCCCGGAATGACGGCAGGATCTAGCGCACCGCGTTGCCTGGCGTTGTGCTCGTTGCGCCCTTTTGCGCCTGCTCTTCCTTCTCGCGATCCGCCGCGGGCATCAGCCGCTTGCGCTCGCGTTCCTTCATCCAGGCGTCGTATTGCGGCGTGCCCGGCCGGGGCGGTGCGTCCGCCGGCAGGCCGCCGGCCCATTGCGGAACGTAGTCGCCCATGCCGGCTGAAAGCTTCTCGTTGACTGTGCCGCATCCAGCCAGTCCCGCGGCGAGTGCGAGCAGGGACACGATGGAGCAGAAACGTCTGGACATCTTCGGGCGCACTGCAATCGGGGAGAGGAACCGGACGCCGGCAGACCAGCGCCGCGGAACAGTAGCCATCAACAAGGTAAAATTGGCTTATTCGAGGTAGGTACAAAAATACCGGATGTCAGGGGCTTGCTTTCCTGCAGATGTCTGAATTCTGCAAATGAAAGACGAAATCCTCCATCCACGCTGGCCGGCGCTTTCCTAGACTGCGGCGATCGGCTCGCGACAATCTGGCTTCCACCGGCGGGGCTTTTTCGTTGACAGGTCCATTTTATTTGTACAATCGTACAAATGGACGCGACCAAGATCGAGGTGTTCGGGTTACCCGGACGTAACCGCGACATCGCTTCCCGCCGTCAGCAACCGGAACGCGTGGCTTGCGCCGAATGGTCGCCAAACGTCCGATTGACAATGAGGGCGCGAAAGACGCCATGTGACGCGCAATGTGACGCGCGATATCGCTCGTGCGTAAGTTAACGTGAGGCAAGGACCGGGCACTCGGTTCGGCGCACAAGAGTCAAGGAATGAAGGGGAGGGACATCTGATGTTCGAACGCAAGCAGTTTACCCAAACGGTCTCTTGGGCGGCCGTTGTTGCCGCCGTCTCGGGCCTAGCGGGCCTCGTGCCGGCCAACGCGGAAGACACCGTCAAGGTCGGCATGATCCTGCCGATGACCGGCGGCCAGGCCTCGACCGGCAAGCAGATCGAGAACGCGATCAAGCTCTACATGCAGCAGAAGGGCGACACCGTCGCCGGCAAGAAGATCGAGATCATCGTCAAGGACGACGCGGCGATCCCGGACAAGACCAAGACCGCCGCGCAGGAACTGATCGTCAACGACAAGGTCAGTTTCATCGGCGGCTTCGGCGTGACGCCGGCGGCGCTCGCGGCCGCGCCGCTGGCGACCCAGGCCAAGATCCCGGAAGTCGTGATGGCGGCCGGCACCTCCATCATCACCGAGCGCTCACCCTATATCGTGCGCACCAGCTTCACGCTGGCGCAGTCCTCGACCATCATCGGCGATTGGGCGGTGAAGAATGGCATCAAGAAGGTGGCGACGCTGACCTCGGACTACGCGCCGGGCAATGACGCGCTCAACTTCTTCAAGGAACATTTCACTGCCGGCGGCGGCCAGGTGGTCGAAGAGGTCAAGACGCCGCTCGCCAACCCCGACTTCGCGCCGTTCCTGCAGCGCATGAAGGATGCCAAGCCCGACGCGATCTTCGTGTTCGTGCCCGCAGGCCAGGGCGGCAACTTCATGAAGCAGTATGCCGAGCGCGGCCTCGACAAGGCCGGCATCAAGGTGATCGGGCCGGGCGACGTCACCGACGACGACCTGCTCAACAACATGGGTGACGCCGTGCTCGGCACCGTGACCGCGCACATCTACTCGGCGGCGCATCCCTCGCAGATGAACAAGGACTTCGTCGCCGCCTACAAGAAGGCGTTCGGCACACGTCCCGGCTTCATGGCGGTGAGCGGCTATGACGGCATCCACCTGATCTACGAGGCGCTCAAGAAGACCAATGGCGACACCGACGGCACCAAGCTGGTCGAGGCCATGAAGGGTCAGAAGTGGGAGAGCCCGCGCGGCCCGATCTCGATCGATCCGGAGACGCGCGACATCATCCAGAACGTTTACATCCGCAAGGTCGAGAAGGTCGACGGCGAACTCTACAACGTCGAGTTCCAGACCTTCGAAGCCGTCAAGGATCTCGGCAAGACCAAGAAGTGACGCGCGAAAGCGGGTCATCCCGGGGCGCGCCTTAGCGCGCATCCGGGATCTCGAAGTGATTGAAACGAGATTCCGGGTTCAGCGCGTACGCGCTGCCCCGGAATGACGAACGCTTAGGACCGATCGACCTTCGATGACCTCAATCCTCACCAACCTGTTCGATGGCGTGGCATACGGCATGCTGCTGTTCGTCCTCGCGTGCGGGCTCGCGGTCACGCTCGGCCTGATGAACTTCGTCAATCTCGCTCATGGCGCCTTCGCCATGGCCGGCGGTTATGTGTGCATGCTGTTGGTGAACCAGCACGGCTGGCCCTTCTTTGCGGCGTTGCCCCTTGCCTTCGTCTCATCCGCGGCGATCGGCGTCGTGCTCGAGCGAACGCTCTATCGTCATCTCTATGCGCGCAGCCATCTCGATCAGGTGCTGTTTACGATCGGCTTGACCTTCATGTCGGTCGCCGCCGTCGACTACATCCAGGGCTCGTCCCGCGTCTTCATCAACTTGCCGGCCGCGCTGCAGGGGCAGTTCGACCTGTTCGGCGTCGGCATCGGCCGCTACCGGCTGATGATCATCGTGATCTGCGGCCTGCTCACCATCGGCCTCCAGATGGTGCTGGCCAAGACCCGCTTCGGCAGTCGCCTGCGCGCCGCCGTCGATGATCCCCGTGCCGCCAGCGGCCTCGGCATCAACGTGCCGCAGGTGTTCGCTTTCACCTTTGCCTTTGGATGCGGGCTTGCCGGCCTCGGCGGTGCGCTGAGCGCCGAGATACTCGGCCTCGATCCGTATTTCCCGCTGAAGTTCATGATCTACTTCCTGATCGTGGTCACCGTCGGCGGCTCGTCCTCGATCACGGGGCCGTTTCTGGCTTCGCTGCTGCTCGGCATCGGAGACGTCGCCGGCAAATATTACGTGCCGAAGATGGGACCGTTCGTGATCTACACCATGATGATCGTGATCCTGATCTGGCGCCCGAACGGCTTGTTCGGCCGCACGGCTGCGCGTTGAGTCTGCCGATGAACGCATCTTCCGACGTCGGTTATCACGCCCAGCGCCATGCGCGCTGGCATTATGGCGAGGCCGCTTTCTGGCTCGTCGTTCTCGCCTGCGGCCTTCTGTTTCCCACGCGCTACCTGATCATGACCGACATCCTGCGGCTGGCGCTGTTTGCGATGTCGCTCGATCTCATCCTCGGCTATGCCGGCATCGTCTCGCTAGGTCATGCCGCCTTCTTCGGCGTCGGGGCCTATGCTGCGGGGTTGCTGGCGCTGCACGGCATCATCAACGAACCCGTGCTGGCGCTGATCGCGGCGGGCCTCGCCGCGATGGTGCTTGGCTTCGCCACCAGCGTCCTGGTGATCCGCGGCGTCGACCTGACCCGCCTTATGGTGACGCTCGGCATCGCGCTGCTGCTTGAGGCGCTCGCCGAGCGTTTCTCCGACATCACCGGCGGTACCGACGGCCTGCAGGGCATCGAGATGCAGCCGATCCTCGGCCAAATCCCGTTCGACATGTTCGGCAAGGCCGGCTTCTTCTATTCGCTGGCCGTGCTGTTCGTCTTGTTCCTGCTCGCCCGCCGCATCGTGCACTCGCCGTTCGGCCTGTCGCTGCGCGCGATCAAGAACAACCCGCTGCGTGCCGCCGCAATCGGCATCCCCGTCAACCGCCGCCTGATCGCGATCTACACGCTCGCGGCTTTCTATGCCGGCATCGCGGGCGCGCTGTTCACCCAGACCACCGCGATCGCCTCGCTCGACGTGTTCGCCTTCGACCGCTCCGCCGATCTGATGCTGGTGCTCGTCATCGGCGGTACCGGTTATCTCTATGGCGGACTGATCGGCGCCGTGATCTTCCGCATGCTCCAGGAAGCGTTCTCCACCATCACGCCGCAATACTGGCAGTTCTGGATCGGCCTCGTGCTGGTCGTGATCGTGCTGGTCGGCCGCCAGCGCCTGCATCGCTGGGTGCTGTATGTGCCGAACCTCGTCATCAAGCAGGTCGCTGGGCGAAAAGCCGTCGTCGCCGTGCCGGAGAGCGACGCATGACCATCGCGCTTGAAACCCAGAATCTCGAAAAGACTTTTGGTGGCCTTCGCGTCACCCGTGACCTGTCGCTGAAGATCGAGCAGGGTGCCCGGCATGCCCTGATCGGCCCAAACGGCGCCGGCAAGACCACGGTCATCAACCAGCTCACCGGCGTGCTCAAGCCGAACTCGGGCCGCATCCTGCTCGAAGGGCAGGACATCACCGACCTGCCGGTGCACAAGCGCGTGCTGCGCGGCCTGTCGCGCACCTTCCAGATCAACCAGCTCTATCCCGATCTCACCCCGCTCGAGACCATCGGCCTCGCCGTGTCCGAACGCCTCGGTCACGGCGGCGACTGGTGGCGGCGGATGGGAACGCGAAGCGACGTCAACGGCGAGATCGCCGATCTCCTGACGCGCTTCCATCTGCTCGACGTCATGAACGAACAGACCGTGACGCTGCCTTACGGCAAGCAGCGGCTGCTGGAGATTGCGGTCGCGATCGCCGGAAAGCCGCGCGTGCTGCTGCTCGACGAGCCCGCGGCCGGCGTGCCCGAAAGCGAGCGGCACGACATCCTCGCGGTCGTCGGCAGCCTGCCGCGCGACGTGACGGTGCTCTTGATCGAGCACGATATGGATCTGGTCTTCTCCTTTGCCGACCGCATCTCGGTGCTGGTCTCCGGCGCGCTGCTCACAGAGGGGCCGCCCGATCAGGTCGCGCGCGATCCGCAAGTGAAGGCGGTCTATCTCGGCGAGGAGGCGGTCAATGTCTGACCTGCTCGCGATCGAGTCCCTGCGCGCGGGCTATGGCGAGGCGGTGGTGCTGCCCAACATGTCGCTGCGTCTGTCCGAAGGACAGGTGCTGGCGCTGCTCGGGCGCAACGGCACCGGCAAGACCACGCTGATCAACTCCATCGTCGGCGTCACCCGCCGCTTCTCCGGTACTGTCGAACTTGCCGGCACCGACGTCACGAGTTTGCGGCCCGACCAGCGCGCCCGCGCCGGCATCGGCTGGGTGCCGCAGGAGCGCAACATCTTCCGCTCGCTGACGGTCGAAGAGAACATGACCGCGGTGGCGCAGCCCGGCCCCTGGACCGTCGAGAAGGTCTACGAGATGTTCCCGCGGTTGAAGGAACGGCGGAGCAATTTCGGTAACCAGCTCTCCGGCGGTGAGCAGCAGATGCTGGCGATTGGCCGGGCACTGACCCTTAACCCGAAGGTCCTGCTGCTGGACGAGCCGACCGAGGGGCTGGCCCCGATCATCGTCGAGGAGCTTTTGAAAGCGATCGGGACCATCACCCGGGCGGGCGGCATCTGCTCGATCATCGTCGAACAGAATGCTCAAAAGATTCTCGGGCTTGCCGACCGCGTTGTGATATTGGAGCGCGGAACGATCGTCCACGACGCCCCGAGCGCCGCACTGAAGGCCGACCCGTCGGTCCTGGAGCGCCACCTCGGGGTCGCTGGGGCGGCGGCCCACTAGAAAATTCTCGGGAGTCAAAAAAATGCAGCGAACCAAAGCCCCCTTCCGCGCCGACGAGGTCGGCAGCCTCCTGCGCCCCGCCAAGATCAAGGAAGCCCGTGCCAAGCTCGAGAAGGGCGAGATCTCGGCCGACGATCTGCGCAAGATCGAAGACATGGAGATCGAGAAGGTCGTGCACAAGCAGGCCTCGGTCGGCCTCAAGCTTGCCACCGACGGCGAATTCCGCCGCTCCTGGTGGCATTTCGACTTCCTGGCCAAGCTCACCGGCTGCGAGCTGTTTCATCCCGACACCGGCATCCAGTTCACGGGCGTGCAGACCCGCCACGACGCGGTCCGGGTGATCGACAAGCTCGATTTCCCCGATGATCATCCGATGCTGGACCACTTCCGTTTCCTGAAGAAGGTTGCGGATCAAGCCCATGTCACTGCGAAGATGACGATCCCTTCGCCGGCCGTGCTGCACTTCCGCGGCGGCCGCAAGTCGATCTCCAAGGACGTCTATCCCGATCTCGACGCCTTCTACGAGGATCTCGGCAAGACCTACCGCAAGGCGGTGAAGGCGTTCTACGACGCCGGCTGCCGCTATCTCCAGTTCGACGACACCGTGTGGGCCTATCTCTGCTCGCCGGACGAGCTGCAGAAGGCGCGTGAGCGCGGCGACAATCCCGACGGTCTCCAGCAGATCTACGCCCGCATCATCAATTACGCGCTGGCCGAGAAGCCCGCCGACATGGTGGTGACGACGCATGTCTGCCGCGGCAATTTCCGTTCCACCTGGATTTCGTCGGGCGGCTACGAGCCGGTGGCGGAGACCATGCTCGCCGGCACCAACTACGACGGCTATTTCCTCGAATATGACAGCGACCGCGCCGGTGGCTTCGAGCCGCTGCGCTTCCTGCCCAAGGGCAACAAGGTCGTGGTGGTCGGCGTCATCACCTCGAAGTTCGGCGAGCTCGAGAAGAAGGACGACATCAAGCGTCGTCTGGAGGAAGCCTCCAAGTTCGCTCCGCTTGAGCAACTCGCGTTGTCGCCGCAATGCGGCTTCGCCTCGACGGAAGAGGGCAACATCCTCTCCGAGGAAGAGCAGTGGGCGAAGCTGAGTCTCGCGGTCGAGATCGCCAAGGAAGTGTGGGGCAACTGACTTGGCGTCATTCCGGGGCGCGCTTAGCGCGCACTATGGTGCGCGCTTGCGCACCTGAGAATCTCGAGATCCCGGGTCTGGTGCTTGAGCACCATCCCGGGGTGACGACGCGCGGCCGCGTCGTCACTTCTCCGCCAGATAGACCTCGCCCAGCAGCGACGAGTTCGACCACGGCACCTGCCTGTTCTTCGTGCCCGCGACCACCTCGGCGCGCACTCGTGTCAGCATCTGCTGTACTTCCAGTCCCGGCGTGCCGATGTGTCGGGACAGCGCCGCGGAGAACGGCGAGTTCGCGCCTTCGCCATCGAGCGCGACCTGGCCCGGTGCTGTCGCGAATGCGATCAGCGTGCCGGCTCCCAGCGTTGCCCCGGACCCGAGGCTTGACGGCGCCGCAAGGCCTGACGCGCCTTCGATGCCGCGGCTGCCGCTGGCGCTTGCTGTCTGCTGCGCCATCGGATTGTTGCGGCAGGCATCGAAGATCAGGATGTTGGTGCGGACCTGGTCGTCGAGACCGGCCATGATCGTGTCCATGTCGATCATCGCTTCAGTCATGCTGCTGCCCGGCTTGAGGTCGACATCGACGGGAATGAGATAGTTGCGGCCGTCGACCTGCACGCCGTGACCGGCATAATAGACAAGAGCGACCTGCGCCCGTGCCGCCTCGCGCAGGAAGTCGCGCGTCATCTTCTGCATCGCGGCGCGGTCGAGATCGACACCCTCCGACACCGTAAAGCCGATATCGTGCAGGCTTTTCGCAACCGCGCGCGCGTCGTTGGGCGGATTGGGCAGCGCCTTCACGTGGGCATAGGCGCCGTTGCCGATGACCAGCGCCATCCGCGCGCTGCGAACGGCCGGTGCAGGCGAGGGTGCTGGTGCTGCGCCGCTCTGCTGCGGGGCAGGGGTAGTCGACGGCTGCGTCACCGGCGAGGGAGCATCGCGCGGTATCGGTGCGGCTGCGTCCGTCACCAGCGACAGCCGCACCTTTGCGGTGGCCTGATTGGCCTTGCTGCCGGCGTCGGACGCAACAATCGCGAGCGTTGCCTTGTAGTCGTCCTTCGCGTGCGCATAGTCGCCCTTGGCCTCATAGGCCAGCGCGCGATGGGTGTAGCCAGAGATCAGCACGCTGTTCGGCGGCGTCATGATGTTGACCGGCGGCTTGTCCTTGGCGAGCCGGATCGCTTCGCTGCCATCGGCGATGGCGCGATCGAGATCGCCTTTCGCGCGCCAGATCGTGGTGCGGTTGATCAGCGGCTGCGGCAGTGTCGGATCGAGCCGGATCGCCTGATTGACGTCGGCGAGCGCACCGTCGAGATCGCCGAGTGCTTCCTTGGCGATGCCGCGGTTCTGGAACGAGAACGCCGATCTCGGATCAGCCTTGATCGACAGGTCGTAATCGGCGATCGCCTTGGCATAGTCGCCCTTGCCGCGCCAGGCATTGCCGCGGTTGTGGAAGATGATGCCGCCTGGCGGGCCGAGCTTCAGCGCATCGTCGAAATCGGCGATGGCGATGTCGTAGTCGCCTTTGTCGTAATAGGCAGAGCCCCTGAGGTTGTAGACCGCCTGGCTCGGCTGGAGCCGGATCGCCTCGGTGCTGTCGGCAATGACCTTGGCGTAGTCGCCCCTCTTGTTCCAGCCCACCGCGCGCCAGAAATAGACGGTCGCGAGCTGCTCGCCCTTGAACACCTTCAGCGCGATGATCTTGCTGCAGGCGTCGACCATCTGGTCCGCTGGGGTGGTCTCGGTGGTGCAGAGCGGCCCGAGCTGGCTGCGCGACTGGGCCGATGCGGAGGCCGACCACAGGGTTGCGGCGAGCAGAGCGAGCGCGACGAGCAGGCGGCGCATGGGCGGTGGTTCCTTGAGGAGAAGTGCTTGTTTGTTGCCCGGCGGCTCCTCGGGGTTCACGCCCGCGTCATCGCAGCTGGGGTAAAGCAGTTACCGGTATTCCCAGAGTGGGCAGAATTTGCTAGATGATTAGTCCCAACTCATCTGCCCACCGCTATCCCACCGATGAAGAACGACGAAATCCTGAGCCAAATCACCGAGTTCTGCCGCACGGCGGACATGGCGGAATCGACGTTTGGCCGGCGGGCGGTGAATGATGGGAAGCTTGTGCAGCGCCTGCGCGAAGGCAAGCGCATCACCATCGACACGCTGGAGCGGATCCAAGCCTATATCGCGGCGTCGACGACCGGCGGCCTTCCGCCGCCGCGAGGACTTCAGGTGCCTGCGGAAAAGCGCGATCCACGGGGCAATTTCCGCTTCTTCGAGAACCGGCAGAAATATCTGCTGTTCGTCCACACCTGCAGCGAGAAGCGGGTGATCGCCGACCGGGTGGCGCTGGAGCTATCGACCATCCACCCGAGGCCGCCGGCATTGCGCATTTTCGACGCCGGCGTCGGCGACGGCACGGTGCTGGCGCGGGTGCTGCGCGCGACGCACCAGCGCTATCCGCATATGCCGTTCTATGTCGCCGGCAAGGAGCTCAGTCTCGAGGATCTGCGCCTGACGCTGGAGAAGGTGCCCGACCGCATTTTCGAGCATCCGGCGTCGGTTTTCGTCTTCACCAACATGTTCTACTCGGAGGCGCCCTGGCTGACGCCCGCATCGCCCGCGGCCGCCGCTGCGACCGTCTGGCACGAGGTCCCCCTGCGGGGGGCCTCATCGGGCGAGTTCGAGCAGCAGATCGCCGAACTGCGGCCGTTCCTGGAGCAGAACTGGCGTGCGGCGATCAGCCCGCGCACGGCGATGCCGCTGTACGAGCGGCCGGTCGTGCTGGTTCTCTACCGCGAGGACCACAGGTTCCTGCTCGATTCGACCATCCCGCGGCCGGGCCAGACCGAGGCCAATTTCGACCTCGTCATTGCGTCCCAGCCATACCGGGCCCTGTCCTCGGTCAATTTCCGCGCCAAGCGGATCATTGCACCGCTGGCGCGGGCCCTGCGGCCGGGCGGCCGCCTGATCGGAATCCACTCCCACGGTCACGATCCCGGCATGGAAATGATCCAGGCGATCTGGCCCGGAGAAAATCCTTTCTCGGTGAGCCGTCATGAGCTATTGCGCGCCGTAAAGTATGAGCTGGGGTCGTTGGGCCGTGATCTAAATTTTAATGCTTATGCGGATAACCGTTCGATCTTCAGGTATGATTTGGAAGCGCTGCCCAACGAGGTGACGGGTACCATCGGAACCTCGACAGCCTTTGCAGCCTGGAATGCGGCGGTGTATGTCGCTCAGATTGAGGACGACCGGTTGACGGATATGACTCAAAACGGCCGCACTCTGGATGCCGCCAGGGATGTGCTGCGAAAGTACAATGGGCTCTGGTTTCTCGACGAATCCTACGTCATCTCGCGCCGGCGCGATTGACATAATCCAACTCTAAACATCGCAAACGTCCGCCGGTAGCGGTGGAACAAGGGGTTTCTTGATGCGCGCGTCCTATCTCTTCACCAGCGAGTCCGTCTCCGAAGGCCATCCGGACAAGGTCTGTGACCGGATTTCCGACGAAATCGTCGACCTGTTCTATCGCGAAGGGCCGAAGGCCGGCATCGATCCGTGGGCTATCCGCGCCGCCTGCGAGACGCTGGCCACCACCAACAAGGTGGTGATCGCCGGCGAGACCCGCGGTCCGAAGTCGGTGACCAACGAGCAGATTGAAAGCGTCGTGCGCGAGGCGATCAAGGACATCGGCTACGAGCAGGAAGGCTTCCACTGGCAGAAGGCCGATATCGAGATCCTGCTGCACCCGCAGTCGGCCGACATCGCGCAGGGCGTCGACGCGCTCCAGCCTGGCGAAGTCAAGGAAGAGGGTGCTGGCGACCAGGGCATCATGTTCGGTTACGCCACCAACGAGACGCCCGACCTGATGCCGGCGCCGATCTTCTACGCCCACAAGATCCTGCGTCTCATCTCCGAAGCCCGTCACTCCGGCAAGGAGAAGGTGCTGGGTCCGGACTCCAAGAGCCAGGTCACCGTGCAGTACGAGAACGGCAAGCCGGTCGGCGTGCGCGAGATCGTGGTGTCGCACCAGCATCTGGTCGAGGACATCTCGTCCAAGCAGATCCGCGACATCGTCGAACCCTATGTCCGCGAGGCGCTGCCGAAGGACTGGATCACGCCGAAGACGATCTGGCACATCAATCCGACGGGCAAGTTCTACATCGGCGGTCCCGACGGCGACACCGGCCTGACCGGCCGCAAGATCATCGTCGACACCTATGGCGGCGCAGCTCCGCATGGCGGCGGTGCATTCTCCGGCAAGGATCCGACCAAGGTCGACCGTTCCGCGGCCTACGCCGCGCGCTACGTCGCCAAGAACATCGTCGCTGCCGGTCTCGCCGACCGCTGCACGCTGCAACTCGCCTACGCCATCGGCGTGGCGCGTCCGCTGTCGATCTACATCGACACTCACGGCACCGGCAAGGTGTCGGAGGATCAGCTCGAGAAGGCAGCCGCACAGGCGATGGATCTCACGCCCCGCGGCATCCGCAGCCACCTCGACCTCAACCGCCCGATCTACGCGCGTACCTCGGCCTACGGCCATTTCGGCCGCACGCCGGACAATGAGGGTGGCTTCTCCTGGGAGAAGACCGATCTCGTCGAGCCGCTCAAGCGCGCTCTCTGATCACCGACGTCATTCCGGGGCGCCGCGAGAGCGGTGAGCCCGGAATCTCGAACCTCTGGATTCCGGGTTCGCTCGTTCCACGAGCGCCCCGGAATGACAGTCAAACAAACAGGACCTCTCCATGAACGCGAAGCCCGGCTTCACCGATTACATCGTCAAGGATATTTCGCTCGCCGATTTCGGCCGCAAGGAGCTCTCGCTCGCCGAGACCGAGATGCCCGGCCTGATGGCCACCCGCGAAGAGTACGGCCCGAAGCAGCCGCTGAAGGGCGCGCGCATCGCCGGCTCCCTGCACATGACGATCCAGACCGGCGTGCTGATCGAGACGCTGGCAGCCCTCGGCGCCGACATTCGCTGGGTCTCCTGCAACATCTATTCGACGCAGGACCATGCTGCGGCCGCGATCGCAGCCGCCGGCATTCCCGTCTTCGCAGTCAAGGGCGAGACGCTGAAAGACTACTGGGACTACACCGCAAAACTGTTCGACTGGCACGGTGGCGGTCACCCGAACATGATCCTCGACGACGGCGGTGACGCCACCATGTACGTCCATCTCGGTCTGCGCGCCGAGAACGGCGACGCCGCCTTCCTCGACAAGCCCGGCTCCGAAGAAGAGGAGGTCTTCTTCGCGCTGCTGAAGAAGCAGCTCAAGGAAAAGCCGAAGGGCTACTTCGCCGGGATCGCCAAGAGCATCAAGGGCGTTTCCGAAGAGACCACCACGGGCGTGCATCGTCTCTACGACATGCAGAAGGCTGGCACGCTGCTGTGGCCGGCGATCAACGTCAACGACAGCGTCACCAAATCGAAGTTCGACAACCTCTATGGCTGCCGTGAATCGCTGGTCGACGGCATCCGCCGCGGCACCGACGTGATGATGTCGGGCAAGGTCGCGATGGTCGCGGGCTTTGGCGACGTCGGCAAGGGCTCGGCGGCCTCGCTGCGCCAAGCCGGCTGCCGCGTGATGGTGTCGGAAGTCGATCCGATCTGCGCGCTGCAGGCTGCGATGGAAGGCTACGAGGTCGTGACCATGGAAGACGCCGCGCCCCGCGCCGACATCTTCGTCACCGCCACCGGCAACAAGGACATCATCACCATCGAGCACATGCGCGCGATGAAGGATCGCGCCATCGTCTGCAACATCGGTCACTTCGACAACGAGATCCAGATCGCGGGTCTGCGCAACCTGAAGTGGACCAACATCAAGCCGCAGGTCGACGAGATCGAGTTCCCCGACAAGCATCGCATCATCATGCTGTCGGAAGGCCGGCTCGTGAACCTCGGCAACGCGATGGGCCACCCGTCCTTCGTGATGTCGGCGTCCTTCACCAACCAGACGCTGGCGCAGATCGAGCTGTTCGCCAACAACAAGGACGGCAAGTACAAGAAGGAAGTCTACGTGCTGCCGAAGACGCTCGACGAAAAGGTCGCGCGCCTCCACCTCGCCAAGATCGGCGTCAAGCTCACCGAGCTGCGCAAGGATCAGGCCGACTATATCGGCGTGAAGCAGGAAGGCCCGTACAAGTCGGACCACTACCGTTACTGAGTTTGATCCATCAAACTGCGCGAAGGCCCCGGAGCAATCCGGGGCCTTTTGCTTTGTCCGTGCGGCGGAAGGCGGCCGCGTCGGCGCAAAAAAATCGGTTCCCAGTTCGGTTGTTGCGGATTGACGGCCCGGGCCTGCGGTCGGACTATCCCGCACGGCGGAGGAAAACCATGCAACAAGAACATGTCGATGTGCTGATCGTCGGCGCCGGCTTGTCCGGAATCGGCGCGGGCTATCACCTTCAGAGCAAGTGCCCCGGCAAGAGCTACGTCATCCTGGAGGGGCGCGACTGCATCGGCGGCACCTGGGATCTGTTTCGCTATCCGGGCATCCGCTCCGACAGCGACATGTTCACGCTCGGCTATTCCTTCAAACCGTGGACCGATCCGAAGGCGATCGCTGATGGGCCGCAGATCCTGAACTACGTGCGCGAGACCGCAGCCGAGAACGGCATCGACAAGCACATCCGCTTCCGTCATCGCGTCAAGCGTGCGGCGTGGTCGACGCCGGAGGCGCGCTGGACCGTCGAGGTCGAGCGCACGGCGGGCGAGGGCGCAACCGACCTCGTGCGCTTCACCTGCAATTTCCTGTTCATGTGCTCGGGCTACTACAAATACGAGGCGGGCTATACGCCGGAGTTTGCGGGCGTTGCGGATTTCGCCGGCCGCATCGTGCATCCGCAGAAATGGACCGAGGACATCGACTGCACCGGCAAGCGCGTCGTCGTGATCGGCTCGGGCGCGACCGCGGTGACGTTGGTGCCCGAGCTCGCCAAGACGGCGGCGCGGGTCACCATGCTGCAGCGCTCGCCAACTTACGTGGTGTCGCGCCCTGCGCAGGATCCCGTCGCCAACAAATTGCGCCGCAACCTGCCGGCACGACTGGCTTATCATCTGATCCGCTGGCGTAATGTGATGTGGGGGATGTTCTTCTTCCAGCTCAGCCGGCGGCGGCCGGACAAGGTGAAGAACCTGATCCTCGGTGGCGTACGCATGGCGCTCGGCCCGGACTACGACATCGCCACCCATTTCGCCCCGCGCTACAACCCCTGGGACCAGCGGCTCTGTCTCGTGCCCGACGGCGACCTTTTCAGAGCGATCCGCGACAAGCGCGCCACCGTGGTCACCAACGAGATCGACACCTTTACCCGCGACGGCATCCGCCTGAAGGATGGCAGCGAGCTCGCCGCCGACATCATCGTCACGGCAACCGGGCTGGTGCTCCAGGTCGTCGGCGGCCTCGAGGTCAGTGTCGACGGCCGCATCGTCGATTTCGCCAACACGCTCACCTATAAGGGCATGATGTATGCCGACGTGCCGAACATGGCCTCGGCTTTCGGCTACACCAACGCGTCCTGGACGCTGAAATGCGATCTCACTTGCGAGTATGTCTGCCGGCTCATCAACTACATGGACCGGCACAATTTCCGGCAAGCCATGCCGCACAATGACGATCCCAGGATCACGGCGCAGCCGTCACTCGATTTCACATCTGGCTATGTGCAGCGCTCGGTCGCAAAAATGCCGAAGCAGGGCTCGAAGCAGCCGTGGCGGCTGTACCAGAACTACGCCCTCGACATCGTCTCGTTGCGCTTTGGCCGGATCGACGACGGCGTGATGCAATATTCCTGATCACAACCGCCGGCGGTTACGCCTTCCGCATGGTGAGCGCGAGGCCGAGGTCGATCGCGAGCGCCAGCACCACGGCGGCGCCGCCGAGGCCGAACAGAACCAGATAATCGCCGCCGGTGTTCGCGTAGATCCAGGAGAAGCCGTAGGCTGCGGCAGCCTGGAACAGCGCAAAGCTGGTGGTGGCGTGGCTCCACGTCGCGCGCTGCTGCTCGGTGGGGTGCGGGACAAGTTCGTGGATGCGTCCAAGCACTAGCGGCACGATGCCGGGCGTGAAGCCACCGACAGCCACGCTTGACACGATCAACGACACCGGGGCGGTACTCACTGTGGGAAGCAGCACGGCGGCCGCCTCGATCAGAAAGGCCGCGCGCAACGCTGGTCCGAATCCCGAGCGGTCGCCGAGATGGCCGGTGACGAGCGGTCCGACGATCGCGCCGAGGCCATAGAGCACCCAGTAGCGCGATCCCGCCGCAATGCCCTGGCCGAGGCCGCGTGCGATGAAGTCGACTATGAAGACCATATGCGGCACCAGCGCGATTGCGTTGAGCCCATACTGGATCAGCAGCGCACGGGTGGCGGCCGAAGTCTGACGCTGCTTCGCATGATGCGAAGCTGCTGCGTCAGTCCTGGTGTCCGCCGGCCAATTCCACCAGTTCGTGAGCGTCAACACGGCCGAGAGCGAGCCGAGCCCATACCAGCTCTGCTGCAAGCCTTGTTGCAGCAGTAGCGGTACCAGCGTGCCCGATGCCGCAACGCCGAGGCCAACGCCGGCAAAGATCACGCCGCCGACGATGCCGCGCCGGGCGGGCGAAGTGCGAGGCAGAATGACGGAAGCCGCCAGCACCATGATGATTCCGCCGGTCAGCCCGGAGAGGAAGCGCCAGCCGAAGAACCAGATGAAGGATACCGGCGCAGAGCTGGCAAAGAAGGAGAGGGTGGCAAGCAGCATCATTGCCCGCAACGAGCGGACTGCACCGATCCGCGCTGCGACGGCCCGCGCAGCGAGTGCGCCGGCGAGATAGCCTGCGAGATTTGCCGCGCCGAGATAGACGACGTCGGAGGCGCTGAACCACTTTGCCGCGATCAGCGCCGGGATCAGCGGTGTGTAGGAGAAGCGCGCGAGGCCAAGTCCGACCAGCGAGGCGGAAAGACCCGCCACGGCATACCGCCAAGTTGATTGTGAATCTGATCCCGGCTGCTGATGCAGCCGGGCCTCCAAGTATTGCTTCGTATTTGCGTTGGTCATCTTGTCCTCCTGCGCGGAACGGCGCGCGGATCATGCTCTCTGGCTAGTGCGGCTCCGCGGTCAGTGGCCGGCGCTCTGGCCACCATCGACATGCAGGATCTCGCCAGTGACGAAGGACGCACCCTCCAGATAGAGCACGGCATCGACGATGTCGGACATCTCGCCCATGTGGCCGACCGGGTGCATCGCGCCGAGCTGGGCGTGCGTCGACGCCGGATGCATCGGCGACTTGATGATCCCTGGCGCAACCGCGTTCACGCGGATGCCGCGCTTGGCATATTCGATTGCGAGCGACTTGGTCGCGGCGTTCAATCCACCCTTGCTCAGCGAGGCCAGCACCGAGGGCACGTTCGAATTGGCCTGATCGACCAGCGTGGTGGTGATCTGGACGATGTGGCCAGACCCCTGCTTCTCCATCTCGGCGATAGCGAGCTGGGTGATGTTGAAGAAGCCCGCGACGTTGGTGCCCATCACGGCCGCGTAGTCCTCGGCGGTGTATTGCGTGAACGGTTTTGCGACGAAGATGCCGGCATTGTTGACCAGCGTGTCGACGCGGCCGAAGCGTGCGACCGCCTGTGCAACCACGCGCTCGGCCGTTTTCCGGTCGGCGATGTCGCCAGCAATGGCGAGAACGTCGTCATCGCTCGACGGCTTGATCGACCTCGCGGTCGCGACTATGCGATAATTGCGATCGCGAAAACCCTGGACCAGAGCGGCGCCGATGCCCTGCGATGCACCGGTGATGATGGCAACCTTCTGTTCGATACCCATGACGGGCTCCTGTTGTTGATCCGTGCCAGCGCTGGCTGGCGTGGAGTTGAGGTACGCCCCGGCAGCCCGGCTGCGAATACGCGCTGTCCGGCAGACACTCTTTCGCGGCGCGTATGAATGCCGGACGGGCGCCTGGCGGCAGTTGTCGCGGTTGGCGCGAGCGCTTAGTTTGCCGGTGGATTTTCAGGGTGGCGAGCAGGCATGGATCGTCTGGATGCGATGAAGGTGTTCGTCCTTGCGGTGGACGAGGGCAGCCTCGCGGCGGCGGGCCGAAAGCTCGGCCGGTCACCGGCGGCGGTCAGTCGCGCAATCGCCTTTCTCGAAGAGCGGGTCGGCGCCGAGTTGCTGCATCGGACCACCCGATCGATCAAGCTGAGTGAGGATGGCGAACGCTACGTCGCGGTCTGCCGCCGCGTGCTGACCGAGCTGGAAGAGGCCGACGACATCGCGGCCGGGCCGCGAACCGCGCCACGCGGCCTGCTCACGCTCACGGCTCCTGTGGTCTCGGGCGAGATGGTGCTGCGGCCGATCCTCGATGCGTTCCTCGACGCCTATCCGACGGTGTCGGCAAGGCTTCTGCTGTTCGACCGCGCGGTCAATCTGATCGAGGAGGGCGTCGATATCGCGCTGCGCATCGGGCCGCTTGCGGATTCGGCGATGGTTGCGATGCGGGTCGGAGAGATAAGCCGCGTTGTGGTGGCCGCGCCGCGCTATCTGAAGCAGCATCCGCACATCACCGAGCCCGGCGATCTCGCAAAACACCAGATCGTGGCGATGGCTCACCTTCCGAATTCGTGGACCTTTGCGCCGCAAGCGGGCTCATCGGTGCCGCGAACGGTCCAGTTCACGCCGCGCTTCACGGTCAACAGCACCTATGCGGCGGTGGCCTCCGCGGTTTCAGGGCGCGGCGTTGCGCGGATGTATTCGTACCAGGTCGCCGAGCAGGTCGCGCGCGGCGAGCTCGAAATCGTGCTGGCGAGCGACGAGGATCCGGAGATGCCGGCACATCTGATCGCCCCGCAGGGTCGGCTCTCGGTGCCCAAGGTGCGGGCCTTCACCGATTTCGCCGTGCCCCGGCTGAAGAAGCACTTTGCGCAGCTCAAGAAGAGCCTCAAGGCGCACTAGACATTTCGGTCGCAGCGCGACTGCCAATGCGTGGTTTTGCGTATGCGGCCGCCGGGCTGAATCGGCGATGGTTTAGAACGGTTAACGCGGGATTAACGGATGAGTCCTAGCGTGTTCCGGCCGGGGTTACTCGCAAGGCCGAGGTGAGCCCAATGGAAGCCCAGAAGATCGCGGTCGACGCCGTCGTCGCGCTGACCGATTGCGACCGCGACGCCGTCATCGCCTTTATCCGCCGGCTCTATCTTGCTGGCGTCACCGATCCCAAGCGGCTGACCTTCAAGGGTCTTCAGGCGCTGTCCCGGGCGTAATTCGGTTCGTTTCGGTCCGTTTTCGCCCCGGTTCCATCCCCAAACTCCCCCGAGCGTGGCCGCAACCCCCGGTGAATATCTTGCCGGTGAGGGCGCCGCGGGTTACACGACACCTCGGCTGGGTCACTTGGGATTGGGGAAATGCTGAAACAGCTTTTTGCGCCGCAACTCGTCATTTTGTATGTGCTTGCGGCATCGACCATTTACGTTCACTTCCGCGGCAAGCAGCGGCTGCGCTTCGCGCGCCAGCTTGGCGATCACTCGACCTATCTCGCGCCCTACAATGTGCTGATGTATGCCGGGTCGGCGGTGCCGAACAAGCCGGTGATCTCGGTCGAGCAGTTTCCGGAATTGAAGCCACTCAGCGAGAACTGGGAGACCATTCGCGACGAGGCCGTGCGCCTGTTCGACGAAGGTTTCATCCGCGCGGCAGCGAAGAATAACGATTGGGGCTTCTACTCGTTCTTCAAGAGCGGCTGGAAGCGCTTTTACCTGAAATGGTACGACGACTTCCTGCCCTCGGCGAACACGCTGTGCCCGAAGACGGTGGAACTGCTCAAGTCGATCCCGAGCGTGCACGGCGCGATGTTCGCCATGCTGCCTCCCGGTGGCAAGCTCGGCGCGCACCGCGATCCCTTTGCCGGCTCGCTGCGCTACCACCTCGGCCTCGTCACGCCGAACTCGAACAAGTGCCGCATCCTGGTCGACGGCGTCGAATGCGTCTGGCGCGACGGCGAGGCCTTCATGTTCGACGAAACCTTCATCCACAGCGCCGAGAACCAGACCGACGTCAATCGCATCATCCTGTTCTGCGACGTCGAACGCCCGATGAAGTTCGGCTTCATGACCGCGATCAACCGCTGGGTCAGCCATCACATCGTCAAGGCGTCCGCGACCCAGAACGTCGAGGGCGAGAATGTCGGCGTGCTCAACAAGGTGTTCGGCAAGCTCTACGAGATCCATCTCGGCAGCCGCAAGGTCAAGGAGTGGAATCGCAACGTCTACTACACGCTGAAGTACTCGCTGACGGCGCTGATCCTCGGCCTGATCGTGTTTTCGGCGTTGAAGTAGTTGCCGTGCGGTTGCGACGTATCTGGAGCAGGCGATGACTTCGTTGCCGACCGCCGACACCAAGACGGGTGAATTCTTCCGCCGTTGGCTTGAAACCTTCTCAGGCTATGTTCGCGAGGTTGACTACGCTTCGGCAAGGCCGCTCTTTCATCCGGACGTCCTTGCCTTCGGCACGCATAACGACGTCATCCCTGGGCTCGACCAATGGGTCACCACGCAATGGGACAATGTCTGGCCGAATACGAGCGACTTCCGCTTCGTCCTCGATCAAACTGCGGTCCTGGCGTCCCCGGACGGCGCGATGGCGACCGTGATCGCGCCGTGGACGAGCACGGGCTATCATCCCGACGGCAGCATGTTTCCGCGTCCGGGCCGTGCGACCATGATCTTTTCAAGGAATGGCGATGGCTGGCTGTGCGTGCATTCGCACATGTCGCTCAATCGCGGTGTTCCGCAGGCAAGCCATGCCAGTCGGCCGGTGAAGGCCTGGTAGATCGCGATCACATGTTTGAAACGCCAAAGGCCCCGGACACGTCCGGGGCCTTTTGATTTTTGGTCGTTGCGCTGCCTATTCCGGCTGGCCGATGCTCACCTTTAGCGTGCCGACGCCGTCGACGCCGCATTCGAGCTTGTCGCCGGGCTGGAGCTGCGACACGCCGGCCGGCGTGCCCGTCATGATGATGTCGCCGGCAGCAAGCTTCACCTGCTGGGAAAGCTGCCAGATCGTCTCCGGCACGTTCCAGATCATCTGCTCGAGGTCGCCCGTCTGGGCTTCCTTGCCGTTGACCGTGAGCCAGATCCTGCCCTTGGTGGGATGGCCGATCTTCGAGGCCGGCTGCACCGCGGAGGCGGGCGCGGAGCCGTCGAACGACTTGCCGATCTCCCACGGGCGCTCCTTCTTGCGCGAGGCGATCTGGAGGTCGCGGCGGGTCAGGTCGATGCCGACGGCGTAGCCGTAGACGTGGTCGAGTGCCTTCTCGGCGGGAATGTTCAGCCCGCCGCTCTTCAGCGCGACGATCAACTCGACCTCGTGATGCAGATCCTTGGTCAGCGGCGGGTAGGGGATGGTGGCGCCATCCGGCACCAGCATGTCGGCGTGCTTGGCGAAGAAGAACGGCGGGGCGCGCTCGTCATTGCCCATCTCGCGGATGTGCTCGAGATAGTTGCGGCCGACGCACCAGATGCGGCGCACCGGAAAACGGCCGGTCTCGCCCACGACGGGAAGCGAAGCCTGGGGCGGAAGCGGGATGACGTAGGAGGCGGCGTTCATGAAGCGGTCTCGCTGCTCTTGGGTTGAGAAGGAACTCTATGCGGTTGCGCTGACCGGCGCCAGAGCGCCGGCGTCGTGATGTTGCAGGCGGAAGAATGAGGCGTAGCGGCCGGAGCGGCGCAGGAGCTCGTCATGCCGGCCCTGCTCGACGATCTCACCGCCTTCGACCACGAGAATGCTGTCTGCGTGCATGATGGTGTGCAGCCGGTGCGCGATCACGATGGTGGTACGGTTCCGGCACAGATGCTCGATCGCCTCCTGCACCTGCCGCTCGGACTCGGAATCGAGCGCGGCGGTGGCTTCGTCCAGCAGGATGATCGGCGCGTCCTTGATCAGCGCGCGCGCCACCGCGATGCGCTGGCGCTGACCGCCGGAGAGCTGCGTGCCGTGCTCGCCGACCGGGGTGTCGTAGCCGAGCGGGAAGCCCATGATGAAATCATGCGCGCAGGCGGCCTCCGCGGCCTCGATGATCTCGTTCTCGCTCGCGCCAGGCTTGCCGAAGGCGATGTTGTTGCGGATGGTGTCCCGGAACAGATAGACGTCCTGGCCGACATAGGCGGTCTGCGCCCTCAGCGATTTGCGCGAGACCGCGCCGATCGACTGGCCATCGATCACGATGTCGCCCTGCGTCACCTCGTAGAAGCGCAGCAGCAGCGCCAGCACGGTCGACTTGCCGCCGCCGGACGGCCCGACCAGCGCGGTGACCTTGCCGGGCTCGGCGACGAAGCTCATGCGGTTGAGCACGGTCTCGCCCGAGCGGTAGGAGAAGCTGACGTCGCGCAGCTCGATCCGCGCATCGGACAGCTTCAGCGCAGGCTTGTCGTCGTCGGAATGCTCGCTCGCGGGGCTGTCGACCACCTCCAGCAGCATGCGCGCGCCGACGAGCTGGCTGTTGAGATCGATGTTGAGTCGCGCCAGCCGCTTGGCCGGCTCGGTCGCCATCAGGAACGCGGTCATGAAGGAGAAGAACGCGCCGGGCGTGGCGTTGAGCGCGACCACGCTGTAGCCGCCGTAGAGCAGGCAGCCGGCGACCGCGAAGCCGCCGAGCATTTCCATCAGCGGGTTGGAGCGGTTGGCGACGCGGGCCATCTTGTTGGCGTTGCGCTCGACGATCGCGATGTTCTCGTCGATGCGGCCCTGCATGGTGTCTTCGAGCGTGAACGCCTTGACGGTGCGGATGCCTTGCAGCGATTCCTGCATCGTCTCGAGAATGTCGGCGGTGCCGGTGAACTGGTTATAGGCGAGGCCCTTGATGCGCTTGACCAGCTTGCGCAGCACCAGCATCGCCGGCGGCACCGCGACGAGGCCGATCAGCGACATCAGCGGATCCTGCCACACCATCACGCCGATCATCGCGAGCAGCATCAACAGGTCGCGCCCGATCGCGTTGACAAGCATGTTGAGGACGTCGGTGATCGATTTCGCGCCGGCCGTCAGGCGCGCCAGGAATTCCGAGGAGTGCCGCTCGGAGAAGAAGCCGACGCTCTCGCGCATAAGTTTGGCGAACAGCTGACGCTGGTTGGTGGCGAGGATGGCGTTGCTGATCTTGGTCAGGATCACCATGTGGCCGTAGGTCGCCACGCCCTTGATGAAGAGCAGGATCACCGTGATGCCGGAGAACATCGCGATACCGGGGATGTTCTTGTCGACATAGGCCTGGTTGATGACCTGGCCGAGCACATAGGTCGCGCCCGCGGTCGCACCTGCGGCGAGTGCCATCAGCGAAAAGGCCACGAGGTAGCGCCGCCAATAGACGACGCCCTGTTCCATGACCAGGCGGCGAACGAGGGCTATCGCCGCATAGGGATCGTCGGTGATTTTCTTTGGAAACTGAGCCATCCGGTGTCCATTGACGGCGCAGGAAAAGCCTGCCCGCGCGTCAGGGATCGAATGGCCTCTGTGCCCGCTAAAGCTGCGGTTTTCAAGCCCAATTAAGGGCTTGCGCAGGGGCGGATTTTAGGCCGAGACGGCGTGGCGCAACTCGCCATGGCGCTCGCGGAACAGCTTGTCCTCCCAGGCCAGCGCATGCGCCGCAATGGTCTCGAGGTCCTCGTATTGCGGCCTCCAGTCGAGCAGGCCGCGGATGCGGCTGGTGTCGGCGACCATGGTCATGATGTCGCCGGGCCGGCGCGGGGCGTATTGCACCGCGAAGCTGCGGCCCGAGACCCGGCGCACCGCGTCGATGGTTTCCAGCACCGAATAGCCGCGGCCATAGCCGCAGTTCAGCGTCGTCGAGGCGCCGCCGTTGCGCAGGTAAGCGAGGGCGGAGCGATGCGCCTGCGACAGGTCCGTGACGTGGATGAAGTCGCGGATGCAGCTGCCGTCCTGGGTCGGATAGTCGGTGCCGAACACGTCGATCTTGGCGCGCTGGCCGGTCGCGGCTTCCACCGCGATCTTGAGCAGATGCGTCGCGCCGACGGTGGCAAGCCCGATGCGCGCCTGCGGATCGGCGCCGGCGACGTTGAAGTAGCGCAAGGTCACGTACTGCATGCCGTAGGCGGCGGCGACGTCGTGCAGCATGATCTCGGTCATCAGCTTCGACGAACCGTACGGCGACAGCGGCCGCGTCGGCGCGTGCTCGGGCACCGGCACCTGATCCGGATTGCCGTAGACGGCGGCGGTCGATGAGAAGATGAAACGGTTGATGCCGCGCTTGACTGCGACGTTGAGCAAATTGCGAGCGGTCGTGAAATTGTTGCGGTAGTAGCCGAGCGGATCGCGCATCGAATCCGGCACGACCACCGAGCCCGCGAAATGAACGATGCTTTCGATGTCGTGCTGGGCGATCACGCCCTCGAGCAGGTTCTCGTCGCCGGCATCGCCGATGAACAGCGGCACGCCCTCAGGCAGATAGGCCGAGAACCCGGTGGAGAGATCGTCGATCACGACGACGTCCTCGCCGGCTTCCGCCAGCGCCAGAACCGTGTGACTTCCGATATAGCCGGCGCCGCCGGTGACTAGCACAGTCATGATCTCACCCGTCTTCGATCAACGCGCCAAGCTAACGTTTGCGTGGTGAAGAGGGGGTATCGGCAGCCCTGAACTGGTCACTATGCTTAATGTTGCGTATAGGGGACGCACCAAACGGAGCATAACGTGGCGAATCCCCCCGGCGATCTCGATGTGATCGTGCCAAATCTGCACAGGCGCTATTCCGGGGTCACTGCGACCAACCGGATGGTGGCGCCGCGGCTGGCCAAGCTCTATCGCGCCGCATGGTTCGGCACCGACGCGCCGGAGGGGATCGCGCGCCTCCGCGTCGCAGATGTCCTGAAACTATGGCGTCGCGGGACACCGCTGATCTGGCATGCGCGGCGCAACAACGAGATGATCGCAGGGGTGTTGCTGCGCGCGCTCGGCTGGCCGCTCAAGCTGGTATTCACCTCGGCGGCGCAGCGGCATCACAGCTGGATCACGCGCTGGCTGATCCGGCGCATGGACGCGATCATCGCGACGTCGGACATCTCGGCCTCGTTCCTGAAGGTGAAGGCGACGGTGATCCCGCACGGAGTCGACACCGACGTCTACGCGCCACCGCATGATCGCGCCGCGGCCTTCGCGGAAGCCGCGCTGCCGGGCCGTTACGCGATCGGCTGCTTCGGTCGCGTGCGCGCACAGAAGGGCACCGACGTGTTCGTCGATGCGATGTGCCGCCTGCTGCCGCGCTATCCAGACTTCACGGCGGTCATCGTTGGTCAGGTCACGGCCGAGCAGACACCCTTCGCGAACGAGCTGAAGAAACGCATCGAAGCAGCCAATCTGCAATCGCGCATCGTCGTCACCGGCGAGCTCCCGATCGAACAGGTGCAGCGCTGGTATCAGCGGTTGACGATCTACGCCTTCACTTCGCGCAACGAAGGTTTTGGCCTGACGCTGATCGAGGCGATGGCAGCTGGCAGTGCGCTCGTCGCCGCACGTGCCGGTGCTGCCGAGCTCGTGGTCGAGGATGGCGTGAGCGGCGTGCTGATCCCGACGGGTGACGCTGACGCGCTCGCCGCAGCGGTCGAGCCGCTGATGCGGGACGTCGCTGCCGCGACCGCGATGGGCGAGCGGGGACGTGAGCGCGTGCTCGCAAGGTTCAGCCTCGATGCCGAGGCTGCGCAAATCGGCGAGGTCTATCGGCCGCTGCTGTGAGCCGTCGCTTTTCGTGGTCGCGGACAAAAGTATCGAAAACAACCCCATGCACAGTAGCCAGTGCTGGCGGAATCAATAGCTTGGGCGATGGCGCGAAGTTTTGCGGATTTTACGAATTTTGTTTGACTTGTCGGGCAAAACACCCGTATGATGTCACCCGAAAGTCGAAGAGTATGACGGAATAGACGCGGAGACCGTGTGATGATGGACGTAAGGCCTCTCCGCAATGAACAGGATTACGATTGGGCGATCCGCGAAGTATCCCGCTATTTCGAGGTCGAGCCTGCTCCTGGCACGCCCGACGGTGATCGCTTCGAAGTTTGTCGTCGCTCATCAAGGCGTACGAAGACAATCACTACGCAATCACGCGCGGTGATCCGGTCGACGTCCTGCATTTCGCGATCGAGTCGATGGGGCGCTCGCAGGCAGAATTGGCGGCTCTGTGCTGTGTCAGTGTGAATCTCGCCGGTCAGGCCTTGGCTGTGATCTGATGAGTCCGCGCCCTAGTTAGCGCACCCGCCTCCCAACCTCACCCAGCACCCTTTCCGCAATCGCCACCACGTCGCTCGCCGCGATGTCCCGCATGCACCTGTGGTCGTTCATCCTGCAGATCGTGCTCTGGCACGGTTGGCACGCGAGAACGCTCTTGTCCTGGACCACGGTCGCGGCGAGGCCGTTGAGGGGGGCCCAGAGATAGGGGCTGGTCGGGCCGAAGATGCCCATGGTGGGCGTGCCCAAAGCGGCGGCGATATGCATCAGGCCGGAATCGTTCGAGATCGCGACGCCCGCGGCGGCCATGGCGAGGACACCGTTGCGCAAATCGTTGCCGGTGAGATCCCGTACTCCCGGGCCGCCAGCGGTCCCCGGGCCGCCGGCTGCGACGATCTCCTGGGCGAGGCCCTTTTCGGCAGGGCCGCCGACGACCCAGACCTCGAGTCCACGTTCGACCAGCAGGCGGGCAGCCTCGGGATAGTAGGTCCAGCGTTTCGACACCCCGACCGAACCGGGAGCGAGCGCCACGGCGGCGCCGGCACTGAGGCCATTGGCCTGGCGCCAGCGGGCGATCTCCTCAGGCTGAACCCGCAATTGCGGCACCGGCCATTCCGGCGGCAAGGGGGCACCGTCGGGCTGGGCGAGCGCAGCGTTCTTGTCGATGAAGCGGGGCAGCTTTTTCTCGCCCCAGCGCCAGCGGTTGAGCAGGCCGAACCGGAACTCGCCGACGAAACCGACCCTCTCGGGGATGCCGGCCAGCGCCGGCGCAATGGCGGCCTTCCAGGTCCGGGGCAGCACCAGGGCCGTGCCGTAGTTCCGTTCGCGCAGCAGCTTTGCGAGGCCAAGCTGGCGGCCTACGGCGAGACGGCCGCGGGGCAGGTCCCAGACGATGCCTTCCCGTACGCCGGGCATGTAATCGACCAGGGGGGCGCAGAGGGATGTGGTCAGGAGATCGACCGGCCGATTCGGCCAGCGCTCTTTCAGGACCCGGACAACGGTGTGATTCCGGACGAAATCGCCGATCCACATATAGGGGACGATCAGGATCGGGCGTGTGTCGCTCCGATCCTCACTCCCATCAAATTGCGAATCTTGGTTCATTCGTTAATAGGGCCGCAAACGCTCTGATCTGGCGGTTCGGTTAGCCGCTCCGGGTCGGCAGGTAAAGCCGGCACAGGCGCGAGTCCAATGGCGTCGGCCCAAAATGCTTACACTTTGACGGACGATGCGCTACGGCAGGTATCGGGCCGCAAAAATCGGGCAGGGTATTTGGAATGTTGCTGGTGACCGGCGGGGCCGGTTTTATCGGATCGAATGTCGTGGCTGCGCTGAACGAGGCCGGCCGCAGCGACGTCGTGGTCTGCGACCTGCTCGGCAGCGACGGCAAATGGCGCAATCTCGCCAAGCGGCAGCTTGTGGATATCGTGCCCCCGGCCGAGCTGGCCGACTGGCTGAAGGGCCGCAAACTGGATGCCGTGATCCATCTCGGGGCGATTTCCGAGACCACCGCGACCGACGGCGACCTCGTGATCGAGACCAATTTCCGCTTCTCGATGCGCCTGCTCGACTGGTGCACGGCGAACGCGGTGCCGCTGATCTACGCGTCCTCGGCTGCGACCTATGGCGACGGCGCGGAAGGCTTTGACGATGACGCCTCGCTGTCGGCGCTGAACAAGCTGCGGCCGATGAATCTCTACGGCTGGAGCAAGCAGCTGTTCGATCTCGCGGTCGCCGAGCGCGTCGCGCGCGGCGAGAGGCTGCCGCCGCAATGGGCCGGCCTGAAATTCTTCAACGTGTTCGGCCCAAACGAATACCACAAGGGCACGATGATGAGCGTGCTGGCGCGCCGCTTCGACGACGTGAAAGCCGGCCGGGTCGTGCAGCTGTTCAAGTCGCATCGCGACGGCATCGCCGACGGCGATCAGCGCCGCGATTTCATCTATGTCGACGACGTCGTGCGCGTGATCATGTGGCTCCTGGCGACGCCGCCCGTCTCCGGCCTGTTCAATGTCGGCACCGGCAAGGCGCGAAGCTTCCGCGAGCTGATGCTGGCGGCCTATGCCGCGCTCGATGCAAAGCCAAATATCGAATACATCGACATGCCCGAGCAGATCCGCGGCAGCTACCAGTATTTCACCGAGAGCAAGGTCGATCGTCTCCACCGTGCCGGCTATAACGGCGGCTTCACGACGCTCGAGGACGCGGTGAAGGCGTATGTCGGGGATTATCTCGACCGGCCCGATCGCTTCCGCTAAGGCCACAAGATCATGCCGACGCCCATTCTCGATTTCGATGCCCTCGCGCAAGCCATCTCCGGCCGCACGGTGCTCTGCATCGGCGACATCATGCTGGACGAGTTCGTCTACGGCGAGGTGTCGCGGATCTCGCCCGAAGCGCCGACCCCCGTTATCGCGGCCCAACGCAGCGAGATCCATATCGGCGGCGCCGGCAACGTCGCGCGCAATATCGCCTCCCTCGGCGCGCGCTGCGTCTTCGTCGGCCTCGTCGGCGAGGACGATGCGGGCGCGCGGCTCAAGGCGGCGCTGGCAAACCACGACGGCATCGAGAGCGCGCTGGTGTGCGACCCCACGCGCCCTACGACGCGAAAAGTCCGCTTCGTCTCCGAACATTTCTCCACGCATATGCTGCGCGCGGACTGGGAGCAGGCGGTCGCGGCCTCCGACGAGGTCGAAACGAAGCTGATCGAGGCGATCCTGCCGCAGATCGCGCGCGCCGATGTCGTGCTGCTGTCCGACTACGCCAAGGGCGTGCTGACGGCGCGCGTGATCCGCCACACCATTGATACCGCACGCAAGCTCGGCAAACGCGTGATCGTCGATCCCAAGAGCCTGAACTGGGCGATCTATCGCGGCGCCACGCTGCTGACGCCCAACCGCAAGGAATTCGCGGAAGCCACCCGCAGCCGCGCCGACACGGTGCAGAGCATCGTCGATGCCAGCGAGGACGTGATGCGGCTCGCCGATTGCGAGGCGATCCTGGTGACGCAGGGCGAGCACGGCATGACGCTGGTGCCGCGCCAGGGCGAGGCCGTGCATGTTCCGGCTTTCCCGGTGAAGGTGCGCGACGTCTCCGGCGCCGGCGACACCGTCGCTGCCGCGCTCGCGGTCTCGATTGCGGCGGGCTCGGATTGGGACACGGCGCTGCGGATGGCGAGTGCTGCGGCCGCCGTCGCCGTCGGCAAGCAGGGCACGGCCAGCGTGAGCACCGCCGAGCTGCGCCGAAAGATCCTGCCGCACGCCACCCTCGCGGCCGAGGAGAAGGTCCTGAGCGTGCTTGGCGCGCTCGATGCCCGGCTCGCCGAATGGAAGCGGGAAGGGCTGCGCGTCGGCTTCACCAACGGCTGCTTCGACATCCTGCATCCCGGCCACGTCAAGGTGCTGACCGCGGCGCGCGCCGCCTGCGACCGCCTGATCGTCGGCCTGAACAGCGACGCCTCGGTGCGGCGGCTGAAGGGCGCGGACCGTCCGGTCCAGGACGAGCGCGCGCGGGCTGAAGTGCTGGCCGCGCTCGAGGCGGTCGATCTCGTCGTCATCTTCGAGGAGGATACGCCGATCAACCTGATCACGCGGATCACGCCGAGCGTGCTGGTGAAGGGCGGCGATTACACCCGCGAGCAGGTCGTCGGCCACGAGGTGGTCGAGGCTGCGGGGGGAGTGGTCGTGTTGGTCGACATCCTCAAGGGCTTCAGCACGACAGCGCTGGTCCATCGTGCGCGCGGAGGCTCCAAGTGACGGACCAAGCGACGGTGCTCGCCCGGGAGACGACCGTCCAGATGCTGTGGCGGCGTTTCCGGAGCCCTGCGGCCTGGAGCGAGACCGTCGATCTATTCGCGATCCTGACCGCGGCCTCGTTGCCATGGTCGACGTCGCTCACGGCCATCTTCAATGCCGCGTTCCTGGTCTGCATGGTGCCGTTCCTCGACATCAGGGCATTCCAGCAATCGCTGACGCGTCCAATCTGCGCGGCACCGATCGCGCTGTTCGTGCTCGCGCTGGTAGGAACGCTTTGGTCGGACGCAGCCTGGGGCGCGCGCCTCTATGCGGTCGGCCCGACCGTCAAGCTGCTCGTGCTGCCGGTGCTGCTCTATCATTTCGAGCGCTCGCCGCGCGGACACTGGATATTCGTCGCATTCCTGGTGTCCTGCGCGCTGCTCTCGGTGATGTCATGGCTTGTCGCTTTTTATCCGAGCCTCTCCCTGAGGCCCTATGATCCCCTCGAGCGTGGCATCTTCGTCAAGAACTATATCGACCAGAGCCAGGAATTCACGCTGTGCGCGGTTGCGCTCGCCTATCCCGTGATGATGTTATTGCGCGAGAAGCGCTACTGGCTCGCGGTTCTGTTGATGGCGCTCCCGCTGAGCTTTCTGGTCAACATGACCTTCGTGGTGGTGTCGCGCACCGCGCTGGTCACAGTGCCGATCATGCTCGCTGTGTTCGCGCTGCTTCATTTGAGGTGGCGCAGCGTCGCCATGATTTCTGCAGCTATGATTGTCTTTGCCGTGCTTGCTTGGCAAGCCTCGCCGCAATTGCGTAAGACGGCCGACACGTTTTCGCGCGACTACCGTCTCTATATGCAGGAGAACGTGCCGACCTCGATGGGCGAGCGCCTCGAATATTGGCGGCATGCCGTGCAGTTTTTCGTTCAGGCTCCGCTCGTGGGGCACGGTACCGGCTCCACGCAAGGGCTGTTCGAGAGAGCTGCAAAGGAGCGTTCATGGGTTCCGGGCGTCAGGGTCTTTCCGAACCCGCATAACCAAACGCTGCATGTCGCCATCCAGTGGGGTGCCATCGGCATCGGGGTTCTCTACGCGATCTGGATCTTTCATTTTCAGCTATTTAGTGGCGAGGGGTTTGCCAGGTGGGTCGGCCTTCTGGTAGTCGTGCAAAACGTCTTCACATCGCTGTTCAACTCCCATCTGTTCGATTTCCACGAGGGCTGGATGTACGTTCTCGGCGTCGGCGTTGCCGGCGGCATGGTGATCCGGAGACGACAGGCCGAGGCGAATGTTGGGCAAGCGGGTTCCTGAGCTGCGCGGCTGGCAAGTCCTGTCGAGATGGGCTATCAGCGCGGTAAGGTTGCAACTATCGGGATATTCATTGGTCGGCGGATGACGCGTCTTTCGCATCTCACTTTGCGCAATTTCATGATCGCGCTCCACGACCTGTTGGCGACGACGGCGGCGCTGTTCGCGGCGTTCTATCTGCGTTTTGAGGGTGGCGACAGCTTCTACGACCGCCTGCCGCTGCTCTTCGAGATTCTGCCGTACTTTCTCGCCTTCAGCGTGGTCGTGTTCTTCGTCTTCAACCTGACCACAACGAAATGGCGCTTCATCTCGCTGCCGGACGCGATGAACATCATCCGCGTCGCGAGCGTGCTGACGGTTGCGCTGCTGGCGCTGGACTACATCTTCGTCGCCCCCAACGTTCGCGGCGCCTTCTTCCTCGGCAAGGTCACCATCGTCCTCTACTGGTTCCTCGAGATCTTCGCGCTCAGCGCCCTGCGCATGGCCTATCGCTACTTCCGCTATACGCGAGTGCGGCGCCATGCCCGCAGCGAGGACGCAGCCCCGACGCTACTGATCGGCCGCGCCGCGGATGCCGAGGTGCTCTTGCGCGGCATCGAGAGCGGATCGATCAAGCGGATCTGGCCGGTCGGCCTGCTGTCGCCGTCGAGCTCCGATCGCGGCCAGTTGATCCGCAACTTGCCGGTGCTGGGCGGCATCGACGACATCGAGGACGTCGTCGCCGATTTCGCCAAGCGCGGCAAGGCGATCACCCGCGTGGTGATGACGCCGTCCGCGTTCGAACCGGAGGCCCACCCGGAATCGATCCTGATGCGGGCGCGCAGGCTGGGTGTGATCGTCAACCGCATGCCCTCGCTGGAGAGCGGCGACACCCCGCGGCTCACGGCCGTCGCGGTCGAGGACTTGCTGCTGCGGCCCAGCGAAAAGATCGACTATGCGCGGCTGGAGGCCCTCATCAAGGGCAAGGCGGTGATCGTCACCGGCGGCGGCGGTTCGATCGGCTCGGAGATCTGCGAGCGTATCGTCGCCTTTGGCGCCGCGCGCCTGCTGATCGTGGAGAATTCAGAGCCGGCGCTCTACGCGATCACCGAGGCGCTCGCCGCGCAGGACACCGGGGCGGCGATCGAGGGCCGGATCGCCGACATCCGCGACCGCGAGCGCGTCATGCGCCTGATGGCCGAGTTCAGGCCTGACATCGTGTTCCACGCGGCAGCCCTCAAGCACGTGCCGATCCTCGAGCGCGACTGGAGCGAAGGCGTCAAGACCAACATCTTCGGCTCGATCAACGTCGCCGATGCGGCGCTGGCCGCCGGCGCCGAAGCCATGGTCATGATCTCGACCGACAAGGCGATCGAGCCGGTGTCGATGCTGGGCCTGACCAAGCGTTTCGCCGAGATGTACTGCCAGGCGCTCGACCACGATCTTGCGGCGGGTGGCACCGGCACCAAGCCGCCGATGCGGCTGATCTCGGTCCGGTTCGGCAATGTGCTGGCCTCGAACGGCTCGGTGGTGCCGAAATTCAAGGCCCAGATCGAAGCCGGCGGCCCGGTGACCGTCACGCATCCCGACATGGTCCGCTATTTCATGACCATTCGCGAGGCCTGCGATCTCGTGATCACGGCGGCTACGCATGCGCTCGGAACACAGCGTCCCGACGTTTCCGTATATGTGCTCAACATGGGCCAGCCGGTGAAGATCGTCGATCTCGCCGAGCGCATGATCCGCCTCTCGGGTCTTCAGCCCGGCTACGACATCGAGATCGTGTTCACGGGGATGCGACCGGGCGAGCGCCTGAACGAAATCCTGTTCGCCTCCGAAGAGCCGACCCGCGAGATCGGCGTTGCCGGCATCATGGCCGCGCAGCCGAACGAGCCGCCGATGCAGACCCTGCGCAAATGGATCGCGGCGCTCGACCAGGCGATCGCGCGTGACGATCGGGCCACCATCAGCACCATCCTGAAGGATGCGGTCCCCGAATTCGGGTCGACCGCGGCCTGACCATGCAGCCAGAAGGCAAGATCGTCGTCGCGAGCCAGCATTATCCGCCGGATCCGAGCACGACCGCGGCGATCATGGCCGAGATAGCCTGCCGCCTCGCCTCCGAGCACGAGGTCGTGGTGTTGTCGGGCTCGCCTGGTGCGCTGCCGGCCTCGCAGACCGGTGTGGATAAGCCGCACGTAGTCGCCATCAGGAACCGGATGGGAGGAAAGGCGGCGCTGGTCCGCCGCGGTCTATCCGAACTGCTGTTCGTGCTGCGCATCTTCGTCGCGCTGCTGCGGCGCCTGCGGCGCGGCGACGTCGTGCTGACCGTCACGGCACCGTTCATGCTGCCTTACGCGGTCGCTGCCGCGGCCCGGTTCAAGGGGGCACGCTCGGCGCTGATCATGCATGACCTGTTTCCCGACGTGCTGGTGATGGCGGGCCTGTTGAAGCCGCGCGCGTTCGTGACCGGCGTGATGCGCGCCGCCAACAGCCTGATGTTCCGCGCGCTCGATGCCGTGATCACCATCGGCCGCGATGCGGAAGCGCCGCTGCTCGGCTATGCCGGCATGACGCGAAACAAGATCCGCTTCATTCCGAACTGGGCCACACTCGTGCCTGCGACGCGGCCGGTGACGTCGGACAATCCGTTCCGGAAAGACCTTGCGGCGCGCTTCATCGTCGGGCTGTCAGGCAATCTCGGCTTCACCCACGATCCCGAGATCGTGTTCGAGGCGGCGCGCCTGCTGAAGGACGACGCGGACATTCATTTCCTGCTCTCCGGCTGGGGCATCGGCTTCGAACGGCTGAAGCAGCTGCAGGCCGAGGCCGGTCTCTCCAATGTCTCCTTCGTGGCCCGGGTCGAGGATGCCGAGCTCGAGGCGTTCCTGACCGCCGCCGACCTCTGGATTATCCCGTACCGGAAGGACGTCGCCGGGGTATCGGTGCCGAGCCGTTTCTATAATCTGCTGGCGGTCGGCCGCCCCGTCGTGCTGGTGTCGGAGCCCGAGGCCGAGGCGGCCCTGACGGTGGTGGAGAACGGGCTGGGCTGGGTGGTGACGCCGGGCCGCGCCGATCAGCTCGCCGCGGCGATCCGTGCGGCGTCCAAATGCTGTGACGGCGCTTTGGCCGAACGCGCGGTGAAGGCGGCATCGAAGTTCGATCGCAGCGTCGCGATGAACGCCTATGCCGCTCTGATCGAGGAATTGTTGCGCAACCCGAGCCTGAGGGAGCAACGATGAGCGAGAACAAGCGGGTCGTGCTGGTCACGGGGGCGAGCGGCTTTGTCGGCCGTCATGTGGTGCCGGACCTGGTGCGCGCGGGATGGTCGGTCCGCCGCGCGGTTCGCAGCCCGGAAGGCCTCGACGACGAGGTCGTGATCGAGACGATCGGCCCCGACACCGATTGGACGGCCGCGCTCGAGGGCGTCGACGCCGTCGTTCATCTCGCCGCACGCGTGCATCACAAGCACGAGGAGCACGCGGTCCAGCTCTATCGCAACGTCAACATCGCCGGCACGCTGCACCTGGCGCGGTCGGCGGCGACCGCCGGCGTGCGCCAGTTCATCTTCGTCAGCACCGTTCTCGTGCATGGCCGCAGCAACGAGGGCCGTGCCCCGTTCTGCGAAGACGACATCCTGACGCCGCGCGGCCTCTACTGCATGTCCAAGGCGGCAGCCGAGGCGGGACTGCGGACGCTGGCGCGCGACAGCGACATAAACATCTCGGTGATCAGGCCGCCGCTGGTCTATGGCGCAGGCGCCAAGGGCAATTTCGCGCTGCTCACGCGCGCGGTGAATTTGGGCGTGCCGCTGCCGTTTGCCGCGATCCGCAACCACCGCGCCTTCCTCGCCGTGCAGAACCTCTCGTCCTTCATCCTGCGCCAGCTGGCCCATCCCGATCCCGCAAGCAATTTCGAGATCTTCCTGGTGCCCGACAGGGAGCAGGTCTCGACTCCCGAATTCGTCGAGCGGCTGGCGAGAGCGTCCGGCAAGAGCCCGCGGCTGTTCGGCATGTCACCCGAGCTGCTGGGCTCGCTGTTCGGCCTGCTGGGCCGGCAGGACACGCATGACAGCCTGATCGGCTCGCTCGAGCTCAACGTCTCCAAGGCGATCGCGACGGGGTGGCAGCCGGAGGTGTCGCTCGACGAGGGTCTGCGGCTGGCGCTGGCGGCTCAGGACGCCTGAGGGCGGGAGAACCGCCGCAGCACGACGGCAACCGCGATCGCGCCCACCAGGAGCGCGATCGGCGTGACGGTCGCCGAGCCGGCGCGGACGGTGAGGATGGCAAGCGCCGCCAGCAGGAGGTTGAGCGCAAACACCTCGCCGATGACGCGCCGAACCGAAAAGCCGTTGTCGGTGGCGCGCTGGTAGAAGTGCGAGCGATGCGCCGACCAGAACTGCTCGCGGCGCGCGATGCGGCGGAATAGCGTGATGGTGGAATCGGCGAGGTAATAGGCGGGCAGCAGCAGCGCCGCGGCGGGCTCACCGCGCCAGGTAAGCGCGAGCAGGCACCAGCCGACCAGAAGGCCGATCGGCAGGCTGCCGACATCGCCCAAGAACACTTTCGCGACCGGCTTGTTGAACGGTGCAAAGCCGAGCATCGCGCCGCACAGGGCCGTTGCGATCAACACCGCCGGCCACGGCAGTTCGCCGAGCAGCCCGAGCAGCAGCAGTGCCGCGGTGACCGGCACCACCTCCGCCACCGTCATCAGGTCGAGCCCGTCCATGAAGTTGACGAGGTTCACGAACCAGATTCCGGCGAGCAGGATCAGGCTGCGCTCCAGCGCCAGCGGCAGATCAGGCACGATGCGCGCATCGTCCGATGCGGTGAACACGACGGCGCCGACGCAGGCGGCCTGCAGCACGAGCCGCACCAGCACCGGCAGCGAGACGATGTCGTCGGCAAACCCGACCAGTGCGATCACGACGGTTGCGACGACCAGCGCCGGCGGGATCGCAACGTCGGCCCAGGCCGCCCACGCCAATGCGACGACGAGCGTCGCCGAGATCACCGCGATGCCCGCGCCCTGCGGGGTCGGGATCCGGTGCGAGGAACGTGCGTTCGGCCGCGCCAGCGCGTAGCGCTGCAGCAGGGGGCGGCTGATCCAGGTGATGAGCGCCGACATCAGCGCGGCGATCGCTGCGGCAAGCAGCGAGGCCACGATCGTGGGCGCGGTCACTCCGGGACCCCGAGCTGCGCCGAGCCCTGCGCCGCCTTCTCCGCGCTGAGGATCCAGACCAGGCCGCCGAACGCCCCGACGATGAACGAAACCGCGCCGAACAGCAGCGAGACGTTGACGCCCTCGTTGGCGGCCAGCCCCGCGAAGCCGAAGGCCAGGCCCATGCTTGCCTCGCGCACGCCCCAGCCGGCGATCGAGATCGGCATCAACGTGATCAGCATCACCGGCGGCACCAGCAGGAACACCTGCGCGAACGTGACGGGGGCGGCGATCGATTTCACCACGCACCAGGCAATGACGACCGCGAGCACGTGGACGAGCAGCGACAGGATTGCGATCATCGGCCCGCGCGTGCGGCTGAAGATGACGCGGTTGGCGATGACGGCGCAGGCGTGGATGTGGTGGGTCGCCCACCACGTCTTCAGCCAGGGCCATTTCAGCGCACCGAAGATGAGAAAGCCGATGCCGCCGGCGAGCGCCGCGAGGTCGATGAGCAGCAGCGCCGAACGTCCATGCGTGTCGGTGATGAGCTGGTAGCTCCAGGGCAGGCTCGCGACGATGAGGATGGCGAGCGCGACGAGGCCGATCGCGCGATCGACGAAGATCGAATAGGTTGCCGCGCGCCATCCGGCACCGGCGCGCGCCACCAGCCAGAGCCGGACCGCATCGCCGCCGATCGCCGACGGCAGGGTCTGGTTGAAGAAGGAGCCGATCACGTTGTAGCGCATGGCGCGGCCGAGCTCGAGCGGCGCGCTGCATGCGGCGCCGACCTCGCGCCAGCGCAGCACGCCGACGAAGATTTGCAGGAACGTGACCGCGATCGCCACGCCGATCCAGAACAGGCTGGTCGCGGTGAAGCGCGACAACAGCTCGGTCAGGTCGACCTTGCGCAGCGCCAGATAGAGCAGCGCTCCGGAAATCAGGATTTTGGCCGTCGACAACAGGATTCGGCGCATCTCGCCCGCGGGGTTTGCGAAGATTGGAGGCGACCCGACGCGAGGCGCCGAATTCGGCCGCTTTGGTATGGTTTTGGCGTCGATCTTGCAATAGCCCTCCTTCGTCCGCCGTGCTTCGCCGCCGAGGGCTCTTGCGAGCCCCTCGATACCGGCCAAAGCGCGCCGCAGGCAGGGTTTCGGGATCGCTTGGGAACAGGATGACGGATCGGGCGGCTCCGATCACCGGGACGGCCGGTTTCCCCGGCTTTCGCATCGCCCTGTTTGCGCATGTTTCCGTCTGTAAACGCCGTCGTGGCCGGCCAGCCGATCCTGCTCTCTGGACCATGGCAAAATGCGCCGCGAGGTCACCTATCTTGACGTCGCGGCCCGTGTAGTATCCAAGCCGATCGCACGGGGTCCACAATTCTGTCGCCTGCTATCGGGACGACTTCAAGGTTTGAGATGACGATGGACAAACGCATTATCCCCCTGATCATGTGCGGCGGCGCCGGCACGCGGTTGTGGCCGGCTTCGCGCGAGGTGCGCCCGAAGCAGTTCCTGCCGCTGTTCGGCGCGCGCTCGACCTTCCAGGACACGCTGCTGCGCGTCTCGGACGCTACGCTGTTCGACCGCCCCATCGTCATCACCAATGCGGCGTATCGCTTCATGGTGCTGGAGCAACTCGCCGAGATCGGCATCGAGGCCGACGTCATCCTCGAGCCGATGCGCCGCGACTCCGGCCCGGCGATCGCCGCTGGCGCTGCGTTCGCGCAGAACCGCACGAGTGAAGCGATCGTGCTCGCGCTCGCCGCCGATCACGTCGTGCAGGACAACGCCGCCTTCGTCGCCGCCTGCCGCGAAGGCCTCGCTGCCGCGAGCACGGGGCGCATCGTCACTTTCGGCGTGAAGCCGGAGCGGCCGGCGACCGAATACGGCTATATCAGCCCGGGCGAGGTGATCTCAGGCGAGGTGCACGCGGTCGCACGCTTCGTCGAGAAGCCGGATGCGGTGAAGGCCGCCGACTACGTCAATTCGGGCTATCTCTGGAACAGCGGCAACTTCATGTTTCCGGCGGCGCTGCTGCTCGACGAATACCGCAAGGTGGATGCGGCGAGTGTCGAGGCGGTGTCCAGCGCGGTCGCCAACGCCGGCCGCGATCTCGGCTTCGTCACGCTGGAGCCCGAGGCCTTCGGTGCGGCGAAGGCAATCTCGATCGACTATGCCGTGATGGAGAAGACTTCGCGCGCAGCGGTCGTGCCGGTATCCTGCGGCTGGTCCGACGTCGGCTCGTGGCGGGCGGTGTGGGAGCTCTCCGACAAGGATGCGCAGGGCAACGCCGCGCACGGCACCGCCGTGTTCGAGGATTCGCGCAATTGCAACGTCACGAGCGATCACGCGCTGGTCGCGCTCGAAGGCGTCGACGACCTCGTCGTGGTCGCGACCGCGGACGCGGTGCTGGTCTCGCGCCAGAAGGACGCCAACGGGCTGAAGCGCCTCGTCACCAAGCTGAAGGCGGTCGCGCCGAAGGTCACCGAGGAGCACCTCAAGGTGCATCGCCCCTGGGGCAGCTACCAGTCGGTCGACAATGGCGAGCGCCATCAGGTCAAGCGGATCGTGGTGAAGCCGGGCGGGCGGCTGTCGCTGCAGAAGCATCACCATCGCGCCGAGCACTGGATCGTGGTCCGCGGCGCCGCCCGCGTCACCGTGAACGAGACCGTGAAGACGGTGCACGAGAACGAGTCCATCTACATCCCGATGGGCGCGGTGCACCGGATGGAGAATCCCGGCAAGATCATGCTGGAACTCATCGAGGTCCAGACCGGCTCCTATCTCGGGGAAGACGACATCATCCGGATTGAAGACGACTATCAAAGGTCGTAACCAGCAGGCTCCGAATCACGCGATCCGGGCCCGTAAAGCCCGCCTTTGCGGCTTAAGGCCCGGAGAACGTGTAACTTTTTGAATCAAATCGTGTCCGGGCAGTCAGGCCGGCATTCGCCACATCTGTGGCACCCGTGCTAGAAGCGGCCCGGGGATTTGCGTTGAATCGGGGTTCGATCAGATGAGTTCCAAGGGGTCACAAGCGGCAAAGGCCGGCTTGCGCGTCGGCGTCATCGGCGCCGGCGTGATGGGCAGCAACCACGCGCGCGTGCTCGCTGGTTTGCCCGGCGTCAGCCTGGTCGGCGCGGTCGATCCTTCGCCGGCGCATCGCGCCCGCGCGACCGAGCTTGCCGATTGCAACAGCTTCGAGACGCTCGACCAGCTCGTCGCCGAGGGGGTCGATGCCGTCACCATCGCGGCGCCGACCCATCTGCACCACGAGGTTGCGCTCGCCTGCATCGCCAGGAACATCCACGTGCTGGTGGAAAAGCCGATCGCATCGACGGTCGAAGAGGGCCGCGAGATCGTCGCCGCCGCGCACAAGGCCGGCGTGACACTGATGATCGGCCATGTCGAGCGCTTCAATCCGGCGGTCGCTGCGGTCAAGCAGGCGATCGCGGGCGAGGACATTCTCTCCATCGCGATTACGCGCGTCGGCCCGTTCCCGCCGCGCATGTCCAATGTCGGCGTGGTCATCGACCTTGCCGTGCACGACATCGACCTGATCCGCTGGTTCACCGAATCCGACATCGTTGAAGTGCAGCCTCAGCTGTCGAGCGCGGTCGCCGAGCGCGAGGACATCGCGCTGCTGCAGTTCCGCACCGCCAATGGCGTGCTCGCGCACATCAACACGAATTGGCTGACGCCGTTCAAGGCGCGCAGCGTCACGGTCGCGACCCGCGGCAAATACGTGATGGGCGATCTGCTCACGCGCCAGGTCACCGAATGCTTCGGCTTCAAGCCCGACGGCAGCTATTCGATGCGGCATCTGCCCGTCGGCCATGACGAGCCGCTCCGCGCCGAGCTGCTGGCGTTCCTCAAGGCGGTGCGCAACGGCGAGACGCCGGCGGTGACCGGTGACGAGGGCGTCGCCAGCCTCGAGATCGCGACGCAGTGCCTCGAAACGCCGTCGCGGCCCGCAGCCACCTCGCCCGCCCGCAAGGGCCCGCGCCGCGTCGCCGGCTAAAACCTCTCTATGTCGACCACGCAAGAAGGCGTCATGAACCAACATCTGCGTTCCGAACCCATTCCCTTCATCGACGTCGCCTCGCAGCGCGTCCGGCTCGGCGCCTCGCTCGATGCGGCGGTCAAGCGCGTGATGGACCATTGCCAGTTCGTCAATGGTCCGGAGGTCACCGAGCTCGAAAGGCAGCTCGCGGCCTATTGCGGCGTCAGGCACGTCATCGCCTGCGCCAGCGGCACCGATGCGCTTCTCATGGTGTTGATGGCGAAGAATGTCGGGCCGGGCGATGCCGTGCTCTGTCCGTCCTTCACCTTCATCGCAACCGCCTCGCCCGCGGCGCGAATGGGCGCGACGCCTGTTTACGTCGATGTTGACGAGACGACCTTCAACATGAGCCCGGAGTCGCTCAAGCGCGGCATCGCGACCGCGCGGAAGGCCGGCTTGAGGCCGGTTGCGATCATTCCGGTGGATCTGTTCGGCCAGCCGGCCGACCACGACGCCATCGCCGAGATCGCGAGGGCCGAAGGCCTGTTCATCATCGATGACGCCGCGCAAGGTTTCGGCGCAAGCTACAGGGGTCGCAAGCTCGGCACCTTCGGGCTCGCCACCACGACCAGCTTCTTCCCGGCGAAGCCACTCGGCTGCTTCGGCGACGGCGGCGCGATTCTGACCGATGACGACGAGCTTGCAGCGACCCTGCGCAGCATCCGCGTGCACGGGCAGGGCGTCGACAAATACGACAACGTCCGCCTCGGCCTCACCGGCCGGCTCGACACCATGCAGGCCGCGATCCTGATCGAGAAACTGAAGATTTTCGACGACGAGATCGCCGCTCGCAACAGGGTCGCCGAGCGCTACGCGCGCGGCCTGTCCAACGTGGTCACCGTGCCGCGTCTCGCGCCCGGCAATACCTCGGTCTGGGCGCAATACACGATCCGCCTGCCTGAGGGGACCGACCGCGACGGCTTTGCCGCCGCGCTGAAAGCCCAGGGCGTACCGACGGCGGTCTACTACGGCAAGTCGATGCATCAGCAGTCCGCCTATAAGCAGTTTCCGGTCGCCGAGGGCGGCTTGCCTGCTTGCGAGAGCCTGTCGCAGGACGTCATCAGCCTGCCGATGCACGCCTATTTGACCGAAGCCGATCAGGAGCGGGTAATCGCGGCCGTGCGCGGCGCGCTTGCGGGCTGACTTGGCCGTTTCGCCTGCCACCTCTTCACCTCTCCCCATCGGGGAGAGGTGAACACCGAGCAAGCCTCTTTTTTGATCCGATCGTCGTTCAAAGCCTTATCGATTGATCGATAAGTCTCTAGAAGAAACGCATGCTCGGACGCATCTTCACGGTTGGTGGTTACACGCTGCTCTCGCGGCTGACGGGATTTGCCCGCGACATCATGCTTGCGGCGATCCTCGGCGCCGGCCCGGTGGCCGACGCGTTTTTCGTGGCGCTGCGGCTGCCCAATCACTTCCGCGCGATCTTTGCCGAGGGCGCCTTCAACGCCGCCTGGGTGCCGGCCTATGCGCACGTCCATGGCGAGAAGGGGGAGGGGGCGGCACACCTGTTCGCCGACCGCATCTTCACGCTGCTGCTGGCCTCGCAGGTGGTGCTGCTGATCGTGGCCTGGCTGTTCATGCCGCAGGCCATGAGCATCCTGGCGCCCGGCTTCAGTGAGGATGCCGAGCAGCGCAAGCTCGCGATCGAGCTGACCCGGATCACCTTTCCCTATCTGCTGCTGATCACGCTGGTGACGCTCTATGGCGGCATGCTCAACGTGATGCAGCGCTTTGCCAGCGCTGCGGCTGCGTCAATCTTCCTCAATGTCGCGATGATGATGACGCTGGCGCTCGCCGCCTGGTTTCCGACCGCCGGCCACGCCGCGGCTTGGGGCGTCCTGATCTCGGGCTTCATGCAGTATTTCCTGCTCGCCGGAGATCTCGGCCGCCATGGCGGCCTGCCGCGCTTCGCGCCGCTCAGGCTCGATGAAGACGTCCGCAGCTTCTTCAAGGCGCTTGGGCCGGCGACACTGGGATCGATGGGCACGCAGGTCGCGCTGTTCGCCGACACCATCATCGCGACCTTCCTGCCCGCCGGCGCGCTGTCGGCGCTGTATTACGCCGACCGCCTCAATCAATTGCCGATCGGCGTCATCGGCATCGCCATCGGCACGGTGCTGCTGCCGGAGATGTCGCGGCGGATCACGGCCGACGATCACGACGGCGCGATGAAGGCGCAGCGCCGGGCCTTCGATTTCACGCTGCTGTTCTCGATACCCTTCGTGGCGGCCTTCCTGACCGTGCCCGACGAGATCATGCGCGCGCTGTTCGCTCGCGGCGCGTTCTCCAAGGCCGATGCCGTCGCCGCCGGCGGCACGCTTGCGGCCTATGCCATCGGCCTGATCCCTTTCGTCCTGATCCGCAGCGCGGTCGCGACCTTTTACGCCCGCAAGGATACCGCGACGCCGGTCCGCGCATCGCTGTCGGGCATTGCCGTCAACGTCGCACTGAAGGTCGCCTTGATGGGATCGCTCGCCCAGATCGGCCTCGCGCTGGCAACCGCCGTCGGTGTCTGGACCAATCTCCTGCTGGTTCTGTTCTTCGCCGTGCGGCGCGGCTTTCTCGTGCTGGATCGCGCCTGGCTGCTGTCGCTCGTCAAATTCCTTCTGACCGGCATCATCCTTGCCGCGGCCTTCTGGCTGATTGCGCATTTCAGCCGTTCGGCGCTGGGCGCAATGCACTTCCGGGCCGAGGTGACGCTGGCGCTCCTGGCCGTCGGGGGCACGATCGTTTATGGGCTCGCGATCCTCGTTCTGTTCGGTCGGAGCTGGCTGGTCTCGCTGGTGCGCGGCTAGGCGGGTTCAAGCGAGTTTCGTCGTTTTCATAGCGAAACTGCGCCTGCCGGAAGTCTTGACATGCGTCAAACCTTCGGCGCGCGAAGCCGCTAGTAGTTGACGGCATGCTGGCCGGCGTCGGAGCGCGACATGGTAAAATCTGCTGTGAAATGTTTGATAATTGCCGGGCTGACCGCCGGTTTCGCCGCCGTGGCTCAGGCTGAAGACCCCGACGTCGGCAAGTCGGAATTTCAGTCCTCGTGCGCGAGTTGTCACGGCGCGGATGCGAGGGGCAAGGGACCGGTTGGCGACCTGCTCAAGGTACCGCCTCCCGATTTGACGGTGTTGGCCAAGAACAACAACGGCGTGTTTCCCACGAACGCTGTTTATGAAACCATCGATGGATCGAAGGCAGTTCCGGCTCACGGCACGCGTGACATGCCGATTTGGGGCGAGCGATTCAACCCCGTCGTCAACCTGCCTCACTATGTTGATCCGTCCTATTGGCAGAAGGCCGGGCCGGAGCAAAGCCCGGAAGTCGTCGTGCGAAAACGCATCCTCGCTGTCATCGATTATCTCGGTCGTATTCAGCAGAAGTAGCAACCGACAGGGCGCCTACCCACGGAAGGTGATCCGAACGCTTTGGACGATGCATCCGCCGACATGAGGCGCTCGCCTAAGGGATGTATGAAACCTCTACACATCTCTTGATTTTGCGCCATTGCCGTGCTATTGGCGCCGCATGATCAAATGGTCGCGCAACGTCAACTTCTCGCACATGACCCGCTTCGGCTGGGCCGTGGAGGGAGTCGTGCGCTAGCATTTGGACGACGACATCTCTTCCACCAGGCCCCGCCGGCATCGGACGGGGCCTTTTGTTTGGCCACGCACCCTGCCGGCACAACAGCAGGAGCGTGCGATGCCACCACAACTGACGAACCTCTCTTCCGGAATTGAGGCCGATGCCGCAAGGCGCGGCCTCAACCTCACCATCGTGCCGGCGAAGGATGCGATCGACCGGGCTTTGGCCGCGCGCCTCAAGGCGTCGGCCACGGCACTGGACGGCGCTTTGCCGCGCCAGGATGCTGCCGGACCAAGGCCGCCGGGCGTTCTCGGTCTGCTCAAGCGTGCCTGGCTTGCACTTCTGGAGCGGCGCCAGCACCCACGGGTCACCCTGCAGGACCTGAGCGACAGGGAGCTGATGGATATCGGCCTGACGCGCGGCGAGATCGACTACCTCACGCCTCAGCGCGCGATCGATACGCTGGGAGACAACACGCGGTATCTCTTGAGCCGCGGCGGGATGTAGATGACCAACCGCGGGAATTTGACATGCGTTCTGACAGCAAGCGGTGGTTGGTACCGCCGCTCGTTGTCAGGCATGCGCTGCGGTGCGAATTTGGCAAAAGTTCTGCAGTCGAAGGCGCCTCGCCGAGTCTTCGATCTACACGGAGAAATGACCAAGCTGCGGCCCTTCGGTCCGATCCCGCTCTGAGGCTCGAGGCAATTTTTCGCGGCCCGGGTCTGCCTAAAGCCGTTTGCCTTGCCTCTTTTTCCACGGCAATATGCCCGCAAAACAACCATAGGACGGGACAAGAAAAATGGCAGCCCCCATCAAGTTCGGCGTCGGCCAAAGCGTGCTGCGCAAGGAGGACGACGCGCTGATCCGCGGCAAGGGCCGCTATACCGACGATTATGCCCCGCAGGCCGCGCTGCGCTGCCTGATGCTGCGCTCGCCGCACGCGCATGCCAAATTCACCATCGATGCCGGCCGCGCCCGTACCCTGCCTGGTGTTGCGCTGATTCTGACCGCGGCCGAGGTCGGGGATCTCGGCAACCTGCCCTGCCTGTTCAATCTCGAGACCGATCCGTTCACCGGCCCGCCTTACCCGATTCTCGCCAAGGACGAGGTGCGTCATGTCGGCGATTCCGTCGCCTTCGTGGTGGCCGAGACCATCGACCAGGCGCGCGATGCGATCGAAGCCATCGACGTCAAGTGGAGCCCGCTGCCTTCGGTGACCGGCGTCGTCAACGCCGTCAAGAAGGGCGCTCCGCAGGTCTGGCCGGACAAATCCGGCAACGTGCTGTTCGACGTCTCGATCGGCGACAAGAAAGCGACCGAAGCTGCCTTTGCCAAGGCGCATGCGGTCGCCGAAATCTCCATCGTCAATCCGCGCGTGGTCGCGAGCTTCATGGAGACGCGCGCGGCGGTCTGCGAATACGACGCCAAGAACGATCACCTGACGCTGACGGTCGGCAGCCAGGGCAGCCACCGTCTGCGCGACATCCTCTGCCAGAACGTGCTCAACATCCCCACCGACAAGATGCGGGTGATCTGCCCCGACGTCGGCGGCGGCTTCGGCACGAAGCTGTTTCCGTATCGCGAATACGCCCTGATGGCGGTCGCGGCACGCAAGCTGAAGAAGGCGGTGAAGTGGTCGGCCGATCGCTCCGAGCATTTCATGGGCGATGCGCAGGGCCGCGACAACGTCACCACCGCGAGGATGGCGCTGGCCGAGGACGGCAAGTTCCTCGCGATGGATTGCGACCTGATGGGCGACATGGGCGCGTATCTGTCGACCTTTGGGCCCTACATCCCGCATGGCGGCGCAGGCATGCTGCCGGGGCTCTACGACATCCAGGCGTTCCACTGCCGGGTGCGCACGATCTTCACCAACAGCGTGCCCGTCGATGCCTATCGCGGCGCGGGCCGGCCCGAGGCCGCCTATGTCATCGAGCGCCTTGTGGACGCGTGCGCGCGAAAACTCGACATGACGCCGGATGCGATCCGTCGCAAGAACTTCATTCAGCCGAAGGCGCTGCCGTACAAGACCGCGACCGGCAAGGTCTACGATTCCGGCGACTTCGCCGCGCATCTCAAGCGCGCGATGGAAATCGCCGAGTGGAAGGAGTTTTCAAAGCGCGCCAAGGCGGCCAGGAAGAACGGCCTGATCCGCGGCATCGGGCTCGCCAGCTATGTCGAGGTCTGCGGCACCATGGGCGAGGAGACCGCCAACGTGCGGATGGACCCCAATGGCGACATCACGATCCTGATCGGCACGCAATCGAGCGGGCAGGGCCACCAGACCGCCTATGCGCAAATCGTCGCCGAGCAGTTCGGCGTCGCGCCCGAGCGCGTGCACGTCCACCAGGGCGACACCGCGGAGATCGCCACAGGCCTCGGCACCGGCGGCTCCGCCTCGATTCCGTCGGGCGGCGTCAGCGTCGAGCGCGCCACGCGTGAGCTCGGCGAGAAGCTGAAGGCGATCGCGGCGCAGGCGTTGGAAGCGAGCGCCGGCGACCTCGAGATCTCGGAGGGCGTCGTGCGCATCGCCGGCACCGACCGTTCGATCTCGTTCGCCGATCTGGCCAAGCGGCCGGGCGCGGATCCCTCGAAGCTGAACGCGAGCGCGACCTTTGCCAGTGCCGACGGCACCTATCCGAACGGCACGCATGTCGCGGAGGTCGAGATCGATCCGGCCACCGGCATCATCAAAATCGTCAACTACGTGATCGTCGACGATTTCGGCAAGACGCTCAATCCGCTGCTCCTGGCAGGCCAGGTGCATGGCGGCGCCATGCAGGGCATCGGCCAGGCGCTGATGGAGCAGGTGGTTTATGGCGCGGGCGACGGCCAGCTCATCACCGCAACCTTCATGGACTACGCGCTGCCGCGCGCGGCCGACGGTCCGTCGTTCGTGTTCGAGACCCACAATATTCCCTGCACGACCAATCCGATGGGCGTGAAGGGTGCGGGCGAGGCCGGTGCGATCGGCTCCTGCCCGGCCGTCGTCAACGCCATCGTTGACGGGCTCTGGCGCGAGTACAGGATCGACCACATCGACATGCCGGCAACGCCGGAGCGGGTGTGGATTGCGATCAACGAGCACCATCGCCGCCACAGCCTGTAAATCGGCCGCTCGGTCCGCGGGAATTAATTGCCCGCGGCCGGGTTCTATCCTCAATGGTCCTCCCCCGAATCGACTTGCGAGCCGGAGTAACAAGCCTATGAAACGTACGTTGATTGTCGCGGGCACCCTGCTTCTGGGTGCGGGCGCCGTGATGGCGCAGCAGGAGATTGCCGTCCAGCAGGACAATCTGATGCGATCGCAGGCCAAAAGCCTCTACAACGTCATGCTGAAGATGGCGAAGGGCGACATTCACTACAACCAGAAGAGCGTCGACGAGGCGCTGACGACCCTCGAAGCCGACGTCGGGAAGATCGCAAAGACGTTCGAGACCAATCCCAAGCAGGACGTGGTGAATGCCACCTACGGTTCGTCGCCAAAGGTGTGGCAGCAGAAGGCGGATTTCGATTCCAAGATCCCGCCGGTGCAGAAGGCGATCGCCGAGGCCAAGGGCAAGATCCACGATGTCGCCAGCCTGAAGGCCGCCTACACGGTGATCAACGACCGCTGCAACGATTGCCACGAGACGTACCGGTTGAAGCTGAAGTAGACGGCGTAGCTCGTTCACTCGTAGCCCGGATTGCGCTGCGCTCCATCCGGGCTACGGCTTCACTGCCAAATTCCGTTCGCACGCCCTGACGGATCGCCGTCAGAACGACTATGTTTGCTGGCGCCGCCGCGGCGTTGATGCCTCACGCCGTACCGAGTTCCGACGCGCGGTGGCGATCTCAGTCAACAGCGAGACAGGCCATGGCAAAACCGTTCCCGTCGAAAACCCATATCGGCAACCATATGCTGCATCCGGAAACGCTGATGCTGACCTATGGCTACGATCCGCAACTGTCGGAAGGCGCCATCAAGCCGCCGGTGTTCCTGACCTCGACCTTCGTGTTCAAGACGGCCGAGGACGGGCAGGACTTCTTCGATTTCGTCGCGGGCCGGCGCGAGCCGCCGGAGGGCATGGGCGCGGGCCTGGTCTATTCGCGCTTCAACCACCCCAACAGCGAGATCGTCGAGGACAGGCTCGCCATCTATGAGCGCACCGAGAGCTGCGCACTGTTCTCTTCAGGCATGGCGGCGATCTCGACGACGATTTTGGCGTTCGTCCGTCCCGGCGACGTCATCCTGCACTCTCAGCCGCTGTACGGCGGCACGGAGACGCTGCTGACGAACACGCTGTCGCGCTTCTCGATCGGCGCGGTCGGTTTTGCCGACGGCATCGACGAGGCGGTGGTCAATCAGGCCGCGGAGGAGGCGATGCGCAAGGGCAGGGTTTCAATGATCCTGATCGAGACGCCGGCCAACCCGACCAACGGCCTGGTCGACATCGCGCTGATGCGCCGCGTCGCCGATGCCATCGGCAAGGCACAGGGCCACACGCCGATCATCGCCTGCGACAACACGCTGCTCGGCCCGGTGTTTCAGCGGCCGATCGAGCACGGCGCCGACATCTCGCTGTACTCGCTGACCAAATATGTCGGCGGCCATTCCGATCTGATCGCGGGCGCCGCGCTCGGCACCAAGGCGATGATGAAGGGCGTCAAGGCGCTGCGCGGCGCCATCGGCACCCAGCTCGACCCGCATTCCTGCTGGATGATCAACCGCTCGCTGGAAACGCTGAGCCTGCGCATGGAGAAGGCCAACAGCAACGCGCAGCTCGTGGCGGATTTCCTTCGCGACCACGCCAAGGTGGCGAAGGTCCACTATCTCGGCCATCACGCGGAGGCCTCGCTGGCCGGACGCGTGTTCGCAAGGCAGTGCCTGGGCGCGGGATCGACGTTCTCGTTCGACATCGTCGGCGGCCAGGCGGCGGCGGAGAAATTCCTCAATTCGTTGCAGATATTCAAGCTCGCCGTGAGCCTCGGCGGAACGGAATCGCTGGCGAGCCTGCCGGCGACGATGACCCATTCCGGCGTTCCCGCCGAGATCCGCCGCAAGATCGGCGTTCTCGACTCCACGATCCGGCTGTCGATCGGGATCGAAAATCCGTCGGATCTGATCGCGGATCTGGAGCAGGCGTTGAGTGCGGCTTGAGCCCGCGGCATCACGTGCCGTTTCGGATCGAAAAGGCCGGACGCGCGCGCCCGGCCTTCGACGATGACCTCGCGATGAAATCTACTTGGTCACCTGGCCGCGGATTTCGCCGCCCGGGTTGGCCGCAGTGTGAATGTTGACGTAGAGCTTGCCGGAGAGGAGGTCCGAGGCCTGCGCATCGGTGAGCGTCGCACTGCCTTCGACCGGGCTGTTGGCGATGCCCGGGATCGGGACCATCACGCCGGCATTCTTGCCGGCCTCGGCGGGACCGTGGAAATGGGCGGCGGTGGCGGGGCCGGTGAGGCCGGAATAGGTCACCTTCCAGGAGAGCTTCTTGGTGGCGGCGTCATAGTCGATATCGGCCTTGCCGGTGCCGCTGCTGGTGGTGGCAGGAACTTCGGACTTGCCGTCCAGCGTCGCCTTCAGCTTCTCCGCGCTGGCCGAGCCTGCGAATGCGACGGCGGCTCCGAGCGCCAGCGTGGCAAAAAGCGCTTTGTTCATGGGTCTCTCCCTGTTGACGCCTGATTGCGGTCAACTTGCAAACAGTGCGGTTCCGACTTTATTCCCGGATTCCGATCAAACCATCTAAATTATTCGTGGCTGGAGCGGCCGCCGGGTGATCCGTAAATTCGCTCGAGCTCAATGGGATCCTCGATGCTGCGACGAACAATCCATGTCATTCTGATCGCCGTCGTCGCAGCCTTGGCCGCCTACTGGTGGCTGACAGCGCCGACAGCTTTGGCCCTGCCGGCGCCGACACGCGCGCCTGATCTTGCCAATGGGCAGGAGCTGTTCAACGCAGGCGGATGCTCGTCCTGCCATGCGGTGCCCAACCAGCCCGATCGCTTGAAACTCGGCGGCGGCCTGGCGCTCGCTTCGCCATTCGGCACGTTCTATGCGCCGAACATTTCACCTGATCCCGCTGACGGCATCGGCCGATGGAGCGAGGCCGATTTCGTCAACGCGGTGATGCGCGGCATCTCGCCCGAGGGCACGCATTATTATCCGGCGTTTCCCTACACGTCCTATCACCTCGCCAAGGTCGACGACGTCCGCGATCTCTTCGCGTATCTGAAGACGCTGCCGCCGGTCTCGGGGCGGGTGCGCGATCACGACCTGCCGTTTCCCTTCAACATCCGCCGCAATGTCGGCATCTGGAAATTGCTGTTCATGGATGTCAGGCCGTTCGTGCCGGCGGCGATGCATTCGGCCGGGTGGAATCGGGGCGCGTATCTCGTCAACGGTTTCGGCCATTGCGCCGAATGCCACAGCCCGCGCAATTTCCTCGGCGGCGTCGTCACCGCGCAGCGCTTCGCCGGCGGCCCCAATCCCGAAGGCGAGGGCTGGGTGCCGAACATCACCCAGAAGGGTCTGGGGAGCTGGAGCGAGAAGGATATCGCCGATTTCCTCGAGACCGGCGACATGCCCGAGGGCGACAGCGCGTCAGGCTCGATGCGGCCGGTGATCAAGAACCTCGCGCAGTTGAAGCCCGAGGACCGCGCCGCGATGGCCGCCTATCTGAAGTCGCTGCCGCCGGTCGATGGGCCGACGCCGCCCAAGCGCAAGGCGGGAGGCGATTGAACGCGTCCGGCTAGCCGGTGCCGAACGCCTTGAAGGTGATGATGGTGAGGGTGTCCTGGATGCCCGGCAGCACCTGCACCTTCTCGTTCACGAAGTGGCCGATGTCGGTGTCGTTGTCGACGTAGAACTTGACCAGCAGGTCGTATTGGCCGGCGGTGGAGTAGATCTCGGAGGCGATCTCGGCTTCGGCAAGCGCATTGGCGACCGTATAGGACTGGCCGAGCTTGCATTTGATCTGGACGAAGAAGGGAACCATTGCAGTCACTCCGAAGGCGAATTCTGAAGGCTAATAGGCCAAAACCAGCCCGATTTAGCAAGCGGGCCGGCCGGCCGGCCGAGGGCGGTCCGACGTCCTACGAGGCCACCGTCGCTGCCGCAAATGCGTCCCTGAGCCGCTGGGCGAGTTCGGCCTTGCGATAGGGCTTGGTCAGGACCACGGCCTGTGCCTGAGCGCGGCCCTGCTCGACCAGGGTCTCCAGCGCGTAGCCCGAGGTGAACAGTACCGGCAGGCCGGGCCTGATACGCCGGGCCTGGTCGGCGAGCTCCCAGCCGCTCATGCCGCCGGGCATGACGATGTCGGTGAACAGCATGTCGATGCCGGGGTCGGCACGCAGCCGCTGCAAGGCCTCCTTGCCGTTGACGGCGGCGACGACGCGGTAGCCGAGCGCCTCCACCCGGAGGATGACCGAGGAGCGGACGAACGGATCGTCCTCGGCGATCAGGATGGTCTCGTGGCCGCGCGGCGCGGCGTCTTCCTTGTCCGGCGCGTCGGTCAGCGACTGACCGCCGCCGGCGCGCGGCAGGTAGATCCGGACCGTCGTCCCCAGGCCCTGCTCGCTGTAGATGGAGACGTGGCCGTCGGACTGCTTGGCGAAACCATAGACCATGCTCAGCCCGAGGCCGGACCCTTTGCCGACCTCCTTGGTGGTGAAGAACGGCTCGAAGGCGCGCTCGATCACCTCCGGCGACATGCCTTCGCCGTCATCGGTGATGGAAATCAGCACATAGGCGCCGGAGGCCACCTCCGGGTGCAGGGCGCGGTAGTCCTCGTCGATCGCGGCGAGCTCGGTGCTCAGCGTCAGATGCCCTCCTGACGGCATGGCATCCTGCGCATTCAGCGCCAGGTTCAGCACGGCGGATTCGAGCTGGGAGCGGTCGGCAAAGGCCCGGATCGTGCCGGGCCCGAAAGCGGTGCCGATCTCGATGTTCTCGCGCAGGGTGCGCTTGAACAGCTTGAGCATGGACAAGATCAGCTCGGTGCAATCGATCGTCTGCGGCCGCAGCAGCTGGCGGCGGCTGAAGGCGAGCAGCCGCTGCGTCAGCTCCGCGCCGCGTTCGCCGGACTGGCAGATGTCGTCGGCGAACTGGCGCAAATCCGGCCGGGCCTTGAGCTGCTCGCTGAGATGCTCGGCGTTGCCGATGATGACGGTCAGCAGGTTGTTGAAGTCGTGCGCGATGCCGCCGGAGAGCTGGCCGACCGTCTCCATCTTCTGCGCCTGCTGGAGCTGCTGCTCGGTCAGCTTGCGCGCGGTCAGATCATGGATGATGCCGACATAGATCAGCTCGCCGTCCTGCCACGCCTGGCCCACCGACAGATCCATCGGAAAGTGTGACCCGTCCTTGCGCAGGCCGACGGTTTCCCCCGTCGCGAAACGCTGAGCATGAGCGGTGGATGAACGCTTCCCTCCGTCGGACATCAGCATGCCGATGTCGAGATTCATGACCTCCTCGGCGCGATAGCCGAACAGCCGTTCGCAGGCTGGATTGAACAGGAGAATGCGGGCCTGCGCATCGAACAGAATGACGCCGTCGACCGCAGTCTCGACGACGGCGGTGAGGCGCGCCACGCTCTCGCGCATCGCGCGCTGCGCCTCTCCCACCTGTTTCAGCAGCTGCGTCGCATCGCGGCGCTTGGTCTCCTCCTCCTCGAGCGCGGCCTGCACCTTTTGCAGCTCGAAGGGAGAGGGGATCGCCAGGATCTTGGGCAGCAGCGGCCAGAGCGCGACCGCGGTGAAGATCGAGGCGATCGCGGTCGCCGCCTTGACCAGGCCCTCGATGCCGTAGACCGGTACCCAGAGCGTATAGATCGACAGGACATGGGTGAGGCCGCAGGCCGTGATGAAGACCGCGAACGCCCAGAACACCCAGCCGAACTTGAGGTCACGCCGCTTGGTGACGAGGATCGCGAGCGCGAAAGGAATCGAGAAATACGCCGCGGCGATGCAAGCGTCGGAGACGACGTGGAGCCAGATCAGCTCGGGTTCCCACAGCAGGCAGATGCCGTGCGGTGAGAACATCGAGGAGTCGAGGATACGTTCGAAATATGCCCACATGATCTCTTCCCCGGAGGGTTGCAGGCCGAGGGCCGGCAATTTGCGTCGCTGGACGAATCCACTGACTACCGTGTCATTCGCACGCTTGGTCGCCAAGGCCGGGTGATGCCGTGCTCTTATTTTCGCAGGATATGCCCGCTTGCGGGACGACAATGCCGTGCAGCTCGCGCTTGGCCTGATTCGGCGGCTTGCTGGGGCTCCGCCGACGCGCTAGGACGGGCCATGGCCATGTCCTTTTCGAGCAAGCGTTTCCTGCGATGACCACGCCCGTGGCGCTCACCGTCGCCGGTTCCGATTCGAGCGGCGGCGCCGGCATTCAGGCCGACCTGAAGACCTTTGCCGCGCTCGGGGTCTACGGCGCGTCCGCGATCACGGCGCTGACGGCGCAGAACACCAAAGGCGTCACCGGCATTCACGCGGTGCCCGCCGATTTCGTCACCGCGCAGATCGATGCGGTGTTTTCCGATCTCGATGTCGGTGCGGTGAAGATCGGCATGGTGGCGCAGGCCGGCAGCATCGATGCGATTGCTGCCGCGCTGTCACGCTGGAAGCCGGGCCATATCGTGCTCGATCCGGTGATGGTCGCAACCTCCGGCGACCGGCTGCTGGCCGCGGAGGCCGTCGAAGCCTTGCGCACGAAGCTGATGCGGCTTGCATCGGTGATCACGCCCAATCTGCCGGAGGCGGCCGCACTGCTCGACGAGCAGGTCGCACGAAGCGAGGCCGAGATCGAAAGCCAGGGGCGCCGCCTGCTCGGGCTCGGCTGCCGCGCGGTCCTGATCAAGGGTGGCCACGGCGAGGGTGCGCAGAGTATCGACTATCTCGTCAGCGCTGACAAAACGATCGCGCTCCCCGCGCCGCGTGTTGCCACGCGCAACACCCACGGCACCGGCTGCTCGCTGTCGTCAGCCGTTGCGGCGGGGCTTGCCAAGGGCGAGGATCTCGAGACGGCCGTGCGCCATGCCAAGAGCTGGATCAGCGCGGCCATCGCGGCCGCCGACCGCTTCAGCGTCGGTCACGGCCACGGGCCGATCCATCATTTCCACAAGTTCTACTGACGCCGGCTTCCCGATCCACAGTTAACCAGCATCTCCTTGGGGTCCCGGCATTTTGCGGAGAACCATTGGGGCGCCATGTCGCCTGATTGTCGCATGCGGCTGATATTCGCGGGGAGGTCGAGGCAAGGTCCCGATTCGTATCCAAGGGTGCCTCATCGGTTCAATCGTCATCCCCCTGTCACGGGACATTGTTACAGGCTGTCGCATGGGAAGTTACGATGTGAGTGACGAGAGCCCGGAGCGGCGCTTTCGCACGTTGTTCATATCCGATGTCCATCTCGGAGCCCGCGGCTCGCAAGCCGACCTTTTGCTGGACTTCCTGCGCTACCACGATGCCGACACGATCTACCTCGTCGGCGACATCGTCGATGGTTGGGCGCTGAAATCGAGCTGGCACTGGCCGCAATCGCACAACGACCTGGTGCAGAAGCTGCTGCGCAAGGCGCGCAAGGGCGCCAAGGTCATCTACGTGCCCGGCAATCACGACGAGTTCCTGCGCAACTATTACGGCACGCATTTCGGCGGCATCGACGTCGTCGAGAACACCGTGCACATCGGCGCGGACGGCAAGCGCTACCTCGTCATTCACGGCGACATCTTCGACCTCGTGGTGCAGAACGCGCGCTGGCTCGCCCATCTCGGCGACAAGGCCTACGACTTCGCGATCCAGATGAACCGCTTCGTCAACTTCTTCCGACGCCTGTTCGGCGTGCCCTATTGGTCGCTGTCGCAATGGGCCAAGCAGAAGGTCAAGAATGCGGTGAACTATATCGGCGCGTTCGAGCAGGCGCTCTCCGCCGAAGCCCGGCGCCACGACGCCGACGGCGTGATCTGCGGCCACATCCATTACGCCGTGATCCGCGACGAGAACGGCATCCGCTACATGAACTGCGGCGACTGGGTCGAGAGCTGCACCGCGCTCGTCGAGCATGATGACGGTCGTTTCGAGATCATCACGTGGGCCGACCATCTGCGGAAGCCGGCGGAAGTGCCGCAGGTGGCGGCAAGAGCTGCCTGACGAGAGCCGCTTGATGCGCATCCTGGTCGCGACCGACGCCTGGCACCCGCAAGTCAACGGTGTGGTTCGGACGCTGACCAAGCTCGCCGACGCCGCCAAGACGCTCGACGTCGAGTTCTCGTTCCTCACGCCGCAATCGTTCCGCACCTTCGCGATGCCGAGCTATCGCGACGTGCGGCTTGCCATGCCGCGCCCGGCGCGTATCGCAAAACTGATCGCGGAAGCGCGGCCCGACAGCATCCACATCGCGACGGAAGGGCCGATCGGCCTGATGGTCCGCCGCTATTGCCGTCAGCGCAAGCTGCCGTTCACGACCAGCTTCCACAGCCGTTTTCCCGAATATGTCCGCGCCCGCGTGCCGGTTCCGGGCTCCCTGATCTGGCGGGCGCTGCGCCGCCTCCACAGCCCGAGCCGGGCCGTGATGGCGGCGACGCCGGCGCTGGCCCAGGAACTCGGCGAGCGCGGTTTCGACAATGTCGTGCTGTGGCCGCGCGGCGTCGATACGCACCTGTTCCATCCTCGCGCCGTCGACCTCTGCCTGCCGGCCCCGGTGTTCCTCTCGGTCGGCCGCGTCGCGGTTGAGAAGAATCTCGAAGCGTTCCTCGACCTCGATCTGCCCGGCACCAAGGTGATCGTCGGCGACGGTCCGGCGCGCAACGCACTGGAGGAGGCCTATCCCGACGCGCTCTTCCTTGGGGAAAAGCACGGCGAGGAGCTGGCCGACATCTATGCGGCAGCCGACGTCTTCGTGTTTCCGAGCAGGACCGACACGTTCGGCCTGGTCCTGCTCGAGGCCCTCGCAAGCGGCCTGCCGGTCGCGGCCTTCCCCGTGAAGGGCCCGCGCGACGTCATCGGCGACGCGCCGGTCGGCGCACTGGACGAGGATCTGCACAGCGCCTGCTTCGCTGCGCTCGACATTTCCAGGCAGGCATGCGTCGCATTCGCCGCCAACTACACCTGGGAGGCCTCGGCGCGGGCCTTCATAGACAACATCCGCGCGGTCGGTGCGGTGCTGCCCGGCCGGGAGAGGGCGGAACAGCCGCGGTTCGTCGCCTGAAGAGAAGAAAATCCTCGCGGGGAGGTGTCTTGCCCGCGCCTCGCCGGCCGCGATAACATCGCGCCATGTCTGAACAGCCCCTTCCGATCGGCCCCGCCGATATCGACGCCGCAGCGCGCGTGCTCGCGCCCTTCGCCGTTCGCACCCCGCTGTTGTCCTTTCCTGTGCTCAACGAGCGTGTCGGCGCAAAGGTGTTCCTGAAGCCGGAGATGCTCCAGCGCACCGGGTCCTTCAAGTTTCGCGGCGCCTTCAACAAGGTGTTCTCGATCCCGCAGGACAAGCGCGCCGGCGGCGTCGTTGCGTTCTCCTCCGGCAACCACGCCCAGGGCGTGGCTGCGGCGGCCAGGATCCTGGACATGCAGGCGACCATCGTGATGCCGGCGGACGCACCGCTGTCGAAGCGCGAGCGCACCAAATCCTACGGCGCCGAGGTCGTGCTCTACGACCGCGATCGCGACGACCGCGAGGCGATCTCGCGCGGCATCGCCGAAAAGCGCGGCGCGACGCTGGTCAGGCCCTATGACGATCCGTTCGTGATCGCGGGGCAGGGCACCGCCGGCCGCGAGATCGCGGAAGACATGGCAACGCTCGGCCTTGCGCCCGACATCGTGGTGGCGCCGGCCTCCGGCGGCGGCCTGATCGCGGGCGTCGCGACGGCCGTGAAGGCGCGCTATCCGCACGCCCAGATCGTGGTGGCCGAGCCCGAAGCGTTCGACGATCACGGCATTTCGTTGTCCGCGGGCCATCGCGAGCCGCACCCGCCGGCGGGCCGCACCATCTGCGATGCGTTGATGGCGCTGATCCCCGGCGAGATGACCTTCGCGATCAACAGCAAGCTGCTCGCGCGCGGCGTCACGGCGTCCGACAAGGAAGTCGGTGCGGCCGTCGCCTTTGCCTATCGCGAGTTGAAGCTGGTGGTCGAGCCCGGCGGTGCGGTCGGCCTTGCCGCGTTGCTCGCGGGCCGTCTCGACGTTGCCGGCAAGAACGTCGTCATCGTGCTCTCAGGCGGCAATGTCGATGCGGATCTGTTCGCCGAGCTGGTGGCCTGAGTTCAATTGAAGCGTGCGAGCGGTGAGGCTCGGTTCACCTCTCCCCGCTGGGGAGGTGAGGACTGCCCGGATTTTCTGACATGACGAAGGGGGCAGAGCGTTGCCGCTCTGCCCCCTTGCCGTTTTGTCTTTGCCGTGATCAGTGCATGAAGCTGCGGTGGTTGTTGCCCGCATTCATGTTCGATTGGTTCATCGACTGACGGAAGTTGTTGCCGCCGCCATTGCCGATCGTATTGATCTGCGGCCGGGTGTTCTGCGGATTGTTCTGTACCTGCACCTTGTTCACCGGGTTGTTGTTGAGCTTCACGACGCCGGGGTTGACGCGGATCGGGTTGCTCTGGGTCTGGACGTTCGTCGTCTTCACGTCGGTGGTCTTGACGTCGACCCTCGCGATGCCCTTGCCGATGTTCACCGGCATGCTCACGACCTTACCCGCCGTGCCGGCATTGTTTTTGCCGCCGTTCTGCGTGGTGGTCACCGGCAGCGTCGTGATCTTGCCGATGCCGCCAGTGTTCGTCGTCGTGTTGGTCGGCGCGGGCAGCGTCACGATCTTGCCCGGAGCCTGCGAGGGCGTGCCGTTCTGCGAATTGCCGGCGGGCAGGTTGGTGATCTCGCCGCCGTTGCCGAGCTTGCCGATAACTGTGCCGTCGACCGGCTTCTGCCCGACCGGCAGGTTGGCGTTCATCTGCGAGCCGTTGCCCTGCTGCATCAGCGGCATGTATTTGGGCTGGCCGAGATTGCCGATCTTCAACGTCGAGGCGATGTTCTGCGGGGCCAGGAACTTCGTCGCCTGCATCAGGGGGATCAGTTTCGGCTGCGCTTCCAGCTTCAACGCGACTTGCGCATAGGGGCTGTTGCCGTAGCTGTCGTAGAAGGCCTTGTAGCCGAGCGGCGAGTTCGCCAGCACCGCCTGGTGCCAGGCCTGCGAGATCAGGAGGTTCGCAAGCAGCCAGCGGATGTGGTCGCACAGCGGGTCGTGCGGATACATCGCGACGAACTCCTGATAGTATTCGGGCCTGCCCTCGGACAGCACGTAATCATAGGCCTGGCGGGCCGAGCGGCTCGGCAGGTTCGAGGCCATCTGCACCACCGGCGCATGCACTGGGGCGCGGGTGGCGGCAACGGCCGTGTCGCCGAAGAAGGTGAAGTCGGATGTGAGCGAGGAACTCTCCCACGGCGTCTGCGCGCCGCTGGTGGTCTGGTTCACCGCGAGACGCACGCGCTTGAACAGCTGCTCGATCGGCACGTTGGGCTCGCGCGCGGCGTTCAGGAAGGCCTGTGTGTAAGGGCTGTGGCCGCCATTGCCGTCGAGCGCTTCGGCGCCCGGTGCGGTCGAATAGCCGACGATCGAGCCGTTCGGTGCGTCGACGATGGCAAGGCCACGGCCGGCGTCGTTGACCTTGGGGAACGGGTTGTTGCGGCAGGCATCGAGGATGACGATGCGCATCCGGCTCGGAATCGTCTCCAGCGTCGACATCACGTCGACCAGGCGGACCGAGTCGTTGACGAGCTCGGTCTGGTTCGAGACCTTCGCATCGACGGGAACGAGATAGTTCTCGCCGGCGAGCTGCACGCCATGGCCGGCGTAGTAGACCATCGCCACCGTGTTGGGGCCGCGTGCGGACACCTTTGCCGAGAAATCCTGCACCACGCGCAGCATGTCGTTCTGGCCGAGGTCGGTCGCCGAGATCACCTCGAAGCCGGCCGAGTTCAGGAACTGTGCCATCGACTGCGCGTCATTGTCGGGGTTCGCGAGCTGCGGCGCGTTCTGGTAGTTCGAATTGCCGATCACCAGCGCCACCCGCTGCTCCGGGCCTTGCAGCGCGGTCGGGGCGGGTTGGACGGGGGCGACTTGGGCGGAAACCGGGCCGCAGGCGAAGCCGAACAGGCTTCCCAACAGGCCCGCAGTCATCAGGGCGGATTTCAGGCGGAACATGGCGTGCTCCTTTCGGCACTCATCTCGATGCGAGATTGGTTGCCAGCAAGCCTGACCGCGTTCGAGCCTTGCCGTCCGTGATCGTGATCACCCTCGACTGGGCGTGATCTGGATCACGTAAGGAGCAGCCGTTCGCTTAAAGGTGGGCGTGGCGATGCAATCCAGCGCCTTTCCGCCGGGGAATCTGGATTGCTTCGGATGCTTGCAATGACCAGCGAGAGAGACGGCCCCTTACGAGAAGAACGCGATCTTCTCGGCCTGGGTCATGCGGCGGATCGGCGCAAGCGCGTCGTTGGCGGCCGCGCGGGGCTTTTGCACGATGCCGCTGGCGAGGATGGTGGCGCCGAGCGAGGGCTCGGGCAGGGGAGAGGGCATCGGCAGCGTTGCGCCCGGGGCTACGTCCGAGGACGCCGTGGCCGCCATCGCGGGGGCCGGCTGCAGCATCACTTCGGCGGCAGCCTCCGCGATGGCATCGGTGAGGCGCGCGAGCGATTCCATCGGGATCGGGGCCTCGGTCACCGGCTCCTCGACCTCAGGCTCCTCGAATTGGCGCGCAGCCGGCGCCGGCTCCGGCATCGGTTCCGGAATGGCTGTTTCCATCTCCATCGGCGCGACGATCTCGTCGAACTCCGGATCGGGCGCGGCCATCTCCAGCGCGATCGCGTCGAGTATGGCTTCGTCCTCGGCTTCCGCGGCGGCATCGAGCGAGAACTCGTCGGTGATCCCGGCGATGCCCACGGGATCGGCGAGGCTGTCCTCGACGGCAGCAAAACTCTCTTCGACCGCGGCGTGGCTCTCGGCGATCTCGGGCGCGACCGCGACGTCCGACACCGCGTCCTCGGAGAGGCCGCTCACCTCAGCGATGGCCTCGGGCTCTGGCGCGATCTCCCGCGGCGTCTCCGTAAAAGCCGCGGGTACTTCGCTCACCATCGCAGCGGGCGTTTCGTCACCCGGCTCTTCCGCGTCCGTCGCAGCCGGCTGCGCAGGCGCCGGAGCAGGTTGCACGGCAGCTTGCGGCGCCGCGACACCGCCAGCATCGGTCTGCTCGACCCGGTCCCTGAGCAGATCGAAGGCGGCCTTGAGGTCGCCGCGCGGGTCGATAGTCACCACCTGGGCGCAGGCCGCTTCGATCGAGGCGAGCTGCGAATCAATCAGGTCGCAGATTCGCCCGTCGGCGCCGATCTCGCGCCAGCGCCAGGAAATCTCCTTGATGATGCGCACGCCGCGCGGGATGGGCGCGAGGTTCGCTTCGATCGCGGCGGGATCGAACGCCTTGGCTGCGGCGCTTTCTGCATCCTCGACCGCGCGGCGGATCGCGACGAGGGCTTCGGGCAGGCGATCCTCGACGACGGGTTGTCGCTGTGCCGCAAGGGTTTCTTCGATTTTCGCAACGGCGTCGAGCACCATGCGCGTGTCGGCGTTGCGGTTGCGCTTGGCGTATTCGCCGAGGAACCAGCGGCCGCGCGCGGTCTCCATGAAGGCTTCGCGGATCGCGTCGTAGTCCTGCTCGTTCGGCTCGGCCGCGCGGGCAGACATGGGCGAAAGGGCGAATGCTTCGTTGGCCATGACGATCTCGTCGCGCAAATCACTGCGCGTTACTGTAACGATCACCACGATATCGACCGAATCGCAATTGGTTTGATGCCACCCGAATCACAAATCCCCACACCAGCATCGGTCAAGCGGCGATTCGCCGTGAGTCTCGCGCTGTTCTATTCGGCCGTGTTCGCGGTATCGGGCACGCATCTGCCGTTCTTTCCGGTGTGGCTCAAGGCGATCGGCATCGACGCGTCGTGGATCGGCGTCATCAACGCGCTGCCGGCGCTGACGCGCTTCACCACGCTGCCGCAGATCACCGCCTTTGCCGAAAAGAAACGGGCGATTCGCGCCGCGATGATGATCTCGGTGCTGGCGACCGCGATCGGCTTTGCGGCGGTCGGCTTGCAGCAGCAGCCACTGGCGCTGTTCCTGATCTACGCGCTCACCTGCATGATGTGGACGCCGACGACGCCGCTGACCGATGCCTACGCGCTGCGCGGCGTCGCGCGCTACGGGCTCGACTACGGACCGGTGAGGCTGTGGGGCTCGGCGGCCTTCGCCGCCGGCTCGCTCGCCTGCGGCTATCTCGTCGACATCATCGCCGCGCGCGACCTGATCTGGATCATCGTCGCATGCGCGGTCGTTGCGGTGCTCGCCAGCCTGCTGCTTCGGCCGCTCGACGATGTCAGGCGCAGGACGGCGGAGACGCATGTCGGCAAGCCGCTGCTGCGCGATGCCGGCTTCTGGGCGGTGATCGCCTCGGCTGCGCTGATCCAGGGCAGCCACGTCGCCTATTACACCTTCTCGGCGATCAACTGGCAGCTCCATGGGATCAGTGGACTGACGATCGCGGGGCTGTGGACGCTGGGCGTGATCGCGGAGATCGTCGTGTTCGCGCTGTCGCCACGCTTCTCGCTGCATCCGTCATCGCTGATGGCGATCGGCGGCGTAAGCGCGGTGCTGCGCTGGATCGTCACGGCGAACGAGCCGCCGCTGGCGCTGCTCGCGGTCGCACAGCTCGGCCACGGCCTGACGTTCGGCATGACCATCGTCGGCACCATGAGGCTGATGGTGCAGCGCGTGCCATCGCACCAGATCGCGCGCGGGCAGGGCTACCTCGCCGCATGCAGCGGACTATTGGGGGCAACGACCTCGATCGCCTCGGGCGCGATCTACGCCCGCATCGGCGACAGCCTGTATTACGTGATGGCGGCGATGGCCGCGGTCGGCGCGCTCGTGATCTGGTCGGCGCGGCACCGGCTGACGGCTCAGCCCCAGAGCGAAGACTCGGGCGGATAGACCAGGCTCTCGTCGTAGCGCAGGGCGTGGTCGCGATCGCGCGCGAGCAGCAAGGGACCGTCGAGGTCGACGAAGCGTGCCTGCGGCGTCACCAGCATCGCGGGCGCCATCGACAGCGAGGTCGCGACCATGCAGCCGATCATGATCTCGAAGCCGAGCGCCTGCGCGGCGTCGGCCATCGCGAGCGCCTCGGTGAGGCCGCCGGTCTTGTCGAGCTTGATGTTGACGGCGTCGTAGCGGTCGCGGAGCGCCGCCAGGGTTTTGCGGTCATGCACGCTCTCGTCGGCGCAGACGGCCAGTGGTCGCTTGATCCGCGCCAGCGCATCGTCCTTCCCTGCCGGCAACGGCTGTTCCACCAAGGTCACGCCGACGGCGTCGCAGGCGGCGAGGTTGTGCTCGAGGTTGGCCTCGGTCCAGGATTCGTTGGCATCGACGATCAACTCGGATTCGGGGGCAGCCTTGCGGACCGCAGCGATGCGGGCGTCATCCCCGTCGCCGCCGAGCTTGATCTTGAGCAGCGGCCGGCGAGCGGCCTTGGCGGCCGCCGCCGCCATGGCCTCGGGGGTGCCCAGCGAGATCGTATAGGCCGTGGTGCGCTCACCCGGGGGCAGCCGGTCCAGCAGGTTCCAGGCCCGCAAGCCTGCCGCCTTGGCCTCCAGGTCGATGAAGGCGCAATCCAGGGCGTTGCGGGCGGCGCCGGGCTTCATGGCAGCCTGGAGGGCCTGCCGGTCGAGACCGCCCCTGATGGCGTCCTGCATGGCCTCGATCGCCGCCAAAGTCGCCTCCGGGGTCTCGCCATAGCGGGGATAGGGCACGCATTCGCCGTGGCCGGTCAGGCCGTTTTGGGTCAGCTCGGCCACCACGGTCACGGCTTCGGTCTTGGCGCCCCGGCTGATGGTGAAACTGCCGGCGATGGGAAACCGCTCGATTCGCGCGGAAAGACCAGGAACTTTGCTGGAAGTCATTTTGAACTCTGGCGAAATCTGAACCTGCTGGTTACCTCTAGCAACTAACATTAACCAGTTGGGGATACCTTTTCTGGGTACGGGCGCGTGCGCAACACTCTGATTTCCTCCGCCCTGGTCGTATGGGAGCGGACACCTTGAGCGGCGATCCGAAGCTGGAACGGATTGCCAAAGGCAATGCGCTGGCCCTCTGTGCCACCGGAACCTGGACCGCGAGCTTCGCGCCGGTGCTGGAGCGGATGGTGGCCGACGCCGAGAAGCTCGCCGGCGGCCCCCAGAGCATCTTCATCGACGTCTCCGAGGTCGCCAAGCTCGACACCTTCGGGGCCTGGCTGATCGAGCGGCTGCGCCGCAGCCTGACCAAAGGCTCGGTCGAGGCGCAGATCGCCGGGCTGTCTGCGAACTATTCGAGCCTCGTCGACGAGGTACGCCGGGTCCGCGCGACCCCGGTGGTCGAGACCTCGACGATCACCATCACCGGCATGCTGGAGCAGATCGGCCGGACCGTCGCGGGCCTCGCCGGCACGGTGGCCGGCCTCGTCGACATGCTCGGCGCGGTGCTGGCCGCGGGCGGTCGGGTGCTGATCCATCCGCGTTCGTTCCGCCTGACCTCGACCGTGCACCACATGGAGCAGGTCTGCTGGCGCGCGGTGCCGATCATCGTACTGATCACCTTCCTGATCGGCTGCATCATCGCCCAGCAGGGCATCTTCCATTTCCGCAGGTTCGGCGCCGACATCTTCGTCGTCGACATGCTCGGCGTGCTGGTGTTGCGCGAGATCGGCGTGCTCCTTGTCGCGATCATGGTCGCAGGCCGCTCGGGCAGCGCCTACACCGCCGAGCTCGGCTCGATGAAGATGCGGGAAGAAATCGACGCGCTGCGCACCATGGGTTTCGATCCGATCGAAGTCCTGGTGCTGCCGCGCATGCTGGCGCTGGTGCTGGCGCTGCCGATCCTCGCCTTCCTCGGCGCCATGGCCGCGCTCTATGGCGGCGGCCTCGTCGCCTGGCTCTATGGCGGCGTCGATCCCGAAGCGTTTCTGCTCCGCCTGCGCGATGCCATCTCGATCGACCATTTCATCGTCGGCATCGTCAAGGCGCCGGTGATGGCCGCGGTGATCGGCATCGTCGCCTGCGTCGAGGGGCTCGCCGTGCAGGGCAGTGCGGAATCCCTCGGACAGCACACCACCGCGTCGGTGGTGAAGGGCATCTTCTTCGTCATCGTCATGGACGGCGTGTTCGCCATCTTCTTCGCCTCGATCGGAATGTGACGATGGCGCAAGAAACTCAAAACGCGATCCAAAATCCCATCATCCGCGTCCGCGACATCACCGTGCAGTTCGGCACGACGCGCGTGCTCGACGGGCTCAACCTCGACGTCAAGCGCGGCGAGATTCTGGGCTTTGTCGGTCCTTCCGGCGCGGGCAAGTCGGTGCTGACCCGCACCATCATCGGCCTCGTGCCGAAGGTCGCCGGCTCCATCGAAGTGTTCGGCGTCGACCTGGATTCCTCCAGCACGTCGCAGCGCCGCAACGTCGAGCGGCGCTGGGGCGTGCTGTTCCAGCAGGGCGCGCTGTTCTCCTCGCTCACCGTGCGGCAGAACATCCAGTTTCCGATGCGCGAATATCTTCGCGTCTCGCAGCGGCTGATGGACGAAATCACCATGGCCAAGCTTGCCATGGTCGGCCTCAAGCCCGAGGTGGCCGAGCGCTTTCCGTCGGAACTGTCCGGCGGCATGATCAAGCGCGTTGCGCTGGCCCGCGCGCTGTCGCTCGATCCCGACCTCGTCTTCCTGGACGAGCCGACCTCCGGCCTCGATCCGATCGGCGCCGGCGATTTCGACGACCTGGTCAGGACGCTGCAGCGGACTTTGGGGCTGACCGTTTTCATGGTAACCCACGACCTCGACAGCCTTTACACCGCTTGCGACCGCATCGCCGTCTTAGGGAACGGCAAGATCATTGCGGCAGGGTCGATCGCCGACATGCAGGCCTCGCAGCATCCCTGGCTGAGGCAGTATTTCCACGGCAAGCGCGCCCGCGCGGTCGTGACTTGATGTGCCGGAGTAGCTGATGGAAACGCGGGCGAACTACGTATTGATCGGATCTTTCACGCTGGCGGTGTTCGCGGCCGCGATCGGCTTCGTGCTGTGGTTCCAGTCGCTGCACACGACCAAGCAGCGCAGCCCGTTCCGCGTCGTGTTCGAGGGCCCGGCGGCGGGCCTGCGCAACGGCGGCAGCGTCAACTTCAACGGTATCCGGGTCGGTGAGGTGGTCTCGGTGAAGCTCGACAACCCGCGGCGGGTTGTCGCACTCGCCATGATCGAGAACAACACGCCGCTCCGCAAGGACACCCTGGTCGGCCTCGAATTCCAGGGCCTGACCGGCGTCGCCGCGATCTCGCTCAAGGGCGGCGAGGAGGCCGCGCCGCCGCCGCCGCTCGACGAGGACGGCATTCCCACGCTGACCGCCGATCCGAACAAGCTCCAGGACGTCACCGAGGCGATCCGCGGCACGCTGCAGAACATCAACAAGATCGTCGCCGACAATCAGGAGTCGGTGAAGAACTCGCTGAAGAACCTCGAGACCTTCACCAACTCGCTCGCCCGCAACTCCGAGAAGATCGACGTCGTGATGGCCAAGGTCGACGGCGTCATGCTCAAGGCCGACAACCTCATGCTCGGCCTCAACACGCTCGCCGGCGGCAAGGACGGTGGCGAACTGTTCCAGACGGTGAAGTCGATCCGCGAACTCGCCGAGGATTTCGACAAGCGCTCCGGTGCGCTGATGACCGACGGCCGCCGCACGCTCGGCGACATCAGCCGCGCCGTGAACAACTTTGATCGCAATCCGACCCGCGTGCTGTTCGGCGCGAGCAACAGCGCGCCAGCCGCCCCCCCGCCCGAGCCGCCGAAGCCGGCAGCGAACGAGCGCAAGCGGCAGTAGGCGTCGACCGTTCTAGTCTAGCTTCCGTCAATTCCCTGCATCGGTATCTGTCGGAAGTCGATATCATCGGCTTCGATCACCCATACGAATGCTTTGCATTGGGCGCGATAGGCCCACTCAATCTCGTGGATCAAGTGACCGCGATCCGAGATGCGAAACTCGTCGTAGCGCCAATCGCCGGGCGACGGCGCATCTGGCGAAAGCTCCTGGAGTGAGTAAGGATACCCGGTCGGATACCTAATCTCGATATGTCCATCCTTGTAAGCGCCGAGCAAGCGAAGCGCGATCGAACGGGATCGTTGACGAGGCTGGGAGCCCGGCCTCGCCAATACTTGCAGCGACTCCAGCCAGGCATCATGCGGACAGCGGCGATGTCTCGTATGGTAGAACCAGTCTACGGGCTCATAGGCGCGAGGCGGGAACACCGCCTGGTTTTCGGCGAGATAGGTTTGGTACGTACCGCACGAATGCATGTTCTGCTTCAGGATATTCATCGTCGCGCCCGTCGTCCGAGAGAATGAACTCCTTTGACCGGTTCCTGTCAGATCCCTTTCGTCTGAGATAAATCAGACACCGTAGGTCAAATGCCCTAGTCGGCCTTGCGCTCTCGCAGCGGGTTCACGAATTTCAGTCCCGCGAAATCGTTCTCGTTGTCGGTCGCAACCATGCAGTCATTGGCCTCGGCCACGGCGGCGATGATCATATCGAGAGCGCTGCGGGGCCTGCCGGTGGTGGTGCCACGCGCCATGAGGCGCGCCCAGACTAGGCTTGCTTGCTCGTCGAAAGCCAGCACGCGCCCCGCGAAAAGCGATGGTGGCCCTTCAGGACCTGCGAACCAGGCCTCTAACGCGCTCCGTTTTTTTCCCGCTGGTTTTTCCAGGATACCTCGCCGGATTTCTCCAATCGTTAGAGCGGAGATGAACAGATCATCATCGTTCTGTGCGGCCAGCCACGCCAGGAGCGTTGGCGACGGGCTCGGTTTCGTGATGTTGCTGATGATGTTGGTGTCGAGGACGTAGCGTGTCACAGGTCAACCTTGCGACCCGTTACGCGCGTGCGCTTGACCTCGAGATCGGTTCCGACAAGCGGCGAGCGTCGCAGCGCGGCAAGGATGCCGCCCTTCTTGGGAGGTTCCGCTGCTATTGATCGATGCAGTGTAGAGCGCAGTCGCTCGGCGTCGGTACCATCCTCGGCGAGCTGCTTGGCAAGGGACCGGATCAATTCACGGTCGGTATCGAGGCCGAGCACCTCGAACCGCGCCATGCCACGCTTGGTCAGACGGGCCCGGTAGTTTCGAAGTGCTCTTTTTTGGGCTGTGTCGGCCAAGGGCCCGTCCTCTATTTCTGGAAATATATCCTGAAATAGATCGGAATGCAAACTGATACAGCGTTAGCGCCCATACGAAAGTATGGGGGCTGGCCGCGCCAAGGTAGGGGGAGGGACTGGCGGGTGATCTCAGCTATATCGCGCTCAAGGCGCGCTTCACGAAAAGCGCGCCGACTTCACTCACAGGGGAGGAGAGAGCGTGATACGTCTTTTGCTGTTGTTGCCGTTCATCGGCCTGATGATCGTGCCGTTCTACAACGTCCGGGAGCCGCTTCTGTTCGGCTTCCCGTTTTTCTATTGGTATCAGCTCGCTTGGGTGCCGCTGACCTCGCTGCTCACCTACATCGTGTACAGGAGCGTGCGTCGTGCTGGCTAATGTCGATAGCGCGGCCTTCGCCGTATTCCTCGCTCTGTTCATCCTCGTCACCGGCATGGGCTTCGTCGCCGCGCGCTGGCGCAAGCCGGAGACGCTCGCTCATCTCGACGAGTGGGGCCTCGGTGGCCGCAAGTTCGGGACCTGGATCACCTGGTTCCTGGTCGGCGGCGATTTCTACACCGCCTATACCGTGATCGCGGTGCCCGCCCTGGTCTACGCGGTCGGCGCCTACGGATTCTTCGCGCTGCCCTACACCATCATCGTCTATCCCTTCGTATTCGCGGTGATGCCGGTGTTGTGGAAGGTGGCCAAGGAGCGCGGCTATGTCACCGCCGGCGACGTGGTGCGCGGTGCCTACGGCTCGCGCGGGCTCGAACTTGCTGTCGCCGCAACCGGCGTGCTGGCGACGATGCCCTACATCGCGCTCCAGCTGATCGGCATGGAAGTCGCGATCAAGGCGCTTGGGCTGAGCGGCGAGGTGCCCCTCGTTCTGGCCTTCCTTGTGCTGGCGCTCTACACTTATTCGTCGGGCCTGCGCGCGCCTGCGCTGATCGCCTTCGTCAAGGACATCATGATCTACATCGTGGTGATCGCCGCGATCGCGATCGTGCCGTCCAAGCTCGGCGGTTATGGCGCGATCTTCAACGCGGCGGATGCAGCGTTTGCGGCGAAGGGCTCGGGCGGCATCCTGCTTTCGCCGGCGCAGATCGTGTCTTACGCCTCGCTGGCACTGGGCTCGGCGCTCGCCGCCTTCATGTATCCGCACACGCTGACCGGCATCTTCGCGTCGTCAGGCGGCGACACCATTCGCAAGAATGCGATGCTGCTGCCGGCCTACACGCTGCTGCTTGGCCTGCTGGCGCTGCTCGGCTACATGGGCCACGCGGCCGGGCTGAAGCTCGCGAGCAACAACGACGTCGTGCCGGAGCTGTTCAAGACGCTGTTCCCGAGCTGGTTCGCAGGCTTTGCTTTCGCCGCGATCGCGATCGGTGCCTTGGTGCCGGCAGCCGTCATGAGCATCGGCGCTGCCAACCTGTTCACCCGCAACTTCTGGAAGGTGTGGGTCGATCCGAAGGTGACGCCGGCCGGTGAGGCCAAGGTCGCCAAGATCACTTCCATGCTGGTGAAGGTCGGCGCACTTCTCGCCATCCTCCTGATGCCGACGCAGTTTGCGCTCGACCTGCAACTGCTTGGCGGCCTCTGGATCCTGCAGACGCTGCCGGCGCTGGTGTTCGGACTCTACCTGAACTGGTTCTCGAGCACGGCGTTGCTGGCCGGCTGGGCCGTTGGCCTTGCGGGCGGATCGTGGCTGGCCTGGTCTGACGGCTTGAAGCCGCTGCACGGCATCGACTTCGGCGCCGGCAAGGTCGCGATCTACACCGGCGTGCTGGCGCTTGCGCTCAACATCGTCGCCGCGGTCGTGGTCAACGTCGTGCTCAAGGGCCTGCCGCAAGCCCGCCTGTCACGCGAGGCGGCCTGACGTCGCGCCTTGATCGGCGGCCGGCTATCCGGCCGCCGATCCCAAAAGCACCTTTCACGCAATTGAAAGCTCTGGATTCTCGTGTTGACGCGTTTTCTTTACGCGAACCGGTGTCCACTTCTGGAAAACGCTCTAATATCCGCCCGCGTTCCGACCTCTCGATGAGCGGGCGGATGGGTCTCGAGTGAGGATATTTTGCAGGCGTGGTTCGTTCTCGCGGTCGCAGCCGGTTATGTGACCACGCTGTTCCTGATTGCCTGGTGGGGCGATCGGCGGAGCGTGGACGGACCGCTGGTCCCGCCAAAATCCTGGGCGGCCGCGGTCAGCTATTGCCTGACACTTGCGGTCTACAACACCTCCTGGAGCTTCTACGGATCGGTCGGCCGCGCCGCCACCAGCGGACTGGACTTCGCCACGATCTATATCGGTCCGACGCTCGTGCTGCTGTTCGGTCAGAAGCTGCTTGCCAAGGTGATCGCGATCGCGAAAGCCCAGAATGTCACCTCGATCGCTGACTTCATCGCCGCTCGCTACGGCAAGAGCCAGGCGCTTGCCGCCTTTGTGACGCTGGCCTCGCTGGTTGGTGTGCTTCCCTATATCGCGCTTCAGCTCAAGGCCGTTGGCAAGAGCTTTGATTATCTGATCCTCCAGCCCGAGCGGGCCGGAGGCGAAGCGCTGCGATTCTGGCAGGACTCGGCCTTCGGCGTCGCCGCGTCGATGGCGCTGTTCGCGATCGTGTTCGGCGTCCGCCATGTCCATGCCAGCGAGCATCATCGCGGCTTGATGCTCGCGATCGCCTTCGAGAGCGTGGTCAAGCTGGTCGCATTCCTTGTGGTCGCGCTGTTCGTGCTGTTTGGGCTCTCGGGCGGACCGGCCGCGCTGCTGTCGCAGTTCGCTTCGGATCCGCAACTGGCTGGGATCCTCGCCTTCGATCCCGCCCAGCCGGTCTGGCCCTCGACGATCGTCATGTCGGCGATTGCCTTCCTGTGCCTGCCGCAGGCGTTCCACGTCGCTGTCGTCGAGAACGAGAGTCCTGGGCATACGCGCACCGCAGCGTGGCTTTATCCTGCCTATCTTATGCTGTTCAGCCTGCTGATCCTGCCGATCGCCGCCGCCGGCCTTGCGAGGTTCGGTGCGATGATGGACCCCGACACCTACGTTATCTCGCTGCCGATCGCGGCGCATGCGGGCACCATCAGCCTGATCGCCTTCCTGGGTGGGCTATCGGCCGCCACCGGTATGGTGATCATGACCTCCGTCGCGCTGAGCACCATGCTCTGCAACGACGTCGTCATGCCGCTGTTGCTGCGCTCGCGCTTCTTCGGCCTGCGCGCGCAAAGCCGGCAGGTCGCCTCGGTGCTGATGACAGTGCGCAGGCTCTCGATCCTCGGCATCCTGCTGCTGGCCTATCTCATGCACCGCCTGGTTAACCAGACCTATCCGCTCACCGTGATCGGCCTGTTGTCGTTCGTTGCGGTCGCGCAATTCGCTCCAGCGTTCGTTGGTGGCCTGTTCTGGCAGCGCGCCAACAAGATCGGTGCCTCGATCGGAATCGCCGTCGGATTCCTGATCTGGGCTTATACGCTGCTGCTTCCCTCGGCCGCGCCGCTGTGGCCCGCCTTCGCGGAGATCGTTCGCCACGGCCCTTGGCAGCTCGGCTTCCTCAAGCCGAACGCGCTGTTCGGCATCGTGGGGCTCGACCCGATCTCGCATGCGACGCTGTGGAGCCTTGCCGCCAACCTCATCTGTTTCGTCGCGCTTTCGCTGCTGAGGCGGCAGACCACCGTCGAGCGCAACCAGGCCGCGGCATTTGCCGACGGTGTCGTCCGCGACACCGTGCCAAAACTGTCCTCGCGCGTGGTGGTCCGACTTGACGATCTCCGTGCGCTCGCCCGGCGCTTTGTCGGTGCGGAGCGCGGCGAGGCGGCTTTTGACAGCTATCTCGGCGCGCGCATGTCGGGCACCGGGCCGCGCCTCGATACGTCCGGCCTGGTCGATCTCGACTCGATCCGCTTCACCGAAAACCTTCTCGCCGGCGCGATAGGTGCTGCGTCGGCACGCGTGGTGATTGCGGCCTCGCTGGAAGGGCATTCACTGTCGCGGCGGGCGGCGATGGCGATGCTGGACGAGGCTTCGGAAGCCCTGCACTTCAATCGCACTCTGCTGCAAAGCACGCTGGAGAGCGTGCCGCAGGGCATCTGCGCGTTCGATGCCGATTTTAACATCACGGCCTGGAACGGGCGGTTCATCGAGCTGCTCGACCTGCCGCGGGATTTCGTCCGCGTCGGCCTTCCGCTCTCCGAGCTCATCGCCTTCAATGTTGAGCGCGGCGAATACGCCGCATCCGAATTCGCGGCGCTCCTGGTCAATCGCGACGTCGCGAGCCAAAGCTGGCCCTATCTCTACGAGCGCAAGCGGCCGGACGGCACGGTGCTCGAGATCGTCTACGATCGCGCCGCCGAGAGCGGTTATGTCTCGACCTACACCGACGTGACCGAGCGTCACCGTGCTGCCGAGGCGTTGCGGCGTGCCAACGAGGATCTCGAGTTGCGTGTCCGCGAGCGGACCGAGGCGCTCGAGCAGGCCAAGGCGGAGGCCGAGCAGGCTAATCTCGGCAAGACCCGCTTCCTGGCGGCGGCGAGCCATGATCTGCTGCAACCGCTGAACGCGGCACGTCTGTTCCTGTCGGCGCTCGACGAAAGCCTGCACGCTTTTTCGCAAGCCGGTGTCGCAGAGAAGGAACGAACTCTCGCCGGTAGCGCCATCACGGCGCTTCGTTCGACCGAGCATGTCCTCGACAGGCTGCTCGACATCTCCTCCTATGATGCCGGCGCTGTCAGTGCCGAGCCATCAGACTTTCCGATCGCCGATCTGTTCGTGCAGTTGAACGTGGAATTCTCGGCCATGGCGCGTGAGCGCGGAATCGTCCTCCGCGTCGTCGATTGCCAGCTCGCTGTGCGCAGCGATCCGCACTTGTTGCGGCGGATCTTGCAGAACCTGCTGTCGAATGCGTTGCGCTACACGCCCAGAGGACGCATCCTGCTCGGCTGCCGGCGACGCGGCGGCGATCTGCGCATCGAGGTCTGGGACACCGGTGTCGGCATCGCCGACGCGGACCATAAACGGATCTTCGAGGAGTTCAAGCGCCTGGCGCCGGGATCGGAGAAGGGGCTGGGCCTGGGCCTGGCGATCGTCGATCGTGTCTCCCGGCTGCTGGGGCATCCCGTTGATCTCTATTCGCGCCTCGGTCACGGTTCATGTTTTGCCGTCACGGCGCCGCTTGCGCGCGGCCCGGGAACGTCGCTCCAGCGCAAATCGGCGGACGCTGCGCCGGTTGTGACGGAGCGGCCGCTGACGATCCTGTGCCTGGACAACGATGCGACAATCCTCGACGGCCTGACGGCGCTGCTCGGCGGCTGGGGTCATCGCGTGCTGGTTGCAACCGATGCCGCCGACGCAATGGCGGCGGCCGCGGCGAGCCCGCCCGACGTCGTGCTGGTCGATTATCATGTCGATGGGGAACGCACCGGCTTGGACTTTCTCGATGATCTCAGGCAGAGATCGGGCCGCGGCACCTGCGCGCTGGTCGTCACAGCAGATCGCAGCGAGGCCGTCCGCACGGCGGCAAAGGCACGCGGCTGCGAGGTGCTTTCCAAGCCGGTCAAGCCGGCGGCGCTGCGTCGCTTCCTCGGCGGCGAAGCCTTGAGCCGGCAGTTCGGGACCGAACAGGGAGCCCCATCAGCGTGACCATGCGCATCCTTATCGGCGATGATCATCCGCTGGTGCAGGCTGCACTCCGCAGCGCGCTGTCGACCGTGCTGCCCGACCTCGACATCATCGCCTGCCAGGCCCTCGACGAGGCGATCAGCGTGCTCTCGGCGCAGTCGGACGAGATCGACCTCGTCCTATGGGACCTGGCGATGCCGGGGATCCAAGGATTTGCCGCGCTGTTCATCCTGTCGGCACAATTCCCGACGGTGCCGGTTGCGATCATCTCGGCGCGGCAGGACGCGGCCACGATCCGTCGCGCCATCGCCTATGGCGCGTCCGGTTACATCCCGAAATCGCTTGGTCTGCCCGAGATGGCGGACGCGATCACGAAGATCCTGGCCGGCGAAATCTGGATGCCGCCCAATGTCGGCGGCCGCGGTTCGATACAGAGCACCGATGTCGAGCTTGCCGCCCGCATGGCCTCGCTGTCGGCGCAACAGCTGCGCATTCTGGCGATGATCGTCGAGGGCAAGCTCAACAAGCAGATCGCGGGCGAGCTCGATATCGCCGAGCAGACCGTGAAGGGACACGTCTCAACGATCCTGCGCAAGCTCGGCGTCGGCTCGCGAACCCAGGCCGCGGTTCTCGCCGAGCGGCTGTCGTTCGGGCAGCCTGGCGGGAGTTGAGCACGCAAGGTCAAAAACAAAACGGAGGCCGTGAGGCCTCCGTTCTTATTCGTCATCGCTGGCCTTGCCGCTTATCCCAGCCGGCCCGCCGCATGTGCCAGCAGCGTGTAGACTAGACCCGTTTCCGAGGTCAGGTGGCTGCGCAGCTCCTGCGGGCCGCGACCGTCGCGGGCGACTTCGTCGAGCAGGCGTTCGAACTCGCCGATGTAGCGGTCGACCGTGCTCTTGAAGTTGCGGTCGGCGCGATACTTGCGGGCGACCTCGTCGAAGGCCTTCTGGCCGGCGGGCGTGTACAGGCGCTTGGTGAAGGCCTTGTTCTCGCCGCGCTGGTAGCGGTCCCACATCTCGGCGGCGAGGTTGCGGTCCATCAGCCGGCCGATGTCGAGCGACAGCGATTCCAGCGGATTGCTGCTGGCCTGCGGGGCCTGCGGCTGCGGCGCGGGTGCAGCCTGCTGGCGGCCACGCGGGGCCTCGCGACCGGCCGGAGCAGCCGGGGCGGCGTCCGTGCGGTTCAGGAGATCCGACAGCCAGCCGTCGCGTCCCTGGTCGTTGCCGCCAGGGGCGACCGGCGGGGCCTCGGTGCGACGCGAGGCGGCGGGCATGCCGAGGTCCGGCGGCGGCAGCGTCGAGGCGCTGCCGGTGTCGCGGCTGCGGGTCTCGGCGGTGCGGCTGCCCGCGGTCGCCATCATCGGCTCTTCCTGGCGCTGGACGGCGACGGACGCGCGGCCCGTCGTGGTGACGTCGAGGCCGCGGCCGTGCTGGGCCACGATGCGGTTGAGCTCGGCGAGCGCCTCGATCTGGTCGACGATCACCTTGCGCATCTGCGCGGTGCTCTCGGCGGCCTCCTGCGGCATCTCGAGCACGCCGCGGCGCAGCTCGTTGCGGGTGGCTTCGAGCTCGTTGTGCATCTCGAACGCCATCTGCTTCATGCTGGAGACGAGGTTGCCGAACTTCTCGGTCGACTGCTTGAACATCGCATCCGCCTCGTCGGTGGTCTGGCGGTAGATGTCGTGCATGGCCTCGATGGTCTGGCGGTGCTCCTCTTCGGACGCCGACCGCACCGCCTCGAACTGGCGGGTGATCGCGGCCGAGCCTGCGCCGGCGGTCTCGGCGACCACGCGGGCGATGTCGCGGGCACGCTCTTCGGCCGCAGCGAGCGACTCATCGAGCAGTCCGGTGAAGCGCGACAGGCGCTGGTCGAGATCGGCGGTGCGCAGGTCGATGGTGCTGACGAGCGATTCCAGCGCCGCCTTGCGTTCGGCAAGCGAGGCGGTGGTGTTCTTGTTGCTCTGCTCGACGACCTGCGCGGCATCGACCAGGGCCTTGCCGTGCGCGTCGAACTGGGTCGACAGCTCGCCGAGGTCCTGGAGCGCCCGCGTGGTCTTCGTGTTGAAGACGTTGAGCTGGTCTTCCAGGTTCTGCGTCGCAGCGCCGTTGCGCGAGGTGACGTCGTTCATCGCCGAGACGAAGTCGGCGACGCGCGTCACCAGCGCCCGCTCGAGCGAGTTGAGGTTGTCGTGCGCACCGGTCAGCACCTCCTGGAGGAGGATGTTGCCTTCGCGCAGGCGCTCGAACAGGGCCACGGTGTCGGTGCGCAGGATCTTGCTGGTCTCCTGCATTTCGGTGACGGCCGCGATCGAGACCTGGCGCGACTGGTCGATCGCCGCGCGCGAGGCCGACTCGAGGTCCTTCAGAGACTTGCCGACCGCGCTGGTCGCGATCTCGCTCGCCGCGTTGATGGTGCGGGCGACCTCGTTGCCGTTGCCCATCATGGTCTGCGAGAAGGCATGGCCGCGCGTCTCGATCGACTTCAGCGCGTCGGAGGTGACGCGGTCGATGTCGAGCGTGAGCTGGCTGGTCTTCGAGCCGATCGCGTCCACGAGCGAGCCCCGCTTGGCGTCGATCATGTTCGAGAGGCGGTCGGCCTGCTGCTGCACGTAGGTGACGATCTCGTCGGTCTTGCCGGTCATGGCCTGGCCGAAGCTGGAGCTGGCGGCGAGCACCGAGCGCTCGATGTCGGCCGAGCTCGACTTGACCCGCGAGCTCGCCTCGTTGGAGGCGGAGATCAGCGCGTTCTGGGCGTTGAGCGCGCTGGTCTGGATGTCGTTGGTCGCGTTCGACGTCGCCGTGCTCAGCGCGCGCTCGATCTCGGTCGAGATCGTGCGGATCTGGCTGGCGGCATCCGCCGAGCTCGAGGTCAGCGAGGTCTGGGCCTCGCGGGCGCTGTTGAGGATGGTCGAGGCGGTGTCGGCGCCGACCGAGGTCAGCGTGCGCTCGATGTCCGTCGTGAGCGACTTGATCTGGCTCGCCGCGTCGGTCGAGGCGGAGATCAGCGTGCCCTGGGCCTCACGCACGCCGCTGGTGAGGGCCTCGATGGTGGCGCCGCCGGCGGTCGCCAGCGCGCGCTGCATCTCGGCCGCGAGCGAGCGGACCTGGCCGGTTTGCTCTGCGGAGACAGCAAGAAGGGTGCTCTGGGCGTCGCGGGCGCTCGCCGTGATCGTCTCGGCGGTGGTCTGGCCGACCTGCGAGAGCGAGCGGTGCACTTCGGCCGCGAGCGACTTCACCTGGCTCGCCGCATCCGAGGACGCATTGACCAGCGTGCTCTGGGCTTCACGCGCGCCGGTCATGATGGTCTCGGCGGTCGATGTGCCAGCCATCGAGAGCGAACGCTGCACGTCCGAGGACAGCGCCTTGATCTGGTTGGCGGTCTCGGTCGAGGCCGCGATCAGCGTGCCCTGCGCATCGCGGGCACCGGCGGTGATCGATTCCGCCGTCGAGGTGCCGGCCAGCGACAGCGAGCGCTGCACGTCGGCGGTGAGCGTCTTGACGAGGTTGGCCGCGTCCGAGGAGGCGGTGACGAGCGTGGTCTGCACCTCGCGGGCGCCGGCCAGGATCGAGGCCGCGGTGGCCGAGCCGGCTGCGGACAGCGTGCGTTCGACGTCGGTGGCGAGGCCCTTGATCTGGTTGGCGGCATCGCCCGAGGCCGCGACCAGGCTCGACTGTGCCTCGCGGGCGCTGGTCAGGATCGAGTTCGCAGCACCGGTGCCGACCGCGGTCAGCGCATGCTCGACCTCGGCGGAGGTCATCCTGAGCTGGGCGTTGACGTCCGAGGAGACCGTCATCAGCGACTGCTGCGCAGTGCGCGCTCCGGTCTGGATCGTCTCGCTGGTGTTGACCACGAGGTTGGTGAGCGAGCGCTCGGCGTCCTCGACATGCGAGCGGATCGCGGTCGAGATCATCTCGGCGCGGGACATCATGTCCTCGCTGGCCTGGCGGCCGCTGTTTTCGATGCGGCCGGCGACGGCCTCGACGCGCGAGCCGAGCAGGTCCTCGAACTGCGCCACGCGGACGTCGATGTCGTTGGCAACCGAACCGACCTTGGTCTCGATCGCCTGGTGGATATCCTGGAAGCGCGCCGTGACCGTGTCGGTCAGGTGCATGCTGCGTCCGTCGATGAGGTCGGCGACTCCGGTGATGCGGCGGTCGACCGCCTCGATCGCCTGCGCGGTGCCGTCCGTGAGCGTCGAGGTCAGCAAAGTGAGGCGGGTGTCGATCGACTGCACGGCCTGCGAGGCGCCGTTGGTCAGCGCCGAGGTCAGGTAGGTCAGGCGGGAGTCGATGGATTCGAGCGCCTGCGTCGCACCGCCCGTGAGGGTGGTGGTGAGATGGGTCAGGCGGGTATCGATCGACTGGATCGTCTGCGAGGCGCCGTCGGTCAGCGACGTCGTGAGGTGGGTCAGGCGGCCGTCGATGGATTCGAGCGCCTGCGCCGCACCGCCGGTGAGGGTGGCGGTGAGGTGGGTGAGGCGGGAGTCGATCGAGTGGATCGCCTGCGTCGCACCGTCGGTCAGCGTCGTGGACAGCGTGTTGAGACGGCCGTCGATGGTCTCGGTGACGGACTTCGCACGGGCATCGAACGACTGCTCGAGCGCGCCGACGCGGCCGCCGAGCTGCTGGTCGAAGGTCTTGATGTGACCCTCGATGGTGCCGTCGAGGTTGGCGATCTTGCCGTTCAGCGAGGCGTCGAGATGGTTGACGCGTTCGCCGATCGTGGTCTCGAACTGCACCAGGCGCTGGTCGAGAATGGCCGTGATCTCGCCGCCGTTGGAGGTGAAGCGGGTGTCGAAATTGTCCACATAGGTCTTCAGCGATTCATGGATGTCATGCGTGCGCTGGCCCATGCGCTCGACGATCTCGCCGCCGAAGGTCTTCACGGTGCGGTCGAACTCGGAGATGTGGCGCGTGATCAGGGCGCCCAGCGTGCCGGAATCGCGGGCGAACTTCTCGACCAGCTCGGAACCCTGGTTCTTCACCAGTTCGTCGAACGCGCTCATCTGGAGCGAGAGCGAGTCGTGCGCGGTCTCGGTCTGGCTGACGACCTTGGCGACGAGCGTGTTGACGGTGGCGTCGAGCGCCTCGCTCGCCTTGTCGCCCGAGGTCATGATCTGGCCTGCGAGGCGGTTGCCGGCGTCGTCGATCTTGGCGGAGATGTCGTTGGAGCGCAGCTCGAGCTCGAGCAGCAGCGAGTCCGACGAGTTCTTCAAGCTGTCGTGCACCTGCTCGGTGCGCTCGGAGATGCCGTCCACGATCGCGGCGGAACGCTGCTCGAACTCGCCGGTGATGCGGTCGATACGCTCGTTCAGCATCTCGTGGACGCGGTCGGCGAGGTCGACGAACTCGTCGTGGACGTGGCCGGTCTTGAAGTTGAGGCTGGTGGTCAGCCGCTCGCTGGCGTCGAGCACCGCGCGCGTGGTCTCGGCGCTGGCCTCCTCGAGGCGGTCGAGCAGGTCGCCGCCGCGCTCGCCGAGCGCCAGGATCATGTTGTCGCCGGCATGGCTCAGCGCGCCGGTGATGTGGGCGCCGCGCTCTTCCAGCGCGCCGGTGATGGATTTCGCGACCTCGTCGACGCGCGAGGCGATCGCGTCCGAGATCAGTGCGATGTCGTGGCGCAGGTCGATCTGCACGCCGGAAATGGCGCTGCGGACCTGCTCGGCCTGGCCGACCAGGTTGTCGCGCTGATGCGCGATGTCCTGGAGCAGGGCGCGGATGCGCACTTCGTTGTCGGAATAGGCGCGCTCGAGCGCGGCAACCTCGTTGGCGACCAGTGTCTCGAGCTCGCCGGCACGCGCGATGGCGCGCTCGATGCCGTCGCCCATCGCCGCGACTTCGCGGCGGATGGCCTGGCCGACGGTGACCATGGAATCGGACGCCGAGCCTTCGGGCTCGGAGAAGCGGATCGCGACCTGCGCCATCGCCTGAGCGACCTGGCTCATCTGCTGGCCGCGCCAGACGAGACTGGCGAGGAAATAGAACAGCATGATCGGCGCGAAGAACATGGTGACGAGGCCGGCGATCGCCAGCACGCCGCCGCTCTCGCCCATGGCGGCACGGATCGAGGGCAGGAAGCCGACCGTCAGCGCGGCGCAGGCGGCGAGCCAGATCACGGTGAAGATGGTCGCGCCGGTGTAGATGTTGCGGGCGGGGCGGCCCGTTTGCAGCGACTGGAGCAGCTGGCCGATGGTCTCGCGGTCGTCATTGGCCGCACGGCGCGAGGTGCGCGGTTCCTCGATGGAATCGAACACGGCGCGCTCGTTGGCGGCAGGCCGCGGCTCGAAGGTCGGCTCGTCGAACGCCGGAGGTGCGGGCGGCGCGACCGACGGCGCCGCTTCGTTGCGCATCGACGCGTTGCGGCTGGTATCGGCCGCCGTGTCGCTGATGTTGAGGGCTTCCTGGATCGCAGAAAGCGCAACTTCTGTGGGGTCTTTGACCTTTTTGGGAGTGTTGGCCATGTTCAGTCCGAGCCCTCGTTACTTTTACGCGTCCCCCCGCGAGCCCTGCGCGCTACGCAAGCCCACAGACCGGATTATGCCGCTTGCGCGGATCTCCGAGCCGTTCCCACCCGGACGGCTTGTCCGCCAATTTCCGCAACATCCTATTGGCAGAGCGTCGCGAATGAAATGCCCGCGATTAAGACATTCTTAATCATCGTTAACAGGAATGCGCCGTAACACCTTAGGCCTAAATGAAATTCTCCACCGGACTAGGCCAATTGCGGCAACTTTTCGTCAATAAACGGGCGGATTTGCGTAAAACGGCCCGAACACTTCGTTAACCATTTTCGTGCTTCGGTGGGCGGAACCGCCGGACCGGCGGACCATCGCGCGATGCCGGGGCCTGCGCCATGACGCCTGAACTGCAACGGATGGACTGAATGCCCTCGCCCCCGCTTGCGCCCATCGACAGCCCGCTCGACCTCGACCACCTCTCGCGCATGACGCTCGGCGAGGCCGAGCTGGAGCAGGAAGTGCTGGCGATGTTCGCCGAGCAGGCCGTCCGCCTGATCGCGGCAATGGCGGCGCTGCCGGCCGAGACCGGCGCGCTCGCGCACAAGCTCAAAGGCTCGGCACGCGGGATCGGCGCCTTTGCGGTCGCGGATGCCGCCGCGAGCCTCGAGACCGCGGTCCGGATCGGCCACAACCAGCCCCATGCCCTTGCTGCGCTGAAAGAGGCGGTCGCCGAGGTTCGCGCGGCGATTGCGGCAATTCTCAAGCACTAGGCCGGTCCTGCTTCAGCAGGGGCGGCCTGTGCATGGTCTTCTGTTTTGACGCAATTTCTTCCCGCGAACCGCTCCCCACTTCGCTTGAAAACGCTATGGCGCGGCCCGGAGCGACCCGTTATAGGACACCCGGACCCTCCATTTTCCCCAGATCGCGGCAGCACGAGAACACATGGCCAAAATTCACTTTGTCGACCACAAGGGCGAAACCCGCACGGTGGAAATTGAGAACGGCGCGACCGTGATGGAAGGCGCCATCCGCAACAGCATCCCCGGTATCGAAGCCGAGTGCGGCGGCGCCTGCGCCTGCGCGACCTGCCATGTCTATGTCGACGAAGCCTGGCGCGAGAAGGTCGGCAGCCCGACGCCGATGGAAGAAGACATGCTCGACTTCGGCTTCGACGTGCGCCCGAACTCGCGCCTGTCCTGCCAGATCAAGGTCTCCGACGAGCTCGACGGTCTCGTCGTGTCGACGCCGGAGCGTCAGGCCTGATCGTTCTCTTCAAGAGTGCATGATCTTTCCGGGAGACCGCTACGCAGTTTGCGCCAACCCGGCCCTGCAGGTCCGGATCATGCATCAGGAACTCGGCCGCGCGACCTCGATGCCGTGCTTGTGCCAGGGTTTGAACTTCGCGATCACTTCAGGGGGCAGCGGTGCAGGACGGCGCGCCGCCTCGTCGAGCAGGACGCCGACTGAAATGGCTGACGCGATGCACGTCCCGTTCGAAAACACGACCTGCTCGAACGTTACCGACGTACGCCCGAGCTTCACGACGCCAAGGCCGAGCTCGATCGTGTTCGGCCAGTGCAGCTCGGCGCGGAAATGCATGTCGAGCCGCACCATGATCCAGGCGAAGCCCGGCGGGGTCAGCCCGTATTGGGGAAGCTTCATCAGCGTGACACGGCCGGTCTCGAAATAGGTGGCATAGACCGCGTTGTTGACGTGCTGGTTCGGATCGAGATCGCCGAAGCGGACGTTGTCGCTGAGGCGAAATGGGAAGTCCTCCAGGCGCGGCGTCGTGTCGAGGCGGCTTGGTGCGTTCACCGATTGATCTCCGTCAAATCCAGCCCCGTTACAGCTCAGTTATTTTGACCCGGCAAGTGGGTGTGCTTGCGGGGCGCTCCTGCTTTTATGCCTTCCCTGATCCATCCCCGTTGGCTAGACAGGAAGGGTTCCTCTGCCCACAGGGCGCCGTCCAACCGACAACGACCGATAAAGAGACGACATGAGCGACGTGATCAAAACCGATGTGCTGATTATTGGCGCCGGCCCCTGCGGTCTGTTCGCCGCCTTCGAGCTTGGCCTTCTCGACATGAAGGCGCATTTCGTCGACATCCTCGACAAGGTCGGCGGCCAGTGCGCCGAGCTGTATCCGGAAAAGCCGATCTACGACATTCCCGGTATTCCGCAGGTGTCGGGGCAGGGCCTCACCGAAGCGCTGATGGAGCAGATCAAGCCGTTCCATCCGACCTTCCATCTCGGCGAGATGGTCGAGACCGTGGAGAAGATCGGCGATCCCGCGTTCCGCTGCACCACCGACACCGGCAAGGTGTTCGAATGCAAGGTGGTGGTGATCGCAGCCGGCGGCGGCTCGTTCCAGCCCAAGCGTCCGCCGGTGCCGGGCATCGAAGCCTACGAAGGCACCTCGGTGCATTACGCCGTGCGCAAGATGGAAAATTTTCGCGACAAGAACGTGTTGATCGTCGGCGGCGGCGACTCCGCGCTGGACTGGACGCTCAACCTGCATCCGCTCGCCAAGCGCATCACGCTCCTGCATCGGCGCGATGATTTTCGTGCCGCGCCTCACAGCGTCGAGCAGATGCGCGCGCTGGTGGCCGACGGCAAGATGGATCTGCGGCTCGGCCAGGTCACCGCGCTCTCGGGTGCCGATGGCCGGCTGACCGGCGCCACCGTCAAGGGCAACGACAACAATGTCAGCGAGATTGCCTGCGATACCATGCTGCCGTTCTTCGGGTTGACCATGAAGCTCGGTCCGGTCGCGAACTGGGGCATCGCGCTGGAGAACAATCTGGTGCCGGTCGAGACATCGGCGTTCGAGACCAACGTATCGGGCATCTTCGCCATCGGCGATATCAACACCTATCCCGGCAAGATCAAGCTGATCCTGTGCGGCTTCCACGAGGGCGCACTGATGTCGCAAAAAGCCCACCGCTACGTCTACCCGGAGAAGCGGCTCGTGTTCCAGTACACGACCTCGTCCTCCAGTCTGCAAAAGAAACTCGGTGTCAACTGACGACGGTGCGAACGGTGCCGCGGCGCCCCATGTTCCTGGTGCTGGAACCGTTCGCGAAATCGCCGTAGTCTGCGGCCATTGCAGTGGCGGCTCAGCAAGGTGATGATGATGCGGAATCTCTTTTCCAGCTTTCGGCTGCTCCCGTTGCTCGCGCTCGTGCTGACGCTCGGCGCGGCAGGCCCGGCTCCGGCGCAAGCGCAGCAGCCAACCGCCGCGGGCCTCTGGCAGAAGGTCGAGGACGGCAAGCCGGTGGGCTGGTTCCTCTTCGTCGATCACAACGGCATCTTCGAAGGCGTCATTGCCAAGACCTTTCCGCGTCCGGGCGACGACCCGAACGAGGCCTGCACGAAATGCACGGATGATCGCAAGAACCAGCCGGTGCTCGGGCTCTCCTTCATCCGCGACATGAAGCGCGACGGGCTGAAGTATGAGGGTGGCAACGTGGTCAATCCGCGCGACGGCAACATCTGGAAGGCCAAGATGACGGTGAGCCCGGACGGTCAGGTGCTGACCATGCGCGGCTATCTCGGTATTTCGCTGTTCGGCAAGGACGAGACCTGGCAGCGCCTGCCGGATTCCAGCATGGCCGAGGTCGACCCCGCGATCATCGCCAAATATCTTCCCGCGCAGGCTGCCGCGACTTCCCCGAAGGCTGCGCCTGCGGCCAAGAAGGGCGGAGGGATGATGATGGCGCCGGCAGCGAAGAAGTAGGCTTGCTTTCACACCGCGAAGAAGGCTGCGGGCATCAATATGTCGCTGCCTTCTGGCAAGGCGCATAGAAGGTGCCGTTGCCGGCAGAGACCCGTTCGAGGCACTGCCGGGCATCGGTAATCTCGCCGTCGACCTGAAAATAATAAGCCTGAGATCCCAGGCTCAGGACGTAATGTCCCGGCGGAAGTTCGAGGTCTGTGTCGCTGGCGTGGAGCTCGTACATCTCGGCTTTTCCCGGAATCGGCGCGATCCGAAACGGATAGGAGAAGTTGCGGATGACGCCAGCGTCCTCTCCGCCACCCGACGTTTTCGTGGCGGCGTTGGTTGAAAACTCTCTGACCTTCGCAACCACCCGGACCTCGACGCGCTCCGGAATCACATCTAAAATATCCCGACGAAATATGATGAACTTGACGCGGCCGCTCGACAGATGCGGTCGATCGGGCTTCTTGAACTCCGGTGAAATCGCGATGCGCATGTCCGGCGCCATCACGGCGATCGCGCTCAACTCGACCAACGATTTGTCGTCGATCAAGGCATAGATGCCGTAGTCGGTCGGAAGCACGCGCGCCGGCTGAGGCGGGCCAGGCGGCACCATTTCCGGCTTGGCGACCGTGATGGTGGACTCCGGCTTGGGCGCGACCAGAGCGATCTCGGGCGTCTGTGACGAGATCAGCCGGCGCAGCGCCGCGATCCTGTCTCGCTGCGAGACGATCACGATGATTGCGCCAATGACGACCAGGATGGCAGCCGCACGCTTGATCACCGGCAGAAGCGGGCCCGAGGCCGCTGGCAGTTTGCTGCGGGACTTGCCGATCGCCGACGGCAGGACGGTCGCATCGCCGGACACGAGAACACTGCCAGTTTCGGTCACCTTGGCCGACGGGAGCTGTTGTTGCGGCAAGCGCTCCAGCGGGGCCTGGTTGCGCGAGAACTTCTCGACGCCCTCGATCGCGACCTCGAGGGCCAGCTTCATCTGGTCGATGTTCTTGGTGTCGGCGTAGGTGAACTGCTCCTGGAGCTTGTAGCGGGCAAGATCGTAGACCATCTGCCGCCTGGCTTCGGCGTCGTCCTTGACCGTATCGAGCATGCGCGAAATCACCAGCGCAAACTGCACCTGGTTTGCAGGCAGATCGGTCGGGTCCTGTTGACCGGGAAGCAGGTCTCTGGAGTCGCTCATCGCGCCGACGGTCCAATGCCTGTCACGCCGATACCCAATTCTTCCATTCGAAACAGTCGGTTAAGCGATTGCGATCACGCCAGCTTCGTACACGTCCCGGCGCGACAAGGAAAGCCTGCGAACAAGGCCAGCCAAGCCGTCCGAGTCACACATGCGCGATCTCCTGGCAGGTCCAGTGAGCCCGTCGCGGCAGTAGTTCCCCGGAATGCGCGCTGGCGCCGGATTTGCATAGCTGTGGGCAAATCCGCCGGAGGAACTAGTCGCCGTGCCGTGCCTGTTCAAGGCGTGAGCGGCGTCGCCTGTTCCGCGCGGCGCCGATTTCGATCCGAGAGACGACGCTATGAGATCTGCAAAACTGAGTGGAGCGGCGTTGCTGGGGCTGATGCTGCCGCTGGCGACATCGGCGCTCGCGCGCGATGACGGGCGCTATGTCAATTCGCCGCTCAAACCCTGGTTCGAGAGCCTGCACAGCGAGTACGGACAGTGCTGCTCGGATGCCGACGGCTACGTCGTCGCCGATGTCGACTGGGAGTCAGACAAGGGACACTACCGCGTGCATCTCGACGAGGAGTGGGTCGTCGTACCCGACGGCGCCGTCATCACCGAGCCGAACAAGATCGGCCGCACCATGGTGTGGAAGCACTATATCGACGGCCACCCGCGCGTTCGGTGCTTCATGCCTGGCAGCATGACCTGAAAATGCTGGCGGCGCCCGCATGGGATGCGAGCGCCGGAAGTGATGCCAAGACTTAGCGCGCTTCGCTGTCGGAGGTCGCGCTGGCGAGCCGTTTGACGCGCGGTGACAGCACCGACATCTGCGCAGGCGATGCCGGCATGCCGGCGACGATCATCGCTGGTGCCGTCGATCGCTCCTCGACGCCGGCGCCCCCGAGAACCTGCACCTGCATCGCAGAGATCGGAAAGGACTTCACTTCGTAAGAGGGAAGCTCGCCGGCAAATGCGCTGACTGTGCTTGCAATCGTCGCGCCGGCAACGGCAATCATTGAGAGGATACGCATTTCAAAATCTCCGTTGAAGACATCAATCGGAAGTTTGGTCGCGGCAATGCCGCGACAGGTTCGCTCGTGTACGAACATTCGTTCCTCGACGGCGCAGATATTTGGTTGCGTTGCGTGACCGCGATGAAGCGAAGAGGAAGCTTTTCGCGTCTTTGTTTCAGGCCGGTTTCATCTCGGGGGCGCGATGCGGCACTGATCACGCCTTACGCGCCGAGCCTGGACTCCCGCACCACGGCATCCGCGCGGCGGCGCAGATCGGGATTGAGCGCAAGCCCGAGGCCGGCCGCAGTCGGCGCCGACACGACGCCATCGTTCACGATCGGCAGCGCCGTGACGAGATCGCGGTACCATGTCGACAGCGTCGCACGCACCACTTCCTGGAAGATTGCGGTCGGGGCATGCAGGGCCAGATGCAGTCCCGCCATCAGCGCGACGGGGCCGGTGCAGTCGTGCGGTGCGAGTGGCTTGTTGTAGGCCTCGCTGAGCGCCGCGATCTTGCGGGCTTCGCTGAGCCCGCCGCACCAGGCGACGTCGAGCATGACGATGTCGACGGCATCGGCCGCGAGCAGGTTGCGAAAACTCGCCGCGCCCGCCAGCGTCTCGCTGCCGCAGATCGGCGTCTTCACGCGCCGACGGAGATCGGCAAGGCCCTGCACATCGTCCATCTTGTTGAGGGGGTCCTCGACCCAGAACACGCCGTGATCTTCCAGCGCGCGGCAGATTCGCTCGGCAGCGTGCATGCCCCACAGGCTGTGCAACTCGCACATGATCTCAATGCGATCGCCGACGGCGTCGCGGATCTTGCGGAACGGCTCGAGGCCGGTCCTGAGGTCGGTGAGAGAGATCGCATGGCCGCCATTGGCGGCGAAGGGATCGAACGGCCAGATCTTCATGGCGCCGTAGCCTTCGCTCAACAGGCTTTCGGCGAGCGCGCCCGCGTCGCGCATGAAGGCGATCTGGTCGTCATAGGGGCCGAGCGCGGTATCGTCGGCGCCGATCTCGCGGCGCCTGGCGCTCTTGGTGTTGTAGGCATAGCCGGCGCAGGTGTTGTAGGCGCGGATCTCGAGCCGGCTGGCACCGCCGAGCGCTTCGTGCACGGGGATGCCGTGGCGCTGACCCTTGAGGTCCCACAATGCGATGTCGATGGCACTGGCCGCGCGCACCTCGGCGCTGACGCTGCGAAAGCCGAGATAGGGCGTCAGCAGTTGGCGCGAGATCGCCTCGATGCGGCGGGAGTCCTGGCCGAGCACCAGCGGTGCGGCGAGTTCGTGGACTGCTGCCTCCACGGCTTGCGCGCCACGAAAGCTCTCACCGAGGCCGGTCAGTCCCTCGTCGGTCTCGATCTCGACCCAGATCAGGTTCGGCCGCTCGTCGATGCGGATCGTGCGCAGGGTCGTGATGCGGGACATCGAGGTCCTCTTGGTCTTAGGTCGGCGCTCAGGTCACCGGCGCCGGGTTGAACAGCGTGAGGTCGTTGTGGATGCCCCAGCGATCCGACCACGGCTTGGTGCGGCCGGAGGCGACGTCGAGGATCAGGCGGAACAGCTCCCAGCCGGTTTCCTCGACGGTCTTTGCGCCGGTAGCGATGCCGCCAGCGTCGAAATCGATCAGGTCCTTCCATCGGCGCGCGAGCTCGGTGCGGGTCGCGACCTTGATCACGGGCGCTGCTGCAAGGCCATAGGGCGTGCCGCGGCCGGTGGTGAACACCTGCAAGGTCATGCCGGAGGCGAGCTGGAGCGTGCCGCAGATGAAGTCGGAAGCCGGCGTCGCCGCGAACAGCATGCCCTTCTGCGTCGCCTTCTGGCCGGGCGCGAGCACGCCGGTGATCGCTGACGAGCCGGACTTGACGATGGAGCCGAGCGACTTCTCGACGATATTGGCGAGGCCGCCCTTCTTGTTTCCGGGCGTGGTGTTGGCGCTGCGATCGGCGCCGCCGCGGGCCAGATAAGAATCGTACCAGGCCATCTCGCGCACCAGCGCGCGGCCGACATCCTCGTTGATGGCGCGGCGCGTGAGCAGCTGGATGGCGTCACGTACCTCGGTGACCTCCGAGAACATCACGGTCGCGCCGGCGCGCACCAGGAGGTCGGCGGCGAAGCCGACGGCGGGATTTGCAGTGACGCCGGAGAAGGCGTCGCTGCCGCCGCATTGCAGGCCGATGACGAGATCGGAGGCGGGGCAGGTCTCGCGGGAGCGCTTGTTCAGGATTTTCAGGCGGGCCTCGGCCTGGGTCATGATCGCATCGACGATCGCGCCGAAGCCGTCAAAGGCTTCGTCCTGCATGCGGACGATGGCATCGCTGACGCCTTCCGGCACCAGCCGCTCGGGGGCGAGCTTTTCGCAGCCCAAGCCGACGACCAGGATCTCGCCGCCGAAGTTCGGGTTGAGCGCGATGTTTTGCAGCGTGCGGATCGGCACGACCGCGTCGGGCGCGGTGATGGCGACGCCGCAGCCATAGGCATGCGTGAGCGGCACGACATCATCAACGTTCGGGTACTTCGGCAAGAGCTCGGCGCGGATGCGCTTCACGGCATATTCCATCGTGCCCTTGACGCATTGCACGGAGGAGGAGATGCCGAGAATGTTCTTGGTGCCGACCGATCCGTCAGCATTGCGATAGCCTTCGAAGGTGAAGCCCTCGAGCGGCGGCAGCGGCGCGGGGACGGCGGTCGAGATTTCGAGCTTGTCGAGGGCAGGGGCCTCCGGCATGCGGATGCGCGCTTCGTCCACCCACTCCCCGGCCAGGATCGGCGAGAGCGCGTAACCGATCACCTCGCCGTAGCGGATGATCGGCTCATCTTGTGCGATGTCGACCAGGGCCGTCTTGTGCCCTTGCGGCACGAAGGCGCGCAGCGTCAGGCCGCAGGCAAAGCGGGAGCCGGCGGGAAGCCCGAAATCATTGACCACGATCGCGACATTGTCGCGCGCGTTGAGCTTGATGTAGCGGGGCTGTTCTTTCGCTGCAACGTCCTGGTCCATGGAGGACTCCGGGATTTGTAGGGTGGGTTAGCGCAGCGTAACCCACCAATGTCTCTGTCCGCGGATGCAGAAGAGGTGGGTTACGCTGCGCTAACCCACCCTACGATATCAGCCTATCAACCCGGATAAGTATAAGCCGTCTTCACCGTTGTGTAGAACTCGCGCGCATAGGAGCCCTGCTCGCGGGCGCCGTAGCTCGAGCCCTTCCGGCCGCCGAACGGCACGTGGTAGTCGACGCCGGCGGTCGGCAGATTGACCATCACCATGCCGGACTCGCTATTGCGCTTGTAGTGCGAGGCGTATTTCAGGCTTGATGTGCAGATGCCGGAGGCGAGGCCGAACTCGGTGTCGTTGGAGATCGCCAGCGCTTCCTCGTAGTTCTTGGCGCGGATCACGGCGGCGACGGGCCCGAAGATCTCTTCGCGCGCGATGCGCATGTTGTTGCTGGCCTCGGTGAACAGCGCCGGCTGGAGATAGTGACCGGGCGTCTCGCGCTTGAGCAGTTCGCCGCCAAAGGCGAGCTTGGCGCCTTCGTCCTGGCCGATCTTGATGTAACGCAGGTCCTGGTCGAGCTGGCTCTGGTCGACCACCGGGCCGATATGCACGCCGGCCTTGAGCGCATCGTCCACCGACAGGCTGTTCAGGCGTTCGGCCACCGCGGCAACGAAGCGGTCGTGGATGCCTTCGGTGACGATCAGGCGGGACGAGGCGGTGCAGCGCTGGCCGGTCGAGAAATAGGCGCCGTTGACGGCAACTTCGACCGCGGTCTTGAGGTCGGCGTCATCGAGCACGACCAGCGGGTTCTTGCCGCCCATCTCGAGCTGGAACTTCTTCATCGGGTTCGAAAGCACGCAGGCCTGCGCGATCTTGCGGCCGGTTTGCACCGAGCCGGTGAAGGAGATTGCGGCGACATCCGGATGGTCGAGCAGCGTCTGGCCGACGACGGAGCCGGAGCCGACGACGAGGTTGAACACGCCGGCTGGAATGCCGGAGCGGGTGATGATCTCGGACAGCGCGTGGGCCGAACCGGGCACCAGCTCGGCCGGCTTGAACACCACCGTGTTGCCGTAGCAGAGCGCGGGTGCGATCTTCCAGGCCGGGATTGCAATCGGGAAATTCCAGGGCGTGATCATGCCGACGACGCCGACCGGCTCGCGGGTCAGCTCGACGTCGAGGCCGGGACGGACGGAAGCGCCCTTCTCGCCGATCAGGCGCAGCGCCTCGCCGGCGAAGAACGCGAAGATCTGGCCGGCGCGGGCGACCTCGCCGATGCCCTCGGGCAGCGTCTTGCCTTCCTCGCGGGCGAGCAGGCGACCGAGCTCTTCCTTGCGGGCGAGGATTTCGAGCGAGATCTTGTTGAGCGCGTCAAAACGCACCTGGGGTGTCGACTGCGCCCAGGCGGGGAAGGCGGCCTTCGCGGCCGCAATCGCCTTCTCGGTCTGCGCCTTGTCGGCCTTGGCGTATTCGCCGACGAGATCGTTGGTGTTGGAGGGGTTGATGTTCCTGGTGACGCCGGAGCCGTCGACCCATTCGCCGCCGATGAAGTTTTTCAGGATCGCAGTCATCGTTTCCTCCAGGGTTTCTCTTACCGAACGAGGCAAGGGCGCTTGTCGTCAAACGTCCAGCCGGGGATCAAATCCTGCATGGCCGTGGCGTCGTCGCGGGCGCCGAGACCATGCTTCTTGTAGAGCTCATGCGCGGCCTCGATGGCCGCACGGTCGATCTCGATGCCGAGGCCCGGGCGATCCGGGACCGCGATCTTGCCGCCGCGGATCAGCAGCGGCTCCCTGGTCAGCGCCTGGCCATCCTGCCAGATCCAGTGGGTGTCGATCGCGGTGACCTTGCCGGGAGCGGCGGCGCCGACATGGGTGAACATCGCGAGCGAAATGTCAAAGTGGTTGTTGGAGTGCGAGCCCCAGGTCAGGCCATTGTCACGGCAAGTCTGCGCGACGCGCACCGAGCCCTGCATGGTCCAGAAATGGGGATCGGCCAGCGGAATGTCTACCGCGCCCAGGCGCAGCGCGTGGCTGAGCTGGCGCCAGTCGGTCGCGATCATGTTGGTCGCGGTCGGCAAGCCCGTGGCGCGGCGGAACTCGGCCATGATCTCGCGGCCGGAGAAGCCGGCCTCGGCGCCGCAGGGATCCTCGGCATAGGCGAGGATCCCGTGCATGTTCTTGCAGAGGCCGATCGCCTCGTCGAGCGACCAGGCGCCGTTCGGGTCAAGCGTCACGCGCGCGTCGGGGAAACGCTTGGCGATGGCTGTGACGGCCTCGATCTCCTGCTCTCCGCGCAGCACGCCGCCCTTGAGCTTGAAATCGGCGAAGCCGTAATGGTCGTGCGTGGCTTCCGCCAGCCGCACCACCGTGTCCGGCGTCATCGCCTCCTGGTGGCGGAGGTTGAACCAGTCGGGCTTGCCGGTTTCGCCCTTGATGTAATCGAGCTTGCTCTTGCTGATATCGCCGACGAAGAAGAGATAGCCGAGCGTCTCGACGCTTCTGCGCTGCTGGCCTTCACCGAGCAGGGCTGCGACCGGCAGATTGAGATGCTGGCCGAGCAGGTCGAGCAGGGCGGATTCGATCGCGGTGACGGCGTGGATCATCACGCGCAGGTCGAACGTCTGCTTGCCGCGGCCGCCGGCGTCGCGGTCTGCGAAGGTCGTTCTGATATCGGCGAGGATGTTGTTCATCGCGCCGACGGTCTTGCCGATCACGAGGTCGCGGGCATCCTGAAGCGTCTGCCAGATCTTTTGCCCGCCCGGCACCTCGCCGACGCCGGTGTGGCCGGCATTGTCGGTGAGGATGACGATGTTGCGGGTGAAGAACGGCGCATGCGCGCCGCTCAGATTGAGGAGCATGCTGTCGCGGCCCGCGACCGGGATCACCTGCATCGCTGTAACGACGGGTGCGCCAGAGATATCAGTCCGGGCCATCGCTCTCTCCTCCCTGTTGTCTTGCGTTCTCTATTCTGCTGCCTGTTGCGACGATCGGATGGCAGGCAGATTCTTCACCAGCGCGGTCAGTTCCGCAATCTCCTGCTCGGCGAGATCGGTCAGCGGCGGGCGAACCGGGCCGGAATCGCGACCGATCACCTTCATGCCGGCCTTGATGATCGAGACCGCGTAGCCCTTCTTGCGGTTGCGGATCGCGATCAGCGGCAGGATGAAATCCTTCAGGCCGGCGTGGATGGTGGCGTGGTCGCGCTTGCGCACGGCAGCATAGAAGTTGGTGGCGAATTCAGGCACGAAGTTGAACACGGCGGAAGAGTAAGTCGTCACGCCCATGTCGAGATAGGGCAGAGCGAAGGTTTCCGCGGTCGGCAGGCCGCCGACATAGGTCAGGCGGTCGCCGAGCTTGGTGTAGACGCGGGTCATCAGCTCGATGTCGCCGATGCCGTCCTTGTAGCCGACGAGGTTCGGGCAGCGCTCGGCGAGGCGGGCGAGCGTGTCGGGCTGGAGGATGGCGTTGTCGCGGTTATAGACGATGACGCCGATTTTCACGGAGGCGCAGACGGCCTCGACGTGGGCGGCAAGGCCTACCTGCTCGGAATGGGTGAGGTATGGCGGCAGCAGCAACAGGCCGTCAGCGCCGGCCTTTTCCGCGCCAATGGCAATCTCGCGAGCGATCGCGGTGCCGTAGCCTGTGCCGGCGAGCACGGGCACGCGGCCTTTGGTCTCGTCGACGGCAACCTTGACCACCTGCGGGACTTCGGTCGGGGTCAGAGAGAAGAACTCGCCGGTGCCGCCGGCGGCGAACAGGCCTGCGACATCATAGCCGCACAGCCAGTCCATGTTGGCGCGGTAGGTCGCTTCGTCGAAGGAATAATCCGCCTTGAACGGCGTAACGGGGAAGGACAGGAGGCCCGATCCGATCTTGTGGGCCATTTCCTGCGGGGTCATCTTGCTCATGGGCGCTGCTCCCTGTTTCTCATGTTGTGGAGGACGCAAGAAGGCTGCGCGTCCATGGGCCGCTGTTTAAGCAACCGTTCGATGCGCGTCCAAGCCAAAGCCTATATCGACCGATGCGGATTGAGCATCAATCTTCCACCACCTCGGCTGAGGACAATTCGCTGGCGATTTTGACGAGCGCCGAGAGCAGCGGATTCTCGTCGTCGCGACGCCAGACCATGAACAGCTCGACCGGAACGCGGTTGCGCAGCTTGAGGGGGCGCAGCCGAACGTCGGAGATCTTCAATCCGGCGGCTGCGGCCGGCACGATAGCGAGACCAAGGCCTGCGCGCACCATCGCCAGGATCGAGTGGATCTGGCTGAGATGCTGGACGTAGCGCGGCAGGATGTCGGCGCGGGTGAACAGCGCCACCAGCAGATCGTGGAAATAGCGGCTCTCATAGGGCGAATACATCACGAACGGCTGGTCGTCGAAATCCTTGACGGTGATGTTCTCGGCATTCGCCAGCGGATGCTTCTTCGGGATGGCGGCGAGCAGCGGCTCGGCGACGACGCGGCGGCTGGTGAGTTCGGGCCGCGCAATCGGCGGCCGCAGCAGGCCGGCATCGATCTGGCCCGAGGTCAGCGCCTCGAACTGGTCGCCCGAGACCATTTCTTTCAGCGAGAAGTCGACCTCCGGCAGCTTGGCGCGGCAGGCCGCGACCAGTTCGGGCAGGAAGCCGTACGCGGCCGCCGCCGTGAAGCCGATCTTCAGCGAGCCGGTCTTGCCGAGCGCAATGCGGCGGGCGACCTGGGAGGCGCTTTCCGCGAGCTTGAGGATGCGCCGGGCCTCGGGAAGAAAGCTGCGTCCGGCCGGCGTCAGGCGCACCGAGCGGCTGGTGCGCTCCAGCAGCGGCGCGTCGATGATGTGCTCCAGCACCTGGATCTGCCGGGACAGCGGCGGCTGGGTCATGTTCAGCCGCGCGGCGGCGCGGCCGAAATGCAGTTCTTCCGCCACCGTGACGAAACAGCGGAGCTGGTTGAGGTCGAACATCGATACATGCCTTAGATGGATAAGGCGCTTCCCCGGCACTTCTAGCATCGATTACCCCCAAAACAAAGACGGCGGCCTTTGAGACCGCCGTTGAGTTGCTTGTCCCACTCCGATCACTCGGAGCGCTCAGGAGGAACGCTTGAGCACCACCCGCTCGATCCTGCCGACCACCACGAGGTATGCGATCGCCGCGACCAGCGCGTTGATGCCGACGAACACCAGGGCGCCGTTGAAGGATTTGGTCGCGGCCACGATGTAGCCGATCACGATCGGCGTGGTGATCGAGGAAAGGTTGCCGAAGGCATTGAACAGGCCGCCGGAGACGCCGCCGGCCTCCTTGGGCGAAGTGTCGGAGACGACAGCCCAGCCGAGCGCGCCGATGCCCTTGCCGAAGAAGGCGAGCGCCATGAAGCCGACCACCAGCGCCTGGCCGTCGACATAGTTGCAGGCGATGATCGACATCGACAGCAGCATTCCGCCCACGATCGGTATCTTGCGCGCCATGGTCAGCGAGCCGGTCTTGCGCAGGATGACGTCGGAAATGATGCCGCCGAGCACGCCGCCGATGAAGCCGCACAGCGCGGGCAGCGTCGCGACGAAGCCGGCTTGCAGGATCGACAGGCCGCGCTCCTTGACCAGGTACACCGGGAACCAGGTCAGGAAGAAATAGGTCAGCGTGTTGATGCAGTACTGGCCGAGATAGACGCCGAGCATCATGCGGTTGGAGAGCAGCTGGCGGATATGATCCCACTTCGGACCGGAATCCGCTGCGCGTTCGTCCTTCAGATCGTTCTTGGGCGCGTCGAGATCGACCAGCGCGCCGCCGTCCTTGATGTAGTCGAACTCGGCCTCGTTGATCGAAGGATGTTCTTTCGGTCCGTAGACGGTCTTGATCCAGGCGAGGCCCATGATCACGCCGAGCCCGCCCATCACGAAGAACACGTAGCGCCAGCCATAGTCGTGGGCGATCCAGGCCATCAACGGCGCGAAAATCACGGTGGCGAAATATTGTCCCGAATTGAAGAAGGCCGAGGCGGTGCCGCGCTCATTGCCGGGAAACCAGGCCGCCACGATGCGGGCGTTGGCGGGGAAGGACGGTGCTTCCGCGACGCCGACCAGAAGACGAAGCGCGAACAGCGCGACGACGGCAGCGCCGGAACTGAGAAAGCCGACCCAGCCCTGCATCATCGTGAACAGCGACCAGACGAGGATGCAGAACGCATAGACGAGGCGCGACCCGTAACGGTCGAGCAGCCATCCGCCCGGCACCTGTGCGACCACGTAGGACCAGCCGAAGGCCGAGAAGATCCAGCCCATGGCGACGGGGTCGAGATTCAGCTCCTTGGAGAGCGCAGGGCCTGCGATCGAGAGCGTGGCACGGTCGGCGTAATTGACGGTGGTGACCAGGAACAGCATGGTCACGATGAACAACCTGACGCGAGACCGTTTCACGTCCGCTGCGGACATCACTGCGCTCATCAGGCGCCTCCTTGAACTCGAAATGTTTCCTCGAGGCGACTCCTAGAGGTGCGCGCGGGAAAGTGTCCAAGTTCAAGGGAGTATTGATTGATGCCGTTTTTGAATTGATGGAACGGCAGAGTGCGGGAACGCGGCCGCCTCGACGCAATCACTGCCGTCGCGGCGTACTGGATTGCCCGACTGCCGTGCGGGCGGTGACGTCGCGTTTGGGTAAGCCGCGTCTTTGCTACTGCTGGGCGCCCGGCAGCAGCGGAGCCAACAGCCCGGGCGTGACGCTTGGTGGTACGGCGTCCAGCCCGAGCACGGCGCTTGCGGCAGGCAATGTCGCATCAGCCATCGCAGCGTGACCTTCGGCGCTAGGATGCACGGCGCCGCCATAGACCGCGGAAAGCACGCCCCATGTCGCGTCGTGAATGTCGTTCGGCTGGCTCGCTGCCGGCAAGCCTTGCGGATAGGTCATCGCGGCGAAATAGCTGTCATTGGCGTCGCGGATCCAGCGCGCGCGCGGCAGATAGGCGCGATATTCCGAGGCGCCGCGGCCGCAGAGCATCGGCTGGCTCGCTGCGCTGACGATGTCCGGATTGAAGCTCTGGCCGTTCTCGGCAAAACAGGTGCGATCGAATTCGGGATCGTTGCCGGAATGCGCGCAAAAACCGTGGTCGGCGAAGGCGGCCTGATGCGTGTCGACGAAGGTCATGCGGTCAGCCTCGGGATCGCGGCACAGCGCGCCGTGTGTGCAGGTGGCGAGCCCCTTCAACTGCGGCAGGAACTCGGTATCGACGAAGGTCGACACGCGGGCGAGGCGTTGCGGATCGGCGTTGAAGGCGGGATGGATGTCGAAGCCGGCGCGGCCGCCGCGGCAGGGCACCCCGCCGTCGGCCAGCGCCGGGTTGGCGTAGGAGACGTAGACCACGTGCGAGAGATCGCCGCCGACGAGCGGCTTCAGCGCCTCGCGCAGCTTGACGAAGTTCTGCGGCAGCTCGCGCTGCAACGCGTCGCGGGACTCATCGACGCTTGCCATCACGCCGGAGCGGCGGAACAGCGCGCGCTCGGTCGCGGTGTCGACGATGACGTCGGCGACGAGGCCGGAAAAGTAGACGTCGTTGGCGCCGATCGAGAGCAGCACGAGATCGAGGTTGCGGTCCGGCTGGCGCTTCTTCGCCGCGGCGAGCGCCTCGCGCAGTTCGGCGATCTGGGCGTTCACGCTGGTGTTGCAGACGCCGCTCTTGCCGGGCGGGCATTCGCGGGCGCGTTGCGAACCGAGCAGCCCGTCACTGATGCTGGCGCCGGTGCAGGCGAGCGGCAGATAGGTGACCGCGATATGGGTGTAGCGCACCGCGAGCGCGAGCGCGGTGCGGGCCTGATAGCTGTAGAGCGAACGGTGGCAGGGCGAGTTGAACCAGAGCGCGCTGTAGCGTTGCCAGTTGGCGAGCGTATCCGGTGCCTCGCAGGCGCGGCCCCCCTTGAAGCCGGCGCGGCTCGGCCGGTAGTACTGTCCGCCGGCGGTGCCGAGATAGGAGCGGAAGCAAAAGCCCTCGTCGGACAGCGCCAGCGGCCGGTCCGGATTGCCTTCGCCGGAGGCGATGCTGTCGCCGAGACCGGCGATGAAGATGTCGCGCACCTGGATCTCGGTCTGGATGCGCTGGCTCGGATCGGAGCCGGAGGACACGTCGACGGTCGCCACCGTCTGCTTGCCGTAGCGCACCCGCAGATTGATCGGCTCGGCGCAGTCGAAGGTCGAGGTTTGCGGTCCGTCGCCGTCGTCGAACGACCAGGCGCAGGTCGCACCGACTGGCACCGCGCCGGTCAGCCGCACGGTGACGGGATGATCGATCGGGGTCAGGTAGTTCTCTTTGACGTTGTCGCGCGTGCAGGGCTGGTTGACCCGGCCCTGGAGGTCGATACAGAGCCGGTTGACCATGTTGCGAGCCCAGCCGCGGCCTTCGCTTTGCAGCTCCATCGATTGCTCGGCGGCGAGGATGCTGCGGTTTCGCGCATTCTCGACATGCAGCAGGAAGTCGCGCTCCTCGCGGAACAGGCGGAAGCGATTGCGGACCTCCCAATTGATCTGCAAGGCGCCGCTGTCCTGCGCGGCTGCGGGCTGAGGCAAAACGGCGAGGAGCCCTGCCAGCAGCAGGGCGCCCGCGAGACATCGGCGAAGGGAAACAGGGATCATGGCCCGCGTCTTCAACGGCAAAGTTGAGGCGGAAATAAGAGAGGATTGCCGTTCGGCCTGCAACCTTCGTCTGTCGCCTTTGCAGGTCGCGGCCGGCCTTACCGTTTGCTCGCCTGGCGCAGCGACCGCTCATGCTCCATCGCCGTAACCTGCTTGGGCAGGTTGGCCTGCGCGCAGGCCTCCGCCAGCCGCCGTCGCTCCTGCCAGGGCTGGACGACGTTCATCCAGAGCTCGCGGGTGCCCATGATGGAGATGGCCAGACCGAACGGGATCACGAAATAGAGAATACGGAAGACCAGCAGTGTCGCCAGCAGCTGCTCACGGCCGAATTCGGGCAGCGCCACCAGCATGGCGGCGTCGAACACGCCGATCGAGCCGGGCGCATGGCTGGCAAAGCCCAGCAGTGTCGCCAGGATGAACACAACGGCGAGCGACAGGAAGTCGATCGGCGGAGTGGAAGGGATCAGCAGATACATCGCAAAGGCGCAGAAGCCGAGATCGACCACGCCGATCAGGATCTGCACCAGCGTCAGCGGCGCTGACGGCAGCACCACCTTCCAGCCCTTCTGGCCGAGCTCGCGTCGTTTCTCGCCCATGCAGAGCCAGACCAGATAGGCCCCGATCGAGGCGAGGCCGCCGAACGCGATCAGCCGGTTAATCGACGACGGCAGCTGGTCCATGTAGGAGGCCGCGTCCGGGTGGATGGCCATGCCGATCGACAGCACGAAGATGTTACCGAGCCAGAAGGTCAAGCCGGAGAGGAAGCAGATCTTCGCGACGTCGATCGCGTTCAGCCCATAGTCCGAATAAATCCGGAAGCGGATCGCGCCGCCCGTGAATACGGTGGCGCCGATATTGTGGCCGATCGAATAGGACGTGAAGCTCGACAGCGCTGCGATGCGATAGGGCACGTGCTTCTTGCCGATCGTTCGCAATGCAAAAAAGTCATAGAAGGTCAGCGTACAGAACGCGAAGAACACGCAAAGCGCCGCCAGGCCGATATTGCCACGCGGGATATCAGCCAGCGCGGTGAGGATGGCGTTCCTGTCGATCCCGTGGAGGGTCCGCACGAGCGTGGTGACCGCGAAGGCGATGATCATCACGCTCGCGGCAATTCCGAGCCGTCGCCAGCCGATCCATCTCTTGAAGCCGCGCTTCAGCGCGGGCAGCAGTCCGTGCATTCATCCTCCCGGCGGGGGGCAAGACCGACCGGGCCAGACATTGGCCGGTCGGTTGCGATCACTGCCCGAAAAGGGCGTCGATCGCTAGGCATGATGTAGCTCATTTAAGGCAAAAACAGCGACTTGTGCAGCCCTTGACAACGACAGGTTCTGCGCCGGATCGGCCGTTTCTGTCATACATGGTTCACATCGCCCGCGCGTTAAGCATATGAGTCGGGGACCGAGCCTCGACCGCGTAACCTTTCATTGAGATGGTCTCAAATCCTGCGCTCGCAAGCTTTGTTCCGGCGCAAACGCGGCGAGGCTTTTTTGGAACGACGGCGCCGCGCACCGGTTAGCGCCCCATCAGCAATCGAACACGGCGAAACAACAGGCTTTTCGTGCAAGCCGGTACGGTCGTGTTCCCGAAACCTGCAAGGATCGGAACGATGGGACTGTTCACCAAAGACATCAAGACCATGAACGACCTGTTCGTGCATCAGCTCCAGGACATCTACTACGCCGAGCAGCAGCTCACCAAGGCGCTGCCGAAAATGGCAGACAAGGCTACCGATCCGCAGCTGAAGCAGGGCTTTTTGACGCATCTCGAGGAAACCAAGCAGCACGTCGCGCGGCTGGAGGAAGTGTTCAAGATGCACGGTGCCCAGGTGAAGGCGGTCGACTGCCCGGCGATCGACGGCATCATCGAGGAAGCCGACGAGACCGCCGGCGAGGTCGCAGACAAGGCGGTGCTCGACGCAGCGCTGATCAACGCCGCGCAGGCCGCCGAACACTACGAGATCGTCCGCTACGGCAGCCTGATTGCCTGGGCCAAGCAGCTCGGCCGCAGCGATTGCGCCGCCGTGCTCGCCAAGACCCTCGAGGAGGAGAAGGCGACCGACAGGAAATTGACGTCGCTTGCAGAGAGCAAGGTGAACCTGCGGGCGGCGAGCTAAGGCCGTCTTCAGCCACCAGAGCGCCGCGCGGCCAATCCCGCGCGGCGCGGCCTTATCGGATATTCATCATTCGGTCATTGTCGAAACATGGCGACGGACCGACGGTGTATATGTCGCATGGGGCTGCAATCGAGGTGGCAGCATGCGCGCCGATACCATCAAATTCGAATCCTTCGACGCGAACGGTGCTCCGCGCACCGCATCGCGCCTCGCGACCTCGCTCACGCTGGCGGCGATGAGCCTCGGCTACGGCGTGGTGCAGCTCGACGTCACCATCGTCAACACTGCGCTCGATGCCATGGGCAAGACGCTCGGCGGCGGCGTCGCCGAGCTGCAATGGGTGGTGAGCGCCTACACCATCGCCTTTGCCGCCTTCATCCTGACGGCGGGCGCACTCGGCGACCGGATCGGCGCCAAGCGCATCTTCATGGCGGGGTTCGCGATCTTCACCGCGGCCTCGCTAGCTTGTGCGCTGTCGCCCAACGCCATCGTGCTGATCGGCGCGCGGCTGGTTCAGGGGCTGGCAGCGGCGATCCTGGTGCCGAATTCGCTGGCGCTGCTGAACCACGCCTACACGGACGATCGAGCGCGCGGCCGTGCGGTCGCGGTCTGGGCCGCAGGCGCGAGCCTGGCGCTGACCGCCGGTCCCTTCGTCGGCGGCGCGCTGATCACGCTGGTCGGCTGGCGCGCGATCTTCCTGGTCAATCTGCCGATCGGCCTCGCCGGCCTGTGGCTGAGCTGGCGCTATGCGAGCGAAACCACGCGGGCGCGCTCGCGCGAGATCGATCTGACGGGCCAGCTTGCGGCGATCGGCGCACTCGGGTCGCTCGCCGGCGCGATCATCGAAGCCGGTGCGCTGGGATGGGACCATCCGGCCGTGATCGCGGCCTTCGTGGCCTCAGCCGTCCTCGCCACGCTGTTCGTCTGGCGCGAGAGCCGCACGGCGCAGCCGATGCTGCCGCTGTCGTTGTTCAGCCACCGGCTGTTTACCCTGACCACGATCGTCGGTCTGCTCGTGAACATCGCCATCTACGGCCTGATCTTCGTGCTGAGCCTCTATTTCCAGCGGATCAACGGCCTGTCGGCGTGGTGGACCGGGCTTGCTTTCGTTCCGATGATGGGTGCGGTGCTCCCCGTCAATCTGCTGGCGCCGCGCCTTTCCGAGCGTATCGGGCCATGCCCGACCATCGTCGTCGGCGCCTCCATATCCGCGCTCGGCTGTCTCGGCCTGGTCTGGATCGAAGCCGGGACGAGCTATTGGGCGATCCTTGCGCAGATGATCGCGATCAGCGGTGGACTTGGCCTCCTGGTACCGCCGCTGACCTCGACCTTGCTCGGCAGTGTCGAGAAGGCGCGCTCCGGCATCGCCGCCGGCGTGCTCAACGCGACGCGACAGACCGGCAGCGTCCTCGGCGTCGCGCTGTTCGGGTCGCTGATCGCTTCGGACAGCGCCTTCGTGCCGGGCCTACACCAATCGCTGATCATATCGGCGGCGGTCCTGCTGATCGCGGCGGCCGTGATCGGATTTGGTGCGAGGGCCCCGGCACGCGCAATGTGAACAGTCGCACACATTCCCTGTTCACCATTCCGGTAACCGGCGCATAGCCGGTTACCGACTGTCCATTTCTGCCGGTTCTAGTGCCCGATGAATGGGGGCCGGCAATGTATCAAGTTCTGTTTTGTCTCACCGACCAGCATGATTGGCGTCTGGTCGCACTCGGCGGCGCGGTGTGCCTGCTTGCGAGCGCGGCGGCGATCAGCCTGTTTCACCGGGCGCGCGCGGCCAACGGCGGTGCTCGCCTCGTGTGGATCACCCTCGACGCAGTCGTGGCCGGCTGCGGCATCTGGGCAACCCATTTCATCGCGATGCAGGCCTACGGGCCGGGCGCCGGCGGCGCCTACAACATCCCGGTGACGGTTCTCTCGCTGGTCTTTGCGATCGCCGTCACCTTCATCGGTCTCAGCATCTCGGTTTCGGCAAGACGCGGAGCTTTGGTCGCGGTCGGTGGTGCCATCGTCGGCGCAGGCGTGGCAGCGATGCATTATACCGGCATGATGGCGTTCGAGATCCCCGCTCATGTCGGTTGGAGCACGGGAACCGTCACGGTCTCGATCCTGCTCGGCATCGTATTCGGATCATTCGCCCTGTTCGTCGCGGGCCGAGGCGATAGCCTGTCCAACGCGCTCGGCGCAACTATCCTGCTCACCGTTGCCATCGTCTCGCACCATTTCACCGCCATGGGCGCACTGGAGTTGACGCCCGATCCGACCCTTGCGATCGGCGGTCTTTCGATCCCGCCGGCGTCATTGTCCATCCTGACTGCCAGCGCGGCCGCTGCTATTATCGCCATCGCGCTCGCGGCCGCCGTGCTCGACCGTCGCGCCAAGGGCGAGATCGGACGCCAGCAGGTCGTGCTCGACACCGCGCTCGAGAACATGTCGCAGGGCCTTTGCATGTTCGATGCGGAAGGCAAGATCATCCTGTTCAACGAACGCTATGCGGCGATGCTCCGCCGCTCCGACATGCAGCTCACCGGCCGCGTCTTGATCGAGGTTCTCCGCGAGGAGGCGGCGAAGGGGCAGTGGACCGGCGATCCCGAACAATTCTTCGCACGCCTTGTCGACGATGCCCGGGACGGACGTACGACGACGGACGTCATTCGTCGGTTCGACCGCTCGATCCGTGTCGTCAACCAGCCGATGCAGGGCGGCGGTTGGGTCGCCACCTTCGAGGACATCACCGAATGGCTGGAGGCGCAGGCCAAGATCTCGCACATGGCGCGCCACGACGCGCTGACCAATCTGCCGAACCGCGTGCTGTTCCACGAACAGCTTGAACAGGGATTGCGCCGGGCGGCCTCGAACGACCAGCTCGCGGTGCTCTGCCTCGACCTCGATCATTTCAAGGACATCAACGACTCGCTCGGTCATCCCATCGGCGATGCGCTGCTCAAGGAAGTCGGCCGCAGGCTGAAGGCGACCGTCGGCGAGCACGACACCGTCGCCCGTCTCGGCGGCGATGAGTTCGCCGTGGTTCAGATCGGCCGCTCGGAGGAAGCCGCCGCGCGAGCGCTTGCCGGCCGCCTCGTCGAGGTGATCTCCGCGCCTTACGAAATCGATGACCATCAGATCGTGATCGGGGTCTCCATCGGCATCTCGCTGTCGCCGCAGGACGGCAGCAATCCCGACGAGCTGCTGAAGAATGCCGACCTCGCGCTGTACCGCGCCAAGGCCGACGGCCGCGGCACCTATCGCTTCTTCGAGACCGGCATGGATGCGCGCGCACAGGCGCGGCGCCTCCTTGAAATGGATCTGCGCGCGGCGCTCCAGCGCAACGAGTTCCAGCCCTATTATCAACCGATCCGCGACGTCGCCAGCGATCGTGTCGTCGCGTTCGAGGCGCTGATGCGCTGGAACCACCCCCAGCGCGGCCTGATCTCGCCGATCAACTTCATTCCGCTTGCCGAGGAGACCGGCCTCATCATTCAGCTCGGCGAGCTGATGTTGCGCGGTGCCTGCGCCGATGCAGCGACCTGGCCCGACAATATCGGCGTCGCCGTCAACCTGTCGCCGGTGCAGTTCAAGAATCCGAACCTGATCGCATCGGTGACCGAGGCGCTGGAGAAATCCGGGCTGGCGGCGCGCCGCCTCGAGCTCGAGATCACCGAATCCGTGCTGCTCCAGAACAGCGAGGCAACGCTCACGACGCTGCACGAGCTGCGAGCCATGGGCGTGCGAATCTCGCTCGACGATTTCGGCACCGGCTATTCGTCGCTGAGCTATCTGCGCAGCTTCCCGTTCGACAAGATCAAGATCGACCGTTCCTTCGTGTCGGAGCTTGCGACTCGCGACGATTCCGTAGCGATCATCCGTGCGGTGACCGGTCTCGGCCGCAGCCTCGGCATCGTTACCACGGCGGAGGGTGTCGAGACTGACGCGCAGCTCGAACTGCTCCGGCGCGAGGGCTGCACCCAGGCGCAAGGCTATCTGTTCAGCCAGCCGAGGCCGGCCTGCGATGTCGCGATGATGCTGGATCGGCCGCGGCTGCGGGTTTCGGCCTGACCGACTAGCCGCGGCGCAGCGCGAAATGGGCGCCGCAGAACGCCATCACCGCGCCGAGGCACAGCGCCGCGAGACCCGCGAGCACGCCTGATATAGTCGGGATCGGGCTCGGGGCCGAGGCTGCCTGTCCGGCGCCGGCGAGCAGCAGCACGCCGACAGCGATCAGGAATTGGCGCATCCGCTGCGGGATCTGGCCGGAGACGGCGCTTTGCATCAGGCTCGCCGTGAAATAGCCGCCGGAGAATCCGACCGTCGCGATCAGCCACCACGCGATCGCCGCGCCCGTCGGCATGAACTCGTGCGTGTCGGAGCGCCAGAGGCCGCCGAGATCGAGCCCGTAGCGCGCACCCAGCATGTGCACGGCGAGCGCGAGCAGCACGCCCGAGACCATGGCGGCCCCGAGAATCAGCCGGCGCGGAAAATAGATCGTCTCAGCCATGCCTCGCTTGTAGGATGGGTGAGGGCGGTCGCGCAAGCGGATCGCAGACGGGATTGAGTGATGCGGGTTTCGGACGGGGAGGGACGGTCGGTCACGAGCTATGCCTACAAGGCGTCGCTGATCGGCTCGGCGCATCGCTTCGAGCTGACCGAGGAAGGATTGTCCTGGCACGTCGCCGGCCGCTCCGGCGTCTGGCGCTATGACGAGATCAGCGCCATCAGGCTGTCGTTCCGCCCGGTCTCGATGCAGCAGCACCGTTTCCGCGCCGATGTCAGCCACGCCAAGGGCGGGCGCATCGCGATCCTGTCGACGAGCTGGCAGACCGCGGCGCTGATGGCGCCACAGGACAATGGCTTTCGCGCGTTAATCGTCGAGCTGCATGCGCGGATGGCGAAGGCCGGTAGCCGGGCCGAGCTCACCGCCGGCCTCGGCACCAAGACCTATGCGGCGGTGCTGGCGTTCCTGGCGCTGTTGGCCGTGGCGATGGCCGGGCTGCTGATCCGCGCGCTGATGATCGGGGAATTCGCCGGCGTTCTGTTCATTCTCGGCTTTGCCGCGCTGTTCGCCTGGCAGGTCGGCGGCTTCGTCCGGCGCAACCAGCCGCGCAGCTATGGCTTTGATCGGTTGCCGGCCGGCTTGCTGCCGTAGAACCTGCAATCGGCCGCAATCAAATTTGACTTCGCAGCCGCGCGCCGGTCGCGCATCGTGCCGCGGATGACATCAGGGAATTGCAGCACGCGCCTGCCGACGGCCGACGAGATCGCCGAGATCAATCGCATTCATTTGATCGACACGCCGCTTCGGCCCGCCGACCTGCTGTTTCTGTTCGGCACCCGCGAGGACGTTGCGCTCCGCGTCGAGGCCGCGGCGCGGCTGTGGCGTGACGGCTTCTTCCGCTGGGTGATTGTCAGCGGCGGCGTGACGCCGGGCTCGGAGCAATCCGAGTGCGAGATCATCAAGGCGGCGATGGTCGCCGCGGGCATTCCGGCGGAGCGGATCCTCGAGGAACACCGCGCGATGAACACCGGCGAGAACGTGATCTACTCGCTCCCCATCATCGACGCGGCGCTGGGGCTGCACAATATCCGCAGCGTGATCTGCCTCGGCAACACCTGGACTGCGCGGCGTTATCCGATGACGCTGCACCGGCATTGGCCGGAGGTGACGAAGCTGCTGCTCACCGTCGACAGTTTTGCGACACCGCGCACGCTCTGGCATACCGACGCCGAGTTTCGCCGTCGTGTCCTGCACGAATGGCACAAGGTCGAGCCCTACAAGGCGAACGGCTTTATCGCCGAATGGCCGGAGGCGTAAACGGCGAGCGCGTTACTCCGTCGAGTCGAAATCTTCCTCCTTGGTGCCGAGCAGCGACACGATCGTGCGCAGGCCGGAATCGAGCTGCTCGAACGAGGGGGGCGCAAGCGCCAGCCGCACCGCGTTCGGGGCGTGGCCATGCGCGACCGCGAAGGTCGAGGAGGGCGTCAGCGCGATGCCGCGCCGCGAGGCCGCGGCAACGAACGTCTGCGAGCGCCAGTGCGGCGGCAGCGTCAGCCAGAGATGATAGGAGCGTGCGTCGGCGGCGACTTGGTAGCCCGCGAGCAGCCGTGCTGCGGTCTGCTGGCGGCGCGCGGCGTCGATGCGCTTCAGTCGCGTCAATTCGGCGACGGTGCCGTCGGCCATCAGCCGCTGTCCGGATGCGAGCGCGTGGCCCGAGGCGATCCAGCCGCCGGTGCGGACCGCGCTCATCACGCTTTCGCGCAAGTGCGGCGGCGCGACGAGGATGCCGAGGGCAAGGCCCGGCGCGACCTTCTTGGACAGACTATCCAGCACGATGCAGCGGTCCGGTCCCAGCGCCGCGAGCGGCGTGTCATCGGCAAGGAAGCCGTAGACGGCGTCTTCGATGATGGTGAGATCGAGCTTCTCGGCGACGCGCATGATGTCGGCGCGCCGTGTCGCGTTCATGGTGACGCCGAGCGGATTCTGGATGATGGGCTGGAGATACAATGCCGACAGATGCGCTTCGCGATGCGCCTTCTGGATCGCATCGGGCCGCGCGCCAAACTCGTCCATCGGGATCGGCACGAGTGTCACGCCGAGCCGCGCGGCGATGCTCTTGATGTAAGGATAGGTCAGTGCCTCGACGCCGCAGCGGCCTCCGGTCGGCACCAGCGCCGCCAGCGCGGCGGCGAGCGATTGCTTGCCGTTCGCGGTGAACACGATCTGCTCGGCCTGCGGCGTGAAATCCTTGCGCGCGAGATAGGCGGCAGCGGCATTGCGCGCGCTCTTGGTACCGGTGCTGGTCGAGGCGCGCAGCACGGACTCGAGCGCATCGACGCGCTCGAGCCCGGCGAGGCTCTTGGCGATCATCGCCCATTGCTGCGGCAGTAACGGATAATTGACCTCGAAATCGATGCGCGCATCGCGCGGCTCGGCGACCGTCTCGACCTCGCGCCTGATGTCGCCTGATATGAACGTGCCGCGGCCGACCTCGCCGACCACGAGCCCGCGGCGGAGCAACTCCGTATAAACCCGGCTCGCAGTCGAGACTGCAATGCCGCGGTCATATGCAAAATTGCGCTGCGGCGGCAGGCGGTCGCCGGCTCTTAACGTGCCCTTAGCGATATCTGCGGCAATGGCATCCGCAAGCTTCACGTACTCGAACTTGGACATTATTGCACCGAGAGCAATGTTTTCCTTGCTCCGAGCAATGTACTGGAGCATTTAAGTTCCATCAAGTTCCGCGATTGAGCCGAGGTGAGCGAGAGCAATCCGACGGCAAGTGAGGTGCAGACGCTCAGGCGTTTGCGCCAACGGCACCTGCTTCGCCGCGCGGGACACAAGGCCGGAGAAGAAACATGACCACGATCTCGCAAACTGCCGGGCGGAGTCTACGCCCATCCTCGTCGAGCGGATTTTTTGCCGCGCTCGCGGGCGCCGCCTACGCCCTGTTCGACCGCCTGGAGCGCCGCTCCGCCGTCAAGACGCTGAACGAGCTCGACGACCGCGCTTTGCGCGACATCGGGATCAACCGCAGCGAGATCGAAGATGCCGTCTACGGCCAGTTCAAGGCCGAACTGACGCGCTATCTGTAAGGCACCTGTGTCGCGGACGCGCTGCAGCGTTCTCACGCTGCTGCGCAGAGCCGGGACCCGGGAGGCGACACGGCGCGCTGATACATGGGCCCCGCTCTGCAGCGCACCGCACCGGACGATGCCTCTCAGCGCCGGGAGCCTGCGCTGCGTCCGGGGCACGGGACCTCTCTTCAATAGATACGCCTTCGCATCCTCGCGGCTTGTGCACGAGCTTTGCTTTGTCGCCTCATTGAGGCCGCAGGGAAGACCGGGTGCCGACCTCGCACCCGCGGTCCGCTGCGCGCATGTAGCGCAAAGGGACTGCACAGCGGCATGCAGGTGTGGCCGAACACACGGCCTTCCCTGCGCAGGGGGAAAATTAATATGGCCACGCACGCGCACACTCACAGACGCGCTCTTCATCTCGTTGATTTTTCTAAACTACTATCCCCATAATGCCGCGTGCGCGCGTCGGCGGGCGCGGACACAATCGCGGCACATCGCGAGAACGGGGACACATCATGGCTCGCAAAGTCAGCTTTTAGCGCCCTCGAAAGCCGGCGATCTTTATTCCGCTCCGGTAAAGCAACATCATCCAAAAGAAAAGCCCGAGCTGATGCCGGGGCTTTGTCGTTTGAATTCCGCGAGCGTGACCCCCGCGAGCAGTGGCGGTTTCAGCGTTGGCTCAAGCTAGGCCGCTGGCCGGATTGCTTTTCTTAGACGGCCTGCGCTTGGGCGTTACCTTGAACTGCAATCCCATGGCCGTGAGCACAGTGAGGACGGTGGTAAAGTTCGGCAGTTGCGTCTGTGTCTGGAAAGCACGATAGATGCTCTGCCGGGCTAAACCTGTCTCTCGCGCCATTTCTGAGATGTTGAACTCGCCGAGAGCCTTGCCGATAGCTTGGGATATTACATGAGGTTCAGCCGAGGCGAAGGCAGAGTTGAGGTGATTGGCGAGCTGAGCAGGTGTGACGGGTCTGTCGGCTTTGGTCATCGAACATCCCAAAGATAAAAGGCCGGCTCTGTGAGCCGGCCTTTGTTTCTCGAATGCCGCTGCTTAGTACTTTGCGACGATCGGGCCGCCAAAGCGGTAGTTCACACGGACTGTCGCAAGATCAACGTCGCCGCCAGAATTGTAAGTGTCGGCCAAGGCCGCGCCCGTTGTATTATTGATGAAGGTCACGTCGTGATGGCCCAAGAAGATGTGGTCGTACTCGACACCGATACTCCAGTTCGGCGCGAACCCGAACTCGAGGCCGGCGCCGACCGTGCCGCCCCAACGAGTGTTGTAGCCTGCTGATGCAACCGCCAAGCCTGTGGCATTCGAGATGAAGTCAAAGCGCTGATCGACAACGGCAGCGCCACCCTTTGCGTAGAACAAAACATTATTCCAAGCGTACCCGATCTGCCCGGTAAAGAGACCGAGGGCATCGATCTTGGTCGAGAGCGAGTTGAGTGCATTGCCCAGATTCTGGGTCGTGCCATGAATGTCAGCCCAATCGCCCTGAGCCTCAAGGCCGAACACCCAGCTGGCCGACTGCCAACGATATCCGATCTGACCGCCTGCAACCGCTCCGCTCGGATCATAGCAGCCGAGGAACGTTACAGTCGTGACATTATTACGGCAGTCGCGGGCCCAACCACCGCCGCCATTGGCACCGACGTAAAAGCCGCTCCAGTCATAAATCGCGGCTACCATCGGCGGAGCCTTGGTGTAGGGACGGGCCGCGAGGTCTGCTGCGCTAGCGGGGGCAGCAAGACCGAGCGCCAGTGCGCCGGTAGCGATTGCAATAAGTTTCTTCATTGGTATCTCCCCAGAAATAAGAATCGGCGCGACCGCCCAGTTATGGAAAAGTAGCGTTTTCCACTCGCCTAAGCTGTAGCAGTAGCGCCACACCTGCGACAAAAGGACGCCTTGAAAATCTCAACATTTGTTAAGTGGCGGGAACTCACTCCCTTGGAGCCGTCGAGCATTTCGAAGAGCGCGGGGGTCACCAAGTCGTCGTTTTGATTGGCAAAAATGGTTGACCCGCCAGCGTGAGCCGGCGGACCTCTTGCCCGTCAACGTCAACTCGTGACGCGCCGGCGTGCCTATCTAAGCCGCTGGAGTGCCCATAGGGCTCAGATCAACCGCAACAGGCGATGACCACGCCGCAATCGGAATTCCGACTGCGCGTCCGCTTGGTCATCCGCTTGCGCTGCGAACTGGTCAGCCCGTTGAGAAGCGCCGGTGCGAGTGGTCGACCCAAACGGTGGCCTCGTTCAATTCACGGACGTTCTGTGGCGCAACGGCCGGCGCTCCTTGCTCCAGGTCAGCGCAGTTGCCGAACTGGCCGTCCGCGGTCCAGCCCAAGCTCGGCTCGCGGTCAGCGGTGTCGTCCTCAGCGATGATCGTGCAGGGGGTTAAAGCCGATGCTGGGCTCATAGTCGGCTTCGTTGATCGGCTTCGAGCCGAAGATCACATCGGTCGTGTGCGCGATGGTCTTCACTCACAGTTGCCCGCCCTGCAAAGCCCTTCGCGCCGATGAGACCCACGCCCCCACAGCCCGGCCCGCGTCGTGACGATCGCGATACGCCCCTCTTCCATGGGCCGGGTTACCGCGACGCATGCGATATTTCCGAAGTTCGGTAAAGTGGAATATTTTTGGCGAAGCGGGTTGCCCCAAGGCTGGGGTGTTTTGCCCGTCGAGGCTGGGCAAGAAAGGGACCGTGCTGACGCGACTGAGCACGCCGAGAAGGAGCAGCACCGAGAAGATGTCGATATAGGCGAGGAAGTCGCCGACCAGCATCAGCTCAGGTGGAATCGGGATGCCGTGATAGTAGGCGCCTATGAGAATGACGACGGGGAGGAAGGCGATGACACCGTCAGCCTGTCCAGCAGCGCCGCCAGTTGCACGACCAGCACGTTCCGTAACGCATCGCCGATCGCCCGCGGGACTTCATAGGTCCATCTCCGCCACCATTGCTCCACGACATTGCTCCGAGTTCAGTGCCTCACAACCAGCACCGAGCACTTGGCGTAACGCACCACATGCCCGGCATTCGACCCCAGGAAATAGGTGCGCATCGCAGGCCGGTGCGAGGTCATGACGATCAGGTCGGCCTTCATGTGCGCGGCTTCCTCCAGGATCTCGTGATAGATACCACCCTGGCGCACCACGCTGGAAATGTGGGCGGGGTCGATGCCGGATTCGCGGGCGACGATGGCGAGAGCCTCTTCCGAGGTCTGGCGCTGCTGCTCGTCGAAATCGGCGGGGACGTATTCGGCCAGCATCACCGGGGTCATCGGCAGCACGTTGAGCAGCCGGATCGATCCATTCCAGTTTTGCGACAGCGTTGCCGCGGTCTCGATCGCAGGCTTCGCCAGATCGGTGTCGGCGAGGTCGATGGGTACGAGGATGGACTTGAACATCTGCGCCTCCCTAATCTTCCAATCAGCACGTCTTGTCGGCACGTCGCGCGATCATCCTTGTCGAAGCAACTTGGGGCTGACGAACAGCACCAGTTTGCCGCGGCGGTAGGCCACGTCCCCCCAATCCTTGACGTCAAAGTCGAGGATCGCAAGCCCCGCTGTGGGCAGATTGTCGGCGAGTGCCTTGGCGCTGGCGTGATCGCCACTGCCCGTCAGCATCAGGCCAGCCTCGTGCATGCCGGGATTGTGCCCGACCAGAAGCAATCGCTTGGGATTGGCCGGGACGGTTGCAGTGCGAATGGTTTCGAGAATCTGCGCAGGATCGGCGCCGTAGAGTTCCGGCAGGATCGCGACCTCGGGCGCCGCGACACGGTCCTTCATCGCCTCCCAGGCGACGTCCCAGGTCTGCCGGGCGCGGACGGCATGCGACACCAGCACCATCTCGGGGACGGGCGGATGGCTGGCCATCCATTCGCCCATCTCGGCGGCATCCCGCTGGCCGCGATGGTCGAGCCGGCGGTCCTGGTCACGGCCGCTCGGCGCGTCGGTCTCGGTCTTGGCGTGACGCAGCAGCATCAAACGGCGCATGGCATTCTCGAATCGTTCCACGTCCAGAATAATCTACAGGCGCCCATCGAGGACAAGGTGACAAGCGCCTGCTCGGTATTTTAAGAAAACGACATGAGCGAGACTTTCACAAGCGTGTCCCAGGAAGAAGCCGGCTTTCGCGAGCGTGAACGGCTGTCGTTCGATCTCGACGCCGACATTTGCGTGATCGGGGCAGGGCTTGCCGGCCTTTCCATTGCGCTGGAGGCGGCCCGGCTCGGGGCCAGCGTCGCGGTGCTCGAGGGCCGCCATGTCGGCTGGAACGCCTCAGGCAACCAGCTCGGTACCGTGATGCCGGGTTTCGCGTTGCCGCTCGCCGACCTGATCGAGCGCATCGGCTTCGAGGACGCCAGCGAGTTGTGGACGCTCTCCAGGGAGGGCGCCGAGTTCGTCCGCGCCAACGCCACTGAAGAGAACATGCCGGGCATCGGCCTCACCGACGGGGTGCTCGAGGTCTCGAACGTCGATGCCGGCGACCGGCTGATCAGCCGGCTGCAGATGCTGAACGAGGATTTCGACACCGAGGCCGAGGGCTGGCAGGTCGATCGCGTTCGCGAAGTGCTCAAGACCGATCGTTACTTCCACGGCGTCTATTACCCAAAGGCGTTCCAGGTCGACGGCCGCAAATATGTGCATGGCCTCGCCGCGCTGGCACGGCGCGCCGGCGCCCGCATCTTCGAGGACACACCGGTCGTCAGCATCGATCATTCCGGTATCCGCAAGCGCATCGTCACGCCCTCGGCGCGGCTGCGCGCCTCCCACATCGTGCTTGCCGGCAACATCCATCTCGGCGCGCCCTTGCGGCGCCTGTCGGAAACGCTGCTGCCGGTCTGGCGTTACGCCGGCATCACCGCGTCGCTCGGCGAGCGCGTGCACGAGATCATCGGCTTCAAGGGATCGGTGATGGATTCCGACGGCGTCGATCATTTCCGCATCGTCGATGGCGACCGCCTGATGTGGGAGAGCCCGGAAACCACCTGGGCCGCGCGGCCGCAGCGCTTTGCAGGCGCCGTCAAGCGCCGCATCCGGTCGATCTTCCCAGGGCTCGGCAATGTCGAGGTCACCGATATGTTCGGCGGCGTCACCGGCCAGACCGTGCACGGCATGCCGCAGATCGGCCAGCTGCGCAAAGGCCTGTGGGTGGCGAGCGGGTTCGGCCGCCAGGGCATGAACACCTCGGCTCTGGCCGGGCAGCTGATCGCGCGCAGCATGCTGTGGGGCGATGAGCGCTGGAAGCTGTTCTCGCCGTTCGAGCTGGTCTGGGCCGGCGGCGCCACCGGCCGGGTCGCGGGCCAGCTGGTCGGCCTATGGGGCAGGGCGAGTTCCGCAGCCTCCGGGTCGCTCGCCCGTTACCGCGAGCGGATGCGCGTGAAGGACAGGGAACGCGAGGCGCGGCTGGCCGAGGCCAACAGGGCCGCCGGCACCGGTCCGCGCCGCCAGCCGCCCGGGGAGCGGCCACGGATGGCCCCGCCGCAGCCGCCTGCGCCGGAACAGGCGCAACCGGCCTCCCAAAAGACCTCCCAGGAGACCTCTCACGTGCAGGGCGTCTCGCAATAAGGACGCGAAAAATTCCGCCTGGACGTGTAACATCGGCCGTTAGAGCCCGTATCTCAGGGCGTGGACTCCCCGCGCACGGAGAATCAGATGTTTGACCGCCGCATCCTGTTGACGACTGTCGCCGGCCTGTTCGGCCTATCGGCCTTCCGCTGGCTGAGGGCAACGCCGGCCGAGGCTGGAGAGAAGGCCGCGCAAAAATTCGAGATCGAGAAGACCGACGCCGAGTGGCGCGCACAATTGACGCCGCAGCAATATGAGATCCTGCGCAAGGAGGGCACCGAGCGCCCGGGCTCCAGCCCGCTGCTGAACGAGCATCGCAAAGGCACCTTCGCCTGCGCCGGCTGCGACCTTCCGCTGTTTGCCTCGGAGACCAAGTTCGAGAGCGGCACGGGTTGGCCGAGCTTCTACCAGCCGATCGAGGGCAATGTCGGCAAGACCGAGGACCGCACCTTCGGCATGGTGCGCACCGAGGTGCACTGCCGGCGCTGCGGCGGCCATCTCGGCCACGTCTTTGACGACGGTCCGAAGCCGACCGGACTACGCTACTGTATCGACGGTTTCGGGCTGGTGTTCCACCCCGCGGCGCCGTCGGCGACATAGTCTTTATTTGACGGATTTCCCCGGCAATTGTTGCCGGGCCGGCAATTGTGCCCCGGTCATCCGACCGGGGCATGTCTATTTAAGCCATTGATTTTCTTGTGATACCCGCATTGGCATAGGCCTTGCGACGTCTCCTCCGACTGCGGCCATTGGTCTGCCGGCCGCCGAGATCGGATTTGGAGACAAAGTTATGGGTATCTTCGATGCAATGAACACCTCGGTGGGTGGCCTGCAGGCGCAGTCCTACGCGCTTCAGAACATCTCGGGCAACATCGCGAACTCGTCCACCACCGGTTACAAGGGCATCGGGACCAGTTTCGAGGATCTCATTCCGGACGCCTCCGTGCCGAGCAAGCAGGTCGCCGGCGGCGTCACTGCCCACGCACAGGCGACCATCACCACCCAGGGCACGATCTCGTCCTCCAGCGTCGCCACCAACATGGCGATCACCGGCGACGGCTTCTTCTCGGTGCAGAAGGCGAGCGGCGTGGTCGACAACGTGCCGGTGTTCGACGGCGTCAACTACTACACCCGTCGCGGCGACTTCCAGGTCAACGCCAACGGCAACCTCGTCAACGGTGCCGGCTACTACCTGATGGGCGTCGCGGTCGACCCGAAGACCGGCAACCCGACCGGCAGCGTGCCGACGGTGCTGCAATTCCAGAACAACTTCGTCCCGGCGCAGGCGACGACCTCGATCCAGTACGCGGCGAACCTGCCGTCGGTGCCGAACACCGTGGCGAGCTCGACGGCGGTGAGCGGCACGCTGCTCGCGGCCGGCGGCCTCAACCCGTCCGATTTCGCATCCAACCCGCTGATCGTGGGCACGCCGCCGCCGCCCTATACCAGTGCGACCGTCTCCGGTGCGGCAGCGACCGGCAATCTGCGCTCGGCCTATACGGCGACGACCGCAACGGGATCGGTGGCACTGCTGGACAGCTCTTCGGCCGCGGTCAGCAGCGGCACGTCGCTCGATTCCGCCGTGAGCCCGCATCTCAACAGCACGCTGCTGACCAGCCTGGCCGGCACGCAGATGACGATCAACGGCACGGTGATCAAGTTCGACAACACCGTGTCGGGCGTTACGACCGGCAATCCCACCACGATCGGCCTGCTCTCGCCCACCGGCGCAAAGATGTCCGACATCCTGAACGCGATCACGACGGCGGCCGGTGGTGCGCCCGCGACCGCGACGATGACGTCGAGCGGCAACATCCAGATCACAACCAACACAACGAGCGATATCACGGTTTCGGGCGCAGCGGCCGGCCTGCTCGGTGTCAGCAGCGTGACGCGCGGCGGCAACGTGCTGTCCACGCCTGCGATCACCGGCTCGACTGTGTTGGGCGGCGCTGCGACGGCCGGCGGCGCGGAAGTCCTCTCGTCGGGCTTCGCCGCCAACGACACCATTTCCGTGAACGGTCAGACGCTGACCTTCATGGCTTCGGGTGCATCCGGCCCGAACCAGATCAACGTCACCGACGACATCACGACCCTGCTCGGCAAGATCGACGGCCTGAGCGGCGCGACCGGCTCCTCGATCTCCAACGGCGTGATCACGCTGCAAACCGGTATTGCCAGCCCCACGCTGACGGTGACCAGCTCCAACAGCAGCGCCTTTGCCGCGCTCGGCTTCACGTCATCCATCACCAAGGCGCGCGGCGGCGGCGGTACCTCGGGTACGGGCACCGTGATCGGCAACGACATCGCCACTTTCACGAAGGAATCGATCAGCGGCGGCGCGGTGACCGCCTACAACGCGGCCGGCACGCCGGTGAACCTGCAATTGCGCTGGGCCAAGACCGACAGCGCTTCGCTGGGCACGGGTCACACCGACACCTGGAATTTGTTCTATCAGACCGACCCGAATGCGACCGGCACGACGGTCGGCTGGGTGAACGCAGGACAGTCCTTCACCTTCGCCGCCGACGGTTCGCTCACTTCTCCAAGCGGCTCGGGCATCACGCTCAGCAACGTCACCGTCAGCGGTCAATCGCTGGGTTCAGTCGCCCTCAACATCTCCTCGGGCGCACTGACGGAATATGCCAGCACCAGCGGCGCGGTGACCATCAACACCATCACGCAGAACGGCTACGCCGCCGGTCAGCTCCGTTCGGTGTCCGTCAGCAACAACGGTCTCGTGGTCGGCACCTTCTCCAACGGCCAGAACCTCGACCTCGCCCAGGTGACGCTGTCGCACTTCAACGGCACCAACTACCTCAAGGCGATGGACGGCGGCGCCTACGCCGTGACCGACCAGTCGGGTCCGGCGATCGCGGGAGCCTCGGGCACCATCAGCGGTTCGTCGCTGGAGGGATCCAACACCGACATCGCCGACGAGTTCACCAAGCTGATCGTGACCCAGCAGGCCTATTCGGCCAACACCAAGGTGATCACGACGGCGAATTCGATGGTGCAGGATCTCCTGAACGTGTTGCGCTGATCGGCGCGTAACGTAACCAAAGGCGGCAAGTAACATGGGTTTGAGTTCAGCCCTTGCCAGTGCGATGAGCGGTCTGCGTGCCAACCAGGCCGCGCTCTCGATCGTCTCGTCGAACGTCGCAAACTCGCAGACGCCGGGTTACGTCGCCCAGACGCCGAACCAGATCGAAGTCACCACCGGTGACTTCGGCTCGACGGCCAAGACGACCGGTGTCAGCCGCGAGATCGACGGCTACGTGCTGAACCAGCTGCGCACCGAGACCGGCGGCAGCGGCTATGCCGACCAGATGGCCAACATCCTGAAGCAGCTTCAGAATGTCTACGGCACGCCCGGCAACAGCGGCACGCTCGAAACCGCGCTGAACAATTTCACCTCATCGCTCCAGGCGCTCTCGACCAACGCGGGCTCGTCGTCGGCGCAGACCGTCGCGCTCGGCGCCGCGCAGGCGCTGGCGACGCAGCTCAACGTCACCACCAAGGGCATCCAGTCGCTGCGCTCGAACGTCGAGCAGGATCTCGGTACCTCGTCGCAAGCTGCCAACGCGGCGATGAACCAGATCGCCGACATCAACACCAAGCTCCAGGGCCTGGCGCCGAACGATCCGTCCGCGGCGACCTTGATGGACCAGCGCGACCAGGCCATCAACACGCTGTCGAAATATGTCGACGTCCGCGTCACCACCGATGGATCGAACCAGGCCAACATCTACACCACCACCGGCGTCCAGTTGGTCGGTGCGGGGCTCGCCTCGCAATTCTCGTTTACGTCTTCCGGCACGCTGGGGGCGACGTCGCTCTACAACGTCGATCCGGCCAAGTCGGGCGTCGGTGCGCTCACCATCAAGCTGCCGAACGGCTCGTCCATCGACGTTGCCGGCAACAACGTGGTCTCCTCCGGCCAGATCGCCGCCGACCTGAAGCTGCGCGACCAGACGCTGGTGCAGGCGCAGAACCAGGTCGACCAGCTCGCCGCGACGATGTCGAGTGCGCTGTCGGACAAGACCACGGCGGGCACCACCGTCTCCGGTCCGCCCGCGGGCTTCGACATCGATCTGGCCGGCGCGCAGCCGGGAAACACCGTCAACATCACCTATACGGATTCCACCAACACCCAGCGCCAGATCACGCTGGTGAACGTGACCGACCCGGCGGCGCTGCCGCTCCAGAACGCCACCAACGCAAATCCGATGCAGGTCGGCGTCAATTTCTCCGGCGGCATGGGCGCGATCGCGTCCGCGCTCAACACCGCGCTATCGGGCTCGCACCTGACGTTCTCCGCGGCTCCGTCGCCGGCGACCGCGACGACGCTCCGCGTCACCGACGACAACAGCGGCCTCGCCAGGATCACTTCGGCGTCGAGCACCAAGACGGTCTCGTCACTGACCTCGGGTGGTCCCCAGCTGCCGCTGTTCACCGATGGCGGTCAGGCGCTCTACACCGGTGCGATCACGGCCTCGGGCTCGCAGATGACCGGCCTTGCCGGCCGCATCGCGGTGAACACGCAGCTCACCGCCGACCCGACCAGGCTGTCGATCTACAGCACCTCGCCGGTGACGCCGACGGGTGACACGACGCGCTCGGACTATCTCTACTCGCAGCTCACCAATGCGGTGTACTCCTATTCGCCGCAGACCGGCCTCGGCTCGGCGAGCCAGCCGTTCACCGGCAGCGTTTCGAACTACCTCCAGCAGTTCTTGAGCGTGCAGGCCAACGCCTCGACCCAGGCGACCCAGCTGCAGCAGGGCCAGAGCGTCGTGGTGTCGACGCTCCAGGCCAAGTTCAATTCGACCTCCAGCGTCAATCTGGACTCGGAGATGTCGAACCTCATCCAGCTTCAGAATGCCTACGCCGCCAACGCCCACGTGATGTCGGTGGTGCAGAGCATGATGAATACGTTGATCCAGGCTCAAGGGTAATCAGTAGGGCTCTGAAACATGTCGATCAGCAGCATCAATTACGGCTCGTCGGTTCTCGGTGCGCAGGTCCGTAACATCAACCAGCAGCTCACCGACCTGTCGACGCAGCTCTCGACCGGCAAGCTGTCGCAGAACTATTCCGGCATGGGGACCAACGAGGGCTTCGCGATCGCCTCGCGCGCGCAGCTTTCGAACATCGCCGCCTATACCGACACGATCACCAACGTCAACGTCAACATCAACCTCGCCAACACGGCGCTGCAGTCGCTGACGACGATCCGCAACACGGTGCAGACGGGCTCGGCCACGAGCTCGCAGGATCTCAACGTCAACGGCCAGACGGTCGCGCAGAACACCGCCGCCGCGCAGTTCGGCTCGATGGTCGGCGTGCTCAACACGCAGTCTGGCAACCGCTATCTGTTCTCCGGCACCGCCTACAACACCCAATCGGTCGCCAATGCCGGCGACATCATCAACGGGACGACGACGCAGGCCGGCCTGAAGACCGTCATGGCGGAACGCCAGGCTGCCGATCTCGGTGCCAACGGCATGGGGCGGCTGGTGCAGTCGCAGCCGACGGCGAGTTCGGTGCAGGTGTCCGAGGATGTCGCAGGATCGCCGTTCGGCCTGAAGATCGCCTCGGTGTCCTCGACGCTGACGGGCGCGACGGTCACAGGACCCAGCGGCTCGCCGGTGTCGTTCTCGGTCGATCTCAACGGCGTCAACCCGAACAATGGCGACAAGCTCAGCGTGCAGTTCACGCTGCCGGACGGTTCGACCGAGCAGATCGACCTGACCGCGTCGAGCGCGACGCCGACACCGGTCGGCAGCTTTGCGATCGATGCAAGCACGCCGGTCAATCCGAACAACACGGCGAGCAACCTCAACGCCGCGCTGAACACGGCCATCACGAAGCTGGCCAACACTTCGCTGGTGGCGGCGTCGGCCGTTGCTGCCGGCGACAATTTCTTCAACACCGACAGCTCGGCGATCGGCGCCGCCAAGACCAACCAGGCGACGCCTGCGGCCCCGATCAGCGGCGCCACCGCGCTGTCGGGCACGGCGCCTTCGGATTCGATCTCGCCGGGCTTCTCCGCCGGCGACAGCATCACCGTCAACGGCACCACGCTGAGCTTCGTCGCCTCCGGCGCGACCGGCAACCAGCTCAACGTCACCGACAGCATCCAGACCCTGATGAGCAAGATCGACGCCATCACGGGCACCTCGCGGCCCTCGACCATCCATGGCGGCTCGATCACTGTTAACACCGACGATGCGGCAACCTTGAGCATCTCCGGCTCGACCGCCGGCGCGACCGCCGCGCTCGGCGCGCTCGGTTTCGGCACGTCGCCGATCACCGCGACGCAGCCGCCGCTGCGGGTCGGCTCGTCGCCGGCGAGCTCGGCGACGACGCTGGTGAACGGCACGGCCACGACGGTGAAATGGTACACCGGCAATGACGGGCCGGGCTCGGCGCGCTCGACCGCAGTGGCGCGGGTGGACGATTCCGTCACGGTGCAATATGGCGCGCAGGCCGACGAGGACGCGATCCGCAAGCAGTTGCAGGCGATCGCCGTGTACGGCACGTTCTCGACCTCGCCGACCGGACAATATTCGGGCGCGCAGGTCGCGGCATTGAGCCTGCGCACTACGCAGGCGCTGACGCCGCAGGCCGGGCAGCAGAAGGTCGAGGACATCCAGACCGACATCGCGATGGCCCAGAACACGATGAAGGACGCGACCACGCGCCAGACCCAGGCCAAGGCGCAGCTCCAGACCATCGTCGACCAGGCGGAGTCGGCCTCGCCCGACCAGGTCGCGAGCGAGATCCTGTCGCTCCAGAACGCGCTCCAGGCGTCGTACCAGACGACCGCGAGCCTGGCGCAGCTCTCGCTGGTCAAGTTCCTGTAAGGGCGCATTAAGGCGCCGTTAACCATGCCTCTTTACCTCTTGGTGAGGATTTGGGGCACGCGGAGCCGTCAATGTCGGACAAGATGCAACTGGTGGTGGCGACGCCCTGCTTCGGCGGGCAGGTGTCGAGCATCTACGCGAGCTCGATCTTCGCGCTCCAGCGCGCCGTGCACGGCATGTCCAATCTCGGGCTCAAGGTGCTTTTGCGGGACGGCGATGCGCTGATCACGCGGGCGCGGGCCAATCTGGTCGCGATGTTCCTGGATGACCCCGACGCGACGCACTTCCTGTTCATCGACGCCGACATCGGCTTCAAGCCGGAGCAGGTGTTCCGCCTGATCGAATGCGGTGCCGACGTCGTCGCCGGCTGCTATCCGATCAAGCGGGTCAACTGGGACAAGGCGAGGCGGGCGATCCAGGCCGGCCGAACCGACGTGACAGCGGCCTCGCTCGACTACGTGCTCGAGATCGAGGACCCTGATCGCATCGTTGTGGTCAACGGCTTCACCCGCGTGCGCTATGCCGGCACCGGCTTCCTGATGATCCGCCGCCAGGCGCTGGAGGCGATGTGCCGCCATCCGGACTACGCCAGTCTGCAATTCTTCCGTGAGCATTCGCACGACACGCTGGCCGCGAGCCAGAACCGGTTCGCGCTGTTCGAGTGCATGATCGATCCGGCGACCGGGACCTATCTCTCCGAAGACTTCGCCTTCTGCAAGCGCTGGACCGATATCGGCGGCGAGATCTGGGCCGATATCCAGAGCTCGCTCGACCATGTCGGCCCCTCGGTGTTCCACGGCGATATCGCCTCGCAATTCGCGCCGGCCCCCGTGGCTGCGGCCGACGCAGCGTGAGCCCGCCGGGATGAGCATCGGCGCATCCCGTCTGTCAGACATTGAGCGCGCCTCCGAGGGCGGCTCGCGCTATCGCCTGCGCGATCTCTTCACGCCGTTGGATACGCTGCTCATCTCCGGCGGAGATGGACGGCTGGCGCTCGGCCCGAAAGAGCGCGTCAACGCCTATGGCTGTGCGCCGTCGCCCGAGCCCGAGATCTGGAATTTCGCCTCGTCGACGGCATCGACGATCTCGCAAGGCGCCTATGACCGTGCTGCACTGGCGCGCGAGGAGCTGGTGCACAAATCGCTGTTCGACGAGGTCGAGATCGCCTTCGACCGGCGCTGCGAGGACATGCGCGACGAGCTGCGCGGACACTTCCAGCTCCCGCCGCGCGTCGATGTCGTGTTCTCGCCATCGGGCACGGACTCCCAGCTCCATGCCCTGTTTCTGGCCCACGCCGTGCTCGGCGCTCAGCCGGTGACGATCGTGGTCGGGGCCGACGAGGCCGGCAGCGGCACGGTTCACACCGCGCGCGGGCACCATTTCAGCACGATGACGGCGAGCGGCTTTGCGGTGCGCAAGGACGCGGCGATCGCAGGTCTTGCCGGCGAGAGCATTGCGGTGCCGCTGCTGGACGCTGCCTCCGGCCTTGCAATGCGCACTGACGCGGATGCGGCGGTGATGCGGGCCATCGAGGACAGCCTCGCGCAGGGCCGGCGCGTTCTGTTGCAGATCATGGATTCGTCAAAGCTCGGCTGGCGCGCGCCGAGTGCCGCCTGTCTCGATGAGATCGCGCGGCGCTGGCCGCGCAAGGTTCAGGTCGTCGTCGATGCCTGCCAGGCGCGGCTCGGCCGCCCGCGTCTGCGCTCCTATCTCGATCGCGGTTACATGGTGCTGACGACCGGCTCGAAGTTCTTCGGCGGTCCGGCCTTCAGCGGCGCGCTGCTGGTGCCGAAAGGCATATCGCGGGCGCTCGACCGGATCGAAGGAATCGCGCCCGATTTCTTCGACTACGCCGGCCGCAGCGACTGGCCGATGGCCTGGAGGGCGCTGCGCTCGCGCTTCGAACGCCGTCCGAATTTCGGTCAATGGCTGCGCTGGGAAGCGGCGCTGGCCGAGATCGGCAGCTACTATGCCGTACCCGTCGCGTTCCGCGCCAAGGTGATCACCGAGCTCGCAACCGGCATCGACAGCATGATCGCGCTGTCGCCATCGCTGCGCGCCATACCGGCGACCTGCTACTCCGCCGATGCGGACAATGAGGAATTCGTCCAGCGCACGATCTTTCCATTCACGCTGCTGCGCAACGGAAAGGCGGTGTCGATCGCCGATACCAGCACCGTCCATCGCGCGCTCGCGCAAGACATGAGCGATGACGTCGGCGGCAGCGCAGCGGACCGGCAGGTTGCCGCGCGACGCTGTCTCGTCGGCCAGCCGGTCCGGCTGGAGCAACCGGACGGCGCGCCGCAGGCCGCGCTGCGGCTGTCTATCGGCGCGCGGCTCGTCACTGACGCCTGGTCGGCCGACGGCGCCCAAGCGCAAGGCAACGTGCAGCACATCCTCGACCGCATCGCCCAGGTTCTGGTGAAGATCGAGCTGCTGCTTGACCGTACCGCCGCTGCACCGGCGTAGTCCGTATTCGAGGTGTGAGATGTTGCATCCGCTTGCCGCGCCTGACTATGCCGACCGCATCGGCTTTGCGCATTTGACGCGCCAGGCCTTCGAGGGTGTCGATCTGCACCCGCTGCGCGACCAGCTCCTGGCGCGAATTGCGGAGGGGACGGCGCAGGCGGGAGAAGGCCTGGACCTGTCGCTGATCGCCCAGCTGATGGGCGAGAAGGAGGCGGGCCTGGTGATCCAGTCCGAGGTGCTCTCCTTCCACCAGCTGTTTCGTACGCCGACTGCTGCGCCGAAGCCGGGATTGCGCGTGCTCGCGCTTGCCGCCGATATCGACATGGGCGGCAACACGCCGATCGAATTCCTGCTCGAAGGTTCCGACATCGAGCTGCTGACGCTCTATGTGACCAAGGGAACGGGCCTGCCGGAGACGCTGCCCGAGCACGACGTCGCCATCGTGGTCGCGTCCGATTCCGAGGAATGCCGCGAAGCGCTTGCGCTGATCGAAAGGGCCGCACCAAATTGGCCGCGGCCGCTGCTCAATCGCCCCGAGTTGATCGGCAATCTCGATCGCGACAAGTTGTTCCGTCTGCTCGCCGATATCCCCGGTCTCGACATTCCCGTGACCGCCCACGCGACGCGTGCACAGATGACAGCTCTCGCGGGAGGCCGGATTGCTTGCGCGGAAATCACGGGCGAACTGCACTTTCCGATGATCGTACGGCCGCGCGGCACGCATGCCGGCGTCGGGCTTGCGAAGATCGACGATGCGGCGGCGCTCGCAGCCTATCTTGCCGAACGGCAGGAGCAGGACTTCTTCGTGGCGCGTTTCGTCGATTACGCGAGCCTCGACGGCCTCTATCGCAAGATCCGCCTCGCCATGGTCGACGGCAAGCCCTATGCCTGCCACATGGCGATCGCCGATCGCTGGGACATCTGGTATCTCAACGCCTACATGGCGTTCAGCGAAGACAAGCGCGCCGAAGAAGCCATCTTCATGCAAGACTTCGATCAAGCCTTCGCCGCGCGCCACAGGGACGCGCTCGACGAAATGAGCCGGCGCGTCGGGCTCGACTATTTCATCGTCGATTGCGCCGAGAACCAGAACGGCGAGCTGCTGGTGTTCGAAGCCGACAACACTGCAGTCGTGCACAACATGGATTCGCCGGTCGTGTTTCCATACAAGCCGCCGCAGATGCGCAAGATCTTCGCCGCGTTCACCGCGATGCTGTCGCGGCACGCCAAGGCGGCTGAAGCGGCGGGCCTCGGGAGTGCTGCATGAATGAGGTCATCCGCAACACGCAGGCCGGCGTCGCGAGCGGATCGCTCGATCCGCAGGACTGGAGCGAGTTTCGCACGCTCGCCCATCGCATGCTGGACGAGGCGATCGACGGCATCGCCAATGTTCGTGCGCGCCCGGTCTGGCAGCCGATCCCCGAGGAGGTTCGCGCGGCTGTTAGAACCGACGTGCCGCGCGCGGCAACTGATCTCAACGAAGTCTATCGCGAGTTCTCCGAGCATGTCGCGCCTTATGCGACCGGCAACGTTCATCCCGGCTTCATGGGCTGGGTGCATGGCGGCGGCACCGCTGTCGGCATGATGGCGGAGATGCTCGCGGCCGGCCTCAATGCCAATCTCGGCGGACGCGATCACATGCCGATCGAGGTCGAACGCCAGATCGTCGCGTGGATGCGCGGCCTGTTCGGCTTTCCGCAAGGCGCGAGCGGCATCTTCGTCACCGGCACCTCGATGGCCAATCTGATGGCGGTGCTGGTGGCGCGCACGAACGCGCTCGGCGCACTGGCGCGGCAGCACGGCATCGGCAATGACGGTGCGCTGCTCACGGCCTATGCATCGAAGGCTGCGCATGGCTGCATCTCCCGTGCGATGGACATCGCCGGCTTCGGCACCGACGCGCTGCGCAAGATCGATGTCGATGCGGATCATCGCATCGACGTCGCGGCGTTGCGCACGCAGATCGCAGTCGATCGCGAGGTCGGCTTCAAGCCGTTCCTGGTCACCGCATCTGCCGGGACCGTCGATATCGGCGCGATCGACGATCTCGAGGCGATCACTGAGCTGTGCCGCGAGGAGGGGATCTGGTTTCACGTCGACGGCGCATTCGGAGCGCTCGCGATCTTCTCGCCTGAGCTCGCGCCGTCGCTCGGGGGCATCGAGCTCGCCGACTCGATCGCGCTCGACTTCCACAAATGGGGGCAGGTGCCCTACGACGCCGGCTTCCTGCTGGTGCGCGACGGCGAGCGGCATCGGCAGGCCTTTGCGCAGCCGGCGGCCTATCTGAGCCGCGAGGCGAGGGGGCTCGCGGCCGGCACCGTCTGGCCCTGCGATCTCGGCCCCGATCTGTCGCGCGGATTCCGCGCGCTGAAGACCTGGTTCACGCTGAAGACGTTCGGCACCGACCGGCTGGGGGCGGTGATCGCACGAAGCTGCGCACTCGCAAAATATCTGGAGACGCGTGTGCTCGCCGATCCCAGGCTCGAGCTGCTCGCGCCCGTCAATCTCAACATCGTGTGCTTCCGTTATCGCGCCGGCGACGCGGTCAATCGCGAGATCGTTGCCGATGTCCAGGAATCCGGCATCGCCGCGCCGTCGGGCACGACGCTGGACGGCAGGTTCGCGATCCGCGCTGCGATCGTCAATCACCGCACCGCAGAGGCCGATATCGACGCGCTTGTGTCCGCCGTGATCAAGTTCGGTGCGCTCCGGACCGGCGGTCTGATCGAGGTCGAGGCGCCGCCCCTCGCGACGCAGTGATCGTCATCGGCTGAAACGTCAACGGCCCCGGAGATGATCCGGGGCCGTTGTCGTTCGGATGGGAGCGCCGGTCAGGCAGCCGTGCTGACGTCGCCCTCGGGATGTGCGGCGTTGTACTGGTCGCGCAGCTTCTCTTCATAAGCGATCAGCTTGCGGGCATCCTTGAGCGCCCGGTAGAGGTCGCCGTTCAGGATGTTGTTGTTGATGGCTTCGATGATCGGCCAGGAGCTGGGCACGGCGGTGACGATGTCACGCACCAGGTTGAAATAGGTGCCGTGCTGGGTCTGCGGATCCGGCGAGATGTACATCAGCTGGACCGCCAGGTAGACGAGCTTGGCGGGCGTATCCGCGGTCTCGGGCGTGAGGATGTCACGCTCGCGCAAGATCGGCACGTTCTCGCCGTCGATCAGAAGGCGGGCGCGCTGGTCGGTGTTGGTGATGACGCAATTGCCGACAATGATGCGTTCGTGCGGCCTGAGCTCGACCTTGAGGGCCATTGCCTGTTCTCCATCAACGCTTTCGTAACTCAAGCGCGTGTTGTGGCGGATCAGGGCGCAATACTCCCTCAACATTAGTTAACGAGTTGTGAATCCGGGCGGTCGGCGCGGAAATGTCTAGTTATTTCAGGGATGAATTTGACTTCCGGCGCTCCGGCGCTGCGGCTTCGATTGCCCGAATCACGCCGCGACTCAGCGAAAGCGCCGGTTTCATTTCATGCTTCGTTAGATTCTCGGGGCCACCGTCCGCCGGTCGCTGGGTCAATCAAGATCCCAGGACGCGTAACAGTAGCGTCGTTTACCAGAAAGGTAACACCCAATGTCCGGTATCGTTCTTTCCGCATCGGTTCGTCAGAACCTGCTCTCCCTCCAGTCCACCGCTGATCTTCTCGCCACCACGCAGAACCGTCTGTCGACGGGCAAGAGCGTGAACTCGGCCCTGGACAATCCGACCAACTTCTTCACCGCCCAGTCGCTCGACAACCGCGCCAGCGACATCAACAACCTGCTCGACAACATCGGCAACGGCGTGCAGGTGCTGCAGGCTGCCAACACCGGCATCACCTCGCTGCAGAAGCTCGTCGACAGCGCCAAGTCGATCGCCAACCAGGCGCTCCAGACCACCGTCGGTTATTCCACCAAGTCCAACGTCTCCACCACGATCTCCGGTGCGACGGCGGCCGACCTGCGTGGCACGACCTCCTTTGCCAGCGCGACCGCGCTGAGCAACGTGCTGTACAACGGCACCGCCGGCGGCACGACGGCTGCAAGCGGCACCACGACCCTCGGCGCGGCCCAGGCATCGGTCTCGGGCACCGGTACGGTGTACGCATCCGACGGCTCGACGGCCCTGACCGGTGCGATCACGCTGCTCGGCACCACTGCGGCCAGCAAGCTCACCACGGCTCCCGCCGACGGCGACACGCTGACGGTGAACGGCAAGACCATCACCTTCCGTGCCGGCGCAGCTCCGGCTTCGACCGCCGTTCCGAGCGGCTCGGGCGTGAGCGGCAACCTCGTCACCGACGGCAGCGGCAACACCACCGTCTATCTCGGCACCAACGCGGCGCCGGGCGCGACGGTCGGCGACGTGCTGACCGCGATCGACCTTGCCAGCGGCGTGAAGACCTCGACGATCTCCAGCGGTGCCGCGACCATCGGTGTCGCCTCCGGTGCGACGGCGTCGTCTGCGGCCGCGGGTGTCGTGACGCTGAAGAGCTCGACCGGTGCGGATCTGTCCGTGACGGGTAATGCCGACTTCCTGAAAGAGCTCGGTCTGACCACCGCCACGGGTGCCGGCAATGCGACGGTCACCGCGACCCGCACGACCAGCTCGTCCTCGCTGGGCGCGCTGATCTCGGACGGTTCGACGCTGAACGTCGATGGCCATGTCATCACCTTCAAGAACGCGCCGGTCCCGGGCTCGACCAACGCTCCGGCGGTTGCGAGCGGCTTCGGTGTCAGCGGTAACGTCCAGACCGACGGCGCCGGCAACTCGACCGTCTATCTCCAGGGCGGCACGATCAACGACGTGCTGAAGGCGATCGACCTTGCCACCGGCGTGCAGACCGCTTCGATCAGCGCAGGCGCGGCGACGCTGACCACCGCCACCGGTCAGATCAACTCGTCGATCAACGCCTCCGGCCAGCTCAAGCTGTCCACCGGCGTCAATGCCGACCTGTCGGTCACCGGCACCGGTAACGCGCTGAACGTGCTCGGCCTCGCCGGCAACACCGGCACGGCGACGGCGTTCACCGCGGCTCGTACCTCCGGCATCGGCGGCATCACCGGCAAGACCTTGACCTTCTCCTCCTTCAACGGCGGCACGGCGGTCAACGTCACCTTCGGCGACGGCACCAACGGCACGGTCAAGACGCTCGATCAGCTCAACTCGGCGCTGCAGGCCAACAACCTGACCGCCACGATCGACGCCAACGGCCTGCTGACGGTCTCGACCACCAACGACTACGCGTCCTCGACCATCGGTTCGAGCAGCGCAGGTGGTTCGATCGGCGGCACGCTGACCACGGCACTGACCTTCTCGACGGCTTCAAGCCCCGTCCAGGATACGGTTGCCCAGACGGCCCGCGCCAACCTGGTGTCTCAGTACAACAACATCCTGAGCCAGATCGACTCGACCTCGCAGGACTCCTCGTTCAACGGCGTCAACCTGTTGAACGGCGACCAGCTCAAGCTGACGTTCGACGAGACCGGCAAGTCGAGCCTGAACATCACGGGTGTGACGTACAACTCGAAGGGTCTGGGCCTCGCCGCGCTGACCAACGGTGTCGACTTCATCGACAACGCCGCGACCAACAAGGTGCTGACCAACCTGAACTCGGCGTCGAGCACGCTGCGTTCGGAAGCCTCGAGCCTCGGTTCGAACCTCTCGGTCGTGCAGGTTCGTCAGGACTTCAACAAGAACCTGATCAACGTGCTGCAGACCGGTTCGTCGAACCTGACCCTGGCCGACACCAACGTCGAAGCGGCCAACAGCCAGGCGCTGTCG